>NZBC01000087.1 GCA_002687715.1 Planctomycetota bacterium | reverse complement strand
CTTCGCCGGCAGAGCGGACCTGGAGGTCCGCGCTCCCATCCGGAGCAGATTGCTTCACACGCTCTGGAGGTCCGCGCTCCCGCCCAGGAAGTTCTCGGGCGCCTTCGGAAAATCCCCGTGCGTTTTTCCTGGAACCGCTCTGGGGGGGGTGTGCCGGCCCCCCACCAGCCCGGCCCGCCGGCTTTCCACATCAAGGAGGTGCCACCCCGTGGCACCAAGGAGGCTCTGCCATGCGCCCTACCGTTATCTTGACCGCGATGATTCTCGCCCTGGGGGCTCCCATTGCTGCTCAGAGGGCTGACTCCTCTCCTGCCAATGCAAGCCCCATTCCCGGGGCGACCTCGCCGTTTCAGTATCCCGCCGGCCTGTTCTTCCGCGAGGACGGAACCCTCGTAGGCGAAGGCCGGTCCTACGCGGCATCCATGCTCGCGAGCGGCCTGCGATTCGAAGTCGCGGCGCAACCCGGCCAGACGGTCAAGCCCCGGTTGGAGCTGAAGTTCAGGGGGGCGTTTCGGAGCGGCATGACCTCCCTGGATCCGAGCGACATTCCGCCGAGTGCGAACGGACTGAAGGTCGCCTACGAGCGCGGGACCATGGTCGAGCGGTACGAAGTCGGCGTGAATGCGATCGAGCAGTCGTTCGAGTTCGCGTCGGAACCGTCCGGATCCGGCGACCTCGTCATCGCGTTCGACGTTCTGGGCAACGTACGGGCTCCGGCCCTCGACCATCCGCGCCACGGAGCGCTCGAGTTCTCGTTCGAAGGGGTCCGTTCGATCCGCTACGGAGAGGCTTACGGGATCGACCGCTCGGGACGCCGGGTGCTCCTGGCCACGGCCTGGGACGGCGTCGGCCGCCTCGAGCTCATCGTCCCCGCTGACCTGCTGGAGAGCGCGACGTACCCGCTCCTCATCGATCCCGCGATCGGGCCCACCATCAATGTGGGGGGGGCGTCGTTCAACGACGTGAACCCCGACGTCGCCCACGACCCCGAGCAGAGGACCTGGCTCGTCGTCTGGCAGCGCGTGTTCTCTACGGACTCGGACATCCGCGCCGCGCTCTACGACGAGGACGGCACGGCCATCAGCTCGTCAGTCTCCTTCGAGAGCAGCCCGTCGCGGGACGCCAAGGACCCCTCGGTGGCGTTCTTCCGCGGAAACGGCAACGTGTCCAACAACCGCTTCCTGATCGCCTGGTCGGAGAGCGCAGCCGGCGGAACCACCTATGGCATCAAGGCTCGGCTCGCCCGCGCTGACGACGGCTTCCCGGCTGCATCGACCTTCGCCGTGACCTCCCCGGCCCTCGGGGTCAAGGACAGCCGCCCGGACGTGGCCGGCGGGCCGCCCATGCTGGTGGCCTGGGACCGCACGGCGGCCGGTGAGACTTCACCCAGATCGCTCCACTACAGGACCCTGCACTGGCCCAATCCGAGCATTGCCGCCGCCGTCACCGTCGAGTCCGAGCGCACGTTGACCACGGTGGGGTCCGGCAACGTGCGGGACGTTCGCCTCGCCCAGAGCTCGCTGACGTTACTCGTCGGGGCCTCACCCTGGTCGATCTGGCGGGCAACCTGGGCGCGGTTCTTCCCCACGCCCGCTCCGGGAGATGCTGACATCTACACCACGTCCTTCCGCACGGTCCCGGGCCTCCCCGGCTCCACGGTCATCGAGCCGCTGAGCACCGTTCCGAACGCCGCCACCGTCGGCTCCGACGAGATCTCTCCTGACATCGCCCTGATGGCGTCCAGTCTCCTGGACGTTTCAGGGGCTCACTATCTCATCGCGTGGCAGGACGAAGCCGAGATCCGGGGACAGATGTACGACACCAACGGTCCCATGGGAGGTGGCATCATCATCCAGCCCGCCGCCGGCACGGCTCACTTCCAGCCCGCAGTGGGTGCCGGCGCCTGCGAGTTCACGGTGGCGTACCTCGAGGCCGGACCGGGCGAGTTCAACCTCGACGTCTACGGCGCACGCGTGCTCCCGGACGGATCCGTGCCGGCGAACCATCGCCTCATCGACAACCCCGGCACGACGTACCAGGAGCACGTCCGCAACTCATCGCGACCCCTCACCCTGTCCTCCGCCAACCGGAAGAGGAACACGAGTCTCGTGACCTGGATGGGGCAGACCGGGCCTGCAGGGGGTGGCTTGAACGACGTTCGGGCACGGTTCTTCGAGCCTCTCGCCGCCGGCGTGTCCCCTTTCGGCGCCGGCTGCGCCGGTCCCACCGGCCTCGTGCCCGTCATCGGCATCGCTGGCGGTCTGCCCCACCCCGGGAACCGCGACTTCGCGATCACGCTCTCCAACGCCCCATCCTCCGCCGTCGCGATCCTGGCGCTCAGCACGACCGCGGCCTCACTGCCGATTCCCGGGGCGCCTGGATGCGTGGCCTACGGAGGGCCTCCCTACCTCTTCCTCCCCACCGTTACCTCGCCAACCGGAACGGCCTCCATACCGCTGTCCATCCCCTGCACCTCCGCTCTCCTGGGCGCTTTCGTCCCGTGCCAGTGGGCGATCGCAACGCCCGGGTTCAACGCGGCGGGCCTGATCGTCTCGGATGACATCGACGTGAGCTGGTTCCACTAGGGTCGAACCTCTGCGTCTCTTGGGACGTCCCGGCCTCGGACGAGGCCGGGGCGGAATCCCCGGAGCCACCCGACACGCGGGACTCCCTGACGAGCGCACGATTCCCGGCGAATGCTCAGCGATGGACGGTGGCGCTCACGATCGTCCAGTCGTCCCCATCAACCCGCACGCGCAACTCGGCCTGGAACGGCCGCATCTGGCGCGGGCTGGCGTCCATGGGGTCTCCCCGACACAGGATGCCGATGACGGTCAACGTGCGCTCGTCGTCACCTTCCTCCTCGGACCGGGTGAAGACATGCGCGACGAAGGGTGACAGCTTCGCGTCCTCGAGGTGTCGCGGAACGAGCGCGCGGATCTGGGGGCCGGTCAGTCCGTGGGCCGCGAAGTCGTCGGCGAGGTAGTCCCAGGCATCGTCCCAATCACCGGCCCGGATGAGGTCCACGATCTTGCCGGGGAGCGCCTGCAGGTTCTCTTCCGCGTCGCCGCCGCAGCCAGCGAAGAGACACGACGCCAGGACGCCAACCATCGCGAGTCCACCGCGGATGAGCATGGCACGACTGTAGCAGGCGGTCGATCGGCGAGCGCCCCGAACCGTCACCCTCACTCGTGGCGACGTCTACTTCGGAGGGGCGAATCCGAGCTCACGCGCTCTCGCGCAACTCCTCCGACCTCGGCGGCGCCGTCTACAGCCACGACAGCTGCACCCCCACCCTGATCAACTGCAGCTTCAGCGGCAACCTGGCCACCACCGCGGGGGGCGCTCTCTACAGCGAGGTCGGGAGCTTCGCCGAGCTGAGGAACTGCGTCCTCTGGGGCGACACCGGCGGCGAGATCTCCGGACTCTCCGTCAACGTCAACTACTCCTGCATCGAGGGCGGCTACTCCGGCGTGGGCAACATCGACGCCGATCCCCGGTATGCCAACCCGGCTGGCGACGACCTCCACCTTCAGTCCGGCTCTCCCTGCATCGACCGGGGCAGTGGAGTCTCCATCGTGCTCCCTTCCACCGACTTGGACGGCGACCCGAGAAGCCTCTACCTCCGAGTGGACATGGGCCTCGACGAGTGGCTGCCCCCGCGCCTCGTCACCCTCAACCTCAACCAGTCCCAGGGTCCCGGCTCCATCGAGATCCGCAACCAGACGACCACCCCGGGCTACTACTACGTGACCTTGATCACCAACGACGCGGCCAACGCCGGGTCCGCTCTGGGAACCGGCCCCTGGGGTGGCCTCTTCATGAACCTGGGAGAGCTCCTCGCCCAGATCGGCGTCCCCCAACCTCCGTTCTCCGGGTTCCTGGACGCGGGAGGTGCCTCGATCTTCAGCTCAGGATCCCTGCCCCCATCCTGGAGCGGGATCGACTTCTACCTCCTGACCCACACCTTCGCCAACGCGACCTCAGGGATCGTCGAGGTCTCGCCGGTGGCCACGATCACATTGCTGTAGCGCATTGGCGCGAGGCTCTGCGGAAGGTTGACGGCACCAGACAACCGGGTTGGTACGATCCGGGGTCGGAACGCGGGAGGCCCACCATGTCGACATCGTCCAGGCTTACCTTCCTCGTGATCTCGTTGTGGATCGCGCTGGCCGCGGTGACCGTTGCGCAGCCGTATCAAGTCAACTCACTCCCGGCGACGATCGACCTCGACGGCGTCGTCTCGACGGGCCTCGACGCGGCGTACACCGTGTACACGGTCGGACAGACCGCGACGCTGGCCACGTCCAGCACACTCGTGGGTTGGCCCTACGAGATCCTGGTCGTGTTTGCACCCCAGGTGCCGCGGGGCGACCCCCGGGCCACGGTGACCCTCGGCGGACAGGTCTTCAACGTGGACCTGGCTGACCCGACGCTCATCTACCTCTGGTCGGGCGGCGCGGTGCCGGTGTTCCAGCCGCACCAGAACCAGAGCCTCGCGTTTCAGGTCACGGCAGCACCGGTCGTGTTCACCGGGCAGATGTTCATCATCGACCCGACCAACCCCGAGTTGTTCTCGCTCAGCCAGGCGAGCACGGGGACCACGGCCGGGCCGACCGTGACGCCGATCACGTTCGGGGGGTCGGAGCCCGGACGTCCAGGAACACTCTTCTCCCTCGGGCTGCCCGTACCGTTCTACGAGAGCACGTGGACGACCATGTTCGTGAACTCGGACGGCCACGTGAGCTTCGGCGCGAACGGCTCCGACTTCACCCCCACCCCGGGCGAGTTTCGCACCGGCCCGGCCCGCGCGGCCCCGCAGTGGACCGACATGGACCCGGGGTTCGCTCCCGCCCAGGTGACGGTGACCGAAGATCTCACGGGACTCATCACGGGCCAACCGCTGATCCGCGTCGACTGGAACAGTATGGCGGAATGGGCGAACGCCGGAAGCCAGCACACCTTCCAGCTGGACCTGCATCCCGTGACGGGGGACATCGTGATCCGTCACCATCCGACGAACCTGGCGATGATCTACGACCAGCTCACGGGGATCACTCCGGGCAACAACCTGCTGCCGCCGAGTGGCTGGCCTGCGTACACCGATCTCTCCGCCATGTCCGCCACGCCGGTCGTCGGAGGCCCCAACGGAGCGTTCTGGGAGTGGTACGGGATCCCCGGTGCCCAGATGCCGTTCTATACCCAAGGATTCGCAAACCCGTTCGACCTCACGGGGCTGACGCTGACGTTCCTCGCGATGGGCGCCGGGTCTCCGGGAGCGTTCTACATCGGGATGTAGCGCCCGGCTGGTGCCGGGCGCTTGATGCCGCGGGGCTGAAGCAACCCCCCTACAGCTTCTTGTCCCGTCGCTTCAGCTGGCCGGCAAGGCGATCGATGACGCGCTCGAGCCTCTTGAGACGCTCCTCGATGTCGCCGATGCGTTCTTCGATGTCGCCGTGACCGTGGCGAGGGACGCGCGCGCCACGATCCCGGTCGCGCTCGCGCTCGGGTCCGCGCTCCCGACGACCGCGCACCTTCTTCATGTAGACCTCGGCCAGTTCGGCGGTGGCCCCGGCGCGCTCCTGGTGGCCCCACTCCTTGTAGAGCCCGTGGGCGGCACGGAGGAGCTCGGCCTGGTTGCCGAGGGAGGGTTCCCGCTTGATGACGCCGCGGCCCTCTTCGGTGTTGTGCTGACCTTCCAGCCGGATGGCGGCGGCCTGCCACATGCGTTTCGCGAGGTCGGCGCGGTCCGGCTTGTTCGCCTCGCGGAAGGCGTCCCACGCCCACTTCTTGATCTGGAGATGCCGGCGACCGATGCGGCGCTCCGGATTCTCGTCGCGTCCGCGTTCCTTCTCGCGTCCGCGTTCCTTCTCGCGTCCGCGTTCCTTCTCGCGCCGGCCTTCCTTCTCGCGCCGGCCTTCCTTCTCGCGCCGGCCTTCCTTCTCACGCCGACCTTCCTTCTCGCGCCGGCCTTCCTTCTCGCGGCGCTTCTTGAAGCGCTCCTGGTAATCCCGGCCGAGCTGAGTGCAAGCGTGGGACTTGTCGGCGCGGCCCTTCTCCTTGTGGAGCCTGCCCGCCCACAGGAGGAGCTCGACCTGGGCACCGAGTTCGGGCGCGGCCTTGCGGATCTTGGCGGCCTCCTCGTCGCGACGTCCTTCGAGCCCGACCTCCAGCGCCCGAACGGCCTCGCGCATCATCTCCGCCGCTCCCTTGTTGCCCGACTCCTTGATCGCCTCGAGGGCCCAGCGCTTGATCTTGAGCTGACGCTCGGCCATGGCGCGCTCGGAGCCGCCGCCCGACGCCCGACGCTCACCCCGTCGCTCGCGCGGGCGACGCGACTCGGCATGTTGCCGCTTGACGTGCGCTGCGACCTCCTTGAGCTGGCCGATGAGTCGCTGCTGGCCCCCCACCTTCCGCAGGGCAACCATCCCCTGCTCGAGGCCGTGGAGGATCTTCTCGACCTCGTTCGCGCCGCGCCGTTGCGCGTGCAATGACACCGGCAGGACGACAGCGATCAGAACGAGACACAGGACCGGAACGAAACTGCGGTTGCGAGTCATGAAACGTCTCCGTCGAAGGGGTGGGATCTAGCGATCGTACCCCAGCCGAGGACAGCGCGACACGGCCGCACCGTGTCAGCTCACCGACGACCGCGCGGGCCCCGTGCGCCTCGTCATCTCCCTCGTGGGGCCGGTCATGACCATTCCCCTCTTTCGGACTCCGGCCCGGAGCCGCAGACGCCCATCGCTGGCCGACAGATGGGAATGGGCCGGACTCGGAGCCCGAGGCCCGTGTTCTCGCCAGTTCTCGCCCGTCACGGGCACACCGGCAAAAAGAGGTAGAAAGACCGCCGTCACCTCCGGCGTTGACCTTGAGGATGGGGTGAAGCGACTGAGCTGCCCCGCCTCACGCACGCTTGCAATCGTCATCATCCCAGGTGTATACGGGGTCTTCGCCCCGGCTCCGACCCCAGGGGGTCTGAATCCGGCCGGCTTCCCCGCTGGTCACGGCCGCCTGCTCCATGCGCGAGGAGGGCGGCCTTCCCACGAGAAAGAAGCACAGAAGAGCTCCATGACCTCACGCACATGCCTCGGCCTTCTGGTCGCCACGTTGGTCGCCGCGCCGTCCGGCGCTCAGGTTCCCGACCTGTACGACATCAACGCCTACCGAACGATCTACCTGACCTTCTCGCAGTCGAACTGGTGGACCCAGCTGACGAACAACTACCAGTCGCAGACCGAGATCCCCGCGACGATGGTCGTGGACGGCGTCACGTACACCGACGTTGGCGTGCGGTTCCGCGGCAACACGTCCTACTCTCAGCTTCCGGCCGGATCCCAGAAGACGAGCTTCAACATCCGCACGGACTCGTTCGTCCCCAGCCAGGACATCATGGGGTACGACCACCTGAACCTGAACAACGGGTTTCACGACCCGACGTTCCTGCGTGAGTTCACGACCTACTACGTGATGCGCCAGTACGGCCCCGCGCCCGGCTGCAACTTCGTCACGCTCTACATCAACAACGAGTACTGGGGCGTGTACATCAACGTCCAGCAGCCGAACAAGGACTTCGTGCGTCAGTGGTGGAGGTCCAATGACGGCAATCGCTACCGGGGGTTCCCCACCACCGGCAACTTCCAGAACGGACGGACCGCCTTGACGTGGCTCGGCAACAACCCGGCGTCCTACCTCGCCGCGTACCAGGCGAAGCAGGGTGACGGCACGGACCTGATGCTCTGCTGCAACCTGCTGAACAACACGGCATCGGGACAACTGCAAGCCGTGCTGCCCACGATCTTCAGCGTGGACCAGTTCTACCGGTACGCGGCGGTCATGAACATCATGCTCCAGGTCGACAGCTACCTGCAGTCAGGGAAGGACCACTACCTCTACCACGACGAGGTCTACGGCCAGTTCCACATGTTCCCCTTCGATGTCAACGAGTCGCTGGGCTCCGAAGGTGGCAACGCGACCACGAACATGTGGCAGTACACGACCAACCCCGACCGGCCCGCGTTCACGCAGACCCTCCAGTTTCCGTCGTGGCGGAACCGCTACATCGCGCACTATCGCAACATCGCGGAGAGCACGATGTCGTGGTCGGTCCTGGGACCGTTCCTCACCCAATACCACACGATGATCGCGGCCGACGTGGCCGCGGACACGAAGAAGATCTACACCACGGCGCAGTTCAATCAGAACCTGACCCAGAACGTCACCGTGCCCGGCGGAGGAGGTGGTCCGTTCGGCGGCGGCAGCAACACCGTCGCCGGTCTCCAGCCGCTGATCCAGTCCCGGGAGGCCTTCCTGTCCACCCACCCGGACCTCACCACGCCTCAAGCCACGCTGACCAACCTCCAGCATCTCCCCGCAAGCCCGATGCCCAACCAGCCGGTGACGATCACCGTGGAGGCCGCGGGTCCCGTCTCGACGGTCTCGCTCTGGAGCCGGGACGCCGGCCCCTTCACCAGCATGGCCATGTTCGACGACGGCCTGCATGGGGACGGCGCCGCCGGTGACGGCGTCTGGGGCGTGATCCTCCCAGCGTTCGCACCCGGAGTGCTGCTCGACTACTACGCCGAGGCCGCCACCGCGACCGGCGTGCTCGCGTTCTTGCCCAAGACCGCGGAGCACCTCTCGAACTGGTTGCAGGTCTCCTGGCCGACCGGCCCATCGGACGTGAAGATCAACGAGTTCCTCGCGCGCAACGACGCCGTCATCCAGGACCCCGCCGGCGAGTGGGATGACTACGTCGAGCTCTACAACACCTCCAGCGCACCCGCGTCCGTGGGCGGCCTGTATCTCACCGACAACCTCCTGAACCCCACCAAGTTCATGATCCCTCTCGGCACGACGATCCCAGCGAACGAGACCCTGCTGATCTGGTGCGACGAGGACGGGTCCCAGGGACCGCTTCACGCGAACTTCAAGCTCTCGGCGGACGGAGAGACGATCTCGCTCTTCGACACGGGCGGCATCACGCAGCTCGACACGTTCGCGTTCGGGCCCCAGATCGCGGACGTCTCGACCGGTCGCCTCCTCGACGGCGGCGCGCCCTGGGTCACCTTCCCCGCGCCAACACCTGAAGCGCGAAACGAGCTCCCCGGGTGTGGGGTGCGAGCCTACTCCGCCCAGGACTTTGCGAGCCACACCATGACCCTCGGGCTCACCGCGTCACCCGCAATCGGAACGACGTTCGCGTTCGCGGCCGCGGGCGGACCTCCGTCTGGGTTCGGCGCACTGGGAATCTCGGTGACCCCCATTCATGCGGAAGTCCCGGGAGCGACGATCACCGCGCTCGTGTCCCTCGACCCGCCGACGATCTTCCTTCCGGTCGTGCTCGACGCCGCAGGAGCCTGGACCTTCCCCGTCACGCTGGCCAACAACCCGGCCCTGGTCGGAGCACAGGCCTACATGCAGGTGGCGGTCATCGGCGCCACCTCCTATGTAGCCAGCCAGGCGGTCGAGGCGGTGATCTGCCCCTAGAGGGGCGCCGCCGCGTGTGAGCCCAGAGCGGACCTGGGGACACGACGAAGTTCCCTCCTGCGGCGACGACGCACCACTGTTCCCGACCGGCTTGACCCACGTCCAGCTAGCGGCCCACGTCGGTGGGCGCCTGCGAGTCGACAACAAGAAACTCGCGGGCACTTGGCTCGGGGAACGTGATGGTCTCCTGTGGATGAGGAAGTCCCGAGGCGGCTCTTGCCGCCCATTGGAGGACCACGCAGACAGGATCCGAAACGGTCCATCGAAACCGAGGAAAGCCCAACAGAGTTGCTCGCCTCGTGGGCGCCACGCCCCTCACCGCAGACCGTACGATGGCGCAGGTACATGCCTCAGTTCCTCGCATTCCTCGCGCTGGCCATCGGACTGCCCCTGGCCATCGCTCTGACTGGACTCAGTACCTGGGCGTGGGTTGGCCTCGGTGCCGCGGCCTGGGCCGTCGCTCTGGTCATCAAGATCTCGGCCGGCACCGTCGTTTCGGTTGCATCCGAACGGTTCTTGCGACGACCCGCCATGAAGGCCGCGGTGTGGGGACTGTGGTCCGGGCTAGCGGAGCTCGGCGTCGCCGCAATCCTGTTTCTGACCGTCGAGCCGTTTCCGGCGCTTGGCGACACCATCGGTTTCGGAATCGGCGCGGGTTCCGTGGAGGTGGTCTTCGTCTTGATCTCGGCGGTAGCCTCATCGAGTAGGGGGACGTCCACCGAGGCCGACTCGCCAGGCGCGGGGATGGACTGGAGCGGGGTCATCGAGCGCGCTCTCACATCCGTCGGCCACGTATCTTCCCGCGGCCTCGTCTGGTCAGGTGTGCAGGGTTGGTGCATGGCACCTGCGGTCGTTGTCGCACTCACGACGTTCGGCCTGGTCGACGGTGTCGCCACCTACGGGACGAACGCCAAATGGGACTGGCATGACCCCAGTGTGATCCGGAGGTTCCACCGGTTCCTGGCGCTCGTGACCGTGCTTGAGGCGGTTGCTTTTGGTGTTTCGATCGTTCTCGTCTGAGTGGCCGGGAGGAGCGACCTCGCTCGCGACCAAAGCTCGAATGACAATCTCCGGCGTCGAATCACGCACCGCCCAGGGGCTTGTCCAGCGGCACGGCGCTTGCGGCGACGACCGGCTCCTGTCTGGAGGGCACACGGATGTTCAGGTTCACGACACTGGCCGGGCTGCTGTCGATCTCGACCGTACTCATCGCGCAGCCCGTCATCACGGACGTAGCGCCGCGGGCGGCGGCCGCTGGCGAGAAGATCGTCGTCCGGGGGAAGTTCCCGTCCGGCGTGACCCACATCCAGTTCACGGCCCACGTGGGCGGATTCCTGGGAGTCGACATCAAGAACGTCGCGGTCACATCGGCGACCCCGACCATGGTCAAGGTGACGGTCCCGACGATGGCCGCGTTCGTACCACCGAACGCAGTACCTCCCGGAAACCCCGTCGGCAGCGTAAGGGCGCGGGACGCGAGCGGGACCTTCTCCGCGAAACAGGAGTTCGTCTTCCGCCAGTGCCGGCACGGACCCTTCGAAGGCTTCGGGGCGGTTCGGGTCAGCGGAGCGAAGAAGGTAGTGCTGCTCAAGCCTGACGGGGGCAAGAAGGAGCGGCAACTCGTGCTCCCCAAAGGCATGGTCGTCCCCAAGGCCGGCACTCGGGTGTGGGTTGAAGGGACCGTGCGAGACGACGCGTTGCACGTCGCGCGAATGCTCGTCCTTCGCCATCGACGCGCGCAGGACATCGGCGCGCAGGCTCGGGTCGGGACCATCTCGGCCACCCTGACCCGGGTCTATGCCTGGTGCGACCACATGCCCGGCAGCAAACGCGAGAACAAGCACCTCATCGTGGACGTCACGCTCGAGAACCCAGGCAGCAGACCCGTCCAGGTCCGGTTCGACCCGGTGTTCGTATCACTGCGCAGCGAGGTCGAAGGCGATCGCACGAAACTGTCGGTCCGCGGCGCCGACGGGATGGGCACGGGCAAGACCGCTTACTCGCTCGCACCAGGCAAGCACGTCGTCCAGCTTCGCGGGGACGGCGTATTCCCGGAAGGCCGGCACGGTAAGCCGCTCTGGGTGACGCTGGTGATCTCTCGAGGCAAGGACCGCGCGACGATCCGTCGGTCCGGAAGTGTGCAGGTGACTCATTGACGATCACCCGCCGCTGCCGGAGACCGGGATCCACTGGCGCGTCACGGACGGGTGGCGTTCGCGGCTGGATACGTCTGAGCTGATCACCAACCAACGAAGCTCCGTTGCGGCGGAGTGTTCGGGGAGGACCAGCTGGAGGTATTGCTACCGCGCGACGTCGACGTCCGGCTTCGCCTGAAGGAAGGACGCACCTGGTCGGTGGAACCGGGCGGAGGGGCCGAGGCGGGGTTCCGCGTCGACTCCGGAATGGCCGATCACGTGATCGAGTTGAAATGAGTCCATCGCCATCCTGATGCGCCGCTTCCGGAACGTCACCCGGCACCCCCGTCGGCGCCTACACGTGGCCTCTCAATACCGACGACGTGTTCCTCTTCGCCTACTACCAGGCGAACGGATCGGTCCTCTCTCAGACCCTCGGTACGATCACGCCTCTGGACGTTCCGTCGCGAGCTTCACTCTTCCACCGAGCGGGCGGCCAGCCTCGTCGGTGCACCGGAGACAGAATCCTGTGGCCGTGGTTCATCTTCTTCCTCCTGATCGTCGCCTTCTGGTGGCTCCTCAGCTTCGACATGTCGTTGCTCAGCAGCTGAGTGGGGACCCGGGAATGCTCGCAGTCAGGCCCTCTACCTGAAATATGATCAACCGTATTGGCTGGGACACCCGATCCCAGACCAGAGGTTGGGGCTCACGGCTATTCACGGCTCCAGCGCATGTTCGATCGCAATCGCTGATCGGTGTGGGCACGGCAAAGTCGATGCGAAAGCAACGTTACCCCGAAGCCAAGATCCTCTTGTTCCTGATGCTGCACGAGTGTGGCCTGAAGATCGAGGACGTGACGGGGGAGAAGGGAATCACCGAGTCCATGATCCGCCGGTGGAAATCGGAGTACGGACCGGTCCTCCCGACAGAGGCGATGAGCCACAGGGAGACAGCAGCGATCGAACGCCGCTTGATGCGCCTGGCGGAAGAGGCGTGCGCAGGACTCGAGAAGTCGTTCGTCGAAGAAGGACACCGAGTGGCGGCGGCGATCGCCGACGGTACCTACGTGTCCCCGGTCCCCCCTGGCCCGCCCCTGAATCAGGAAACCGCCGAGCTCATGCGGGCTCTGTTCCGCCCCCAAAGCCACGCGAAGGCCGAGGCTCTCCTCCGGACGATCACCGGTGGTTCACCATGGATCGAACGATGGGGACCGGACGAGTTCCACGACTTCCGCATCGCTGCACTGATCGCGAGTCGTGGCACCCTCAAGGGACTTCGCGAAGCGCTTGACGTCGCCCTGAGCAGCACGAGACTCCTCCAGAAGGTGGCCGCCAACGTGCAGCGTCAGAACGGTGGCGTCATGCCCAAGAAGGGTGAGCCGAAGTACCAGAAGCTCGAATGCTGGTGGTGGAAACCCGTCAAACGACCGGCGACTCCCGAAGAGAGGAAGATCATCTGTGGACAATGTCGCCGCGAGCTCGGTGCGGGGTCGATCGCGATCTGCCACGAGTGCGACGTCAAGCTCCACTCGAGGTGCTACTCACACCCCGGCTACGCAGGGTATGCCCCACCGGACTGCGGATCGTGCTACCGCCGGACGTATTCTCGCTGAACCGCGGCAGCAGAACCCGTCGCGGAGCGGTCCGGGCGACCCGGCTCACCGGAGCGGAACCGAGAGATGATTGGGAATCTCGCTGGCCACCGCCAGCGATGCGCTCCCACTCAGACCATTGTCAGCCATGGCGACAACGCGATACGACCCCGCGCTCAGAGAGAGACGGACGAAGAGGTTCCCGTCGCGACCGCGGCGCAGACGACCATCGAACGCGCTCTCGCCCCCGTGGTCCGTGATCGTCACCCGAAGTCCACCCGCGACCGCGGATCGCGCGGTCTCCGGGAAGTGGATCGTGACTGATGGCGCCTTCGACAGCACGACCCTCAGCGACGTGGTCGCGGCTGCGACGATCTCAAACGGGATCATGCGCGCCGCGATCCCGTCGCCACGCACACAGAGTCGCAGCCGGCGGGCGGGAAGAGGACCGAACGACGCGCGCGCGCCGACCAGGACGCCGCGCTGCAACTCGCGACCCGACTTGTCGTGAACGCGCAGCACCGCGCTCCGCAGGACGAGGTCCGACGGCGCTTCGAGGCGCACATCGAGTCGTCCGGCGGCCTCGAAGCGAAGGACGCCGAGATCGTGCTCCTCCCCTGCCGACAAGTTGATCGACGGGACGCGGATGGCTGGGAGGTCGCTCGATCGCAGGCTGAGCGTGTATCGTCCGGGTGGCAAAGGGCCGATCCGGAAAGCCCCGTCCTGACTCGGGCGCGGCGTATCCGAGATCGGATCCCCGCTCTGCTCCAGATCCAGGTTCGTCGCGGGAATCTCGCGCCCGTCTGGTCCAACGACCGTCCCGATGATGAAGGCACTCGCACGAGCCGTTTCCGGCACTTGGATGCGAATCCGCTCGGGACCGGGGTGCACGGCCTCCACCACGAGCTCCGCCGGGCGGAACCCCCAGGTGGAAGACACCCGAAGGCGCCGCGCACGCGGGACGGTGAACGGCCCCGCCTCGAAGAGGCCCTCGGCATCGGTCTTGTACCCCTTCGGGTGCCCCCCGACACCCACCCACCAGCCAGACAGCGCGTCGCCCCTGTGGTCGACGACGACGCCGCGGATACTGAGCCCTGCAACCAGGGCGGTGTCCCATCGCGTGACCCGGCCCGCGATAAGCGTCACCCTCGTCGACGCCTCGCCCTGGGGGTGATGGCGCGCGCGCGCCAGGAACTCGCCGGGGGGCAGGTTTCCGATCCGGAACGTGCCGTCGTCCGCGGTCGTGGCGTCGGGCGACCGAAGCGGCGGAGGCAATACCACTTCGACGCCCACCTTCGCCAGCGCCTCACCACTCGAGTCGGTCACGCGACCTTCGAGCGTCGCCGCCGCCTGGAGACGGATCTCCAGAGTGGTCGGCCGCCCGGCGCTGATCGCCACCGGCCCGGTGTGGGGGGCAAACCCGTCGCGTTCGGCGAGGACCGCGTGATCTCCCGCGGCGATCCCCTCAACGGCGAAGTTCCCGTCGCGATCCGTGAGAGTGCGCTGCGGCGGCGGCGCGTGTCGAACGCCGCCGTCCGCGCTGCGCCGTCCCGCGATGTCCTCGCGCCCGATCGCGATGGCCACCGCGGCCAGAGGCTCACCCGCGACGTCGCGAACCACCCCGGTCAGCGACCCCGCTCCCGCGGGCAGTTCGATACGCAGCTTCACGAGCTCCTTCCCTCCCGTGACGAGCGGAATGAGAAGGTGGAGGTCCGACGTCCCGTGCGCACGCGTGCGCGCTCCCACGAGATTGAAGGCGTGGAGATCGCGCAGATGGAACTTCCCGTCCGATCCGCTCTGCCCCGCCACGAACAGTGGCTTCCGCGCAATCCCTGCCAAGCTCAACACGATGTCAGCCCCGGTCACCGGCCGCCCCTGCGCGTCGACGACGATCCCCTCGACGTCTGGACCCGGCGGGATCTGGAGATCGACCGGCGACTGCTTGCCGGCCTCCACCTGGACACTCGACGAAACACCGGGCCGATCCAGCTGGACGGCATACCCACCGGGTCTGAGCCCCTCCAGTAGCACCTGACCCTGGACTCCGGTCATCCGTTCGAGCCACACCTGGTGGCCGTCGACGAACCCGTAGCCAAGCACACCGACGCCGACGGCGGGGTCCGTCGTCTCCTGCCACGTCACGCGAACCAGGATCGCACCGTGGAGCCTGGGGTCGTGGCCAGCCGACGCGTGCTCTTCCGAGAGCTGCGGCTCCGCGTAGCGGTCCGTTCGCATTGCCGAAGCCGGTTCACGCCCGTCGCCAGGCGCCGGATCCGCGTCGATCGAAACACCCGGGTTGCCGATCGCGCGACCAACCTCCACCGACTCCCGGTTAGCGAGGATCAGCCACAGCGCCACCCCGACGAGCACGAGCAGGATCGCGATGGTGACCCTTCCACGCATGAGGACATCCTACCTGCGTCGCGCAGCGGCGGCCGGCTCACTCGAACCGTCACCTCGGCGCGCGAGTTCCACCGACGGACGCGACACTACTTGGAGCACACCTACCGCTTGGGATAAGGTCTTGGGGATCCACAAGGAGAGTCCACATGCGCATCGCTCTCGTACTGCTGATCCTCCCGATTCTCCCGCACCTTCCGGCTCAGAAGACAGAGGCGGAGAAAGCCGAGAAGCGCCACCTGCGGACTCTGGCCATCAAGTGTCTTCAGCTTGCGGAAGCGGTCGCGGGCAACCCGACCGAATCCAAGCGCGCTTTCGAGTTCGCGACGAAGTTCGGGGCCAAGGAGAAGCAGATCGACGCCACCCGGGCCAAGATCGAATCCGCGGAGGAATCGGATCCGACCGAGGCCCAGAAGAAGAAGGCGCACCGTCTGAGGCGCGACGTCGTGAACGCGCTGGACCGGTTGACGAAGACGCGTCGACCTCCCCCCTCCGCCATCCGGCGATTCGACGATTACATGTTCGACGCGTTCGTCCTCGACCCGGGCAACCAGAAGCGCCTCGCGCTGCTGCGAAAGCGCGTCGAGAGCGCGGCCAGGAAGGGCGACCTCGATCGCGTCCAGCACCTCCTCGGCAACGCGAAGGTCCATGATTCGGAGGGTGCCGACAGCGGCCGGTATCTCGCCGCGGCTGCCACCATCGGCAAGAAACACCACCTCATCGTGAACGCGCGGAACCACCCACTCCAGGCCATGGTTCTCATTCCCAAGAAGTGGACGCCCAAGGCCAAGGCTCCCGTCCTCGTCTACATCGACGGGGCAGGTTGCCGATTCGAGGAAGCCGCCAAGGTCTACCGCCCTATCATCGACAAGGAGAACTACGTCCTCGTCATCCCCTACACCTTCAGCAACGGCAACGAGCTTGAAGCCAGCCGGTACCCGTACGACCCCAAGATCGTCCAGCAGTACGCCGCGAACAACTACCGGCAAGGCCGCATCCGTTGGGACGTCGAAGGTCTCGACGACGTCCTTGCCCAGGTCACCGCCGACTACGCCACCGACGACAGGCTCTTCTGGACGTGCTGGTCCGGCGGCGGCATGCTCACCTACTGGTGGATCCACCATCGTCCGGAGACCCTGCGAGCCGTTGCCCCGGCCAGCCCCAACTACTGGTCCTGGTGCAAGGAGGGAGGCAAGGCATCAAAGGACGGGCACCCTCCGGTCCGCATCTTCACCGGATCGGAAGACTCCGCCGGCCAGGCGCGCATCTTCCCGCAGAGCGACGAAGCCGTGGTGGAACTCAAGAAGATGAAGCTCAAGGACGTCGAGCGAGTCCACCTTCCGGGCCGCGGTCACGACCGTTTCGAACGCGAGGTCATGGACTTCTTTCGCACTCGCCGGAACAAGAAGTAGGGCGGTGCTCGCCATGACCGAAGAAGCGGCTCGGGTCACATGAAGTTCGAGTATCCTCCGGGACCGTACGTGCGCGGATGAAGGAGGTTCGTTCGTGAGCAAGGCAATCATCCGAGTTTCTCTCTTGTCGGTCCTCTGGATCCCCCTGGCCTTCGGACAGGGCGAGTCGGAGAAGCTGCTCAAGGAAGCCCTGGGCGACGACCAGGTGAGCGGAGACTGGGTCTACGAGGACATCGAGGCCGGCTACGCGAAGGCCCGCAAGACGGGCAAGCCGCTTCTGGTTTCGTTTCGCTGAATCCCGTGAGCTGGCTGCGCCAGCATTGACGGCCAGTTGGCCGCTCAGACCGATGTCGAGTTGAAGAAGCTGATGGACGCATTCGTCTGCGTCCGCCTCGTTCAGATGGGCGGAGTCGACCTCTCCGTCTTTCAGTTCGATCCGTTCCTGTCGTGGTCCGTCTTCCTCATGAACGGAGACAAGACGATCTACGGGCGCTACGGCAGAGCCTCACCGAAGACCAAGCGGTCCAGAGCTGACTCCAACCCGAACCACACTCTGGTCGGGCTGAAAGCGGCGCTGAGGAAAGCCCTCGAGTTCCACCGCGGCTACGCGAGAGACCCCGCAACCTACTCCAGGATCCTGGCGCCGAAGACGGGCAGAACGCCGATCTGGAAGACCGTGGAGTCGACGCCCTCGGCTCGCAAGTACCGAAGAGTCGGACGAGTGCAGGATGGCTCTCCCAAGAGCTGCATCCACTGTCACGAAGTTCAGCGAATGGCCATCGACTCCTTCTTCATGACCAAGCGGCGCGTTCGCGACGACATGCTCTGGGTCTATCCGAGCCCGGAGTCCCTCGGCGTGGAACTGAGCGTTGATCATTGCGCCCGCGTGACCGCGGTCGTCGACCAGTCTTTCGCTGCCAAAGCGGGACTGCGGGTCGGAGACGACATCCTCACGCTGAACCGGCAGCCACTGCTGTCGATAGCCGACGTGCAGTGGGTGTTGCACCAGTTCCCCGACCCGGGGGGGAAGCTGTCGGTAGAAGTCCTCCGGGGCGGGAAGAGACTCGAACTAGCCCTGACGCTGCCCGATCTGTGGAGGCAACGCGGCGACTTCGGCTGGCGCTACCGGGTCGCGGGCTATGCCGCCTGGCTCTGGTCCGGCGTCACCCTCCAGGACCATCCCGAGGGAATCCGCGTCGCGAACCTCTCCCCTCGTTGGTTCAAGAAGCCCAACCCGAGTGCCCGCAGGGTCCTCAGACCAGGTGACGTAATCACCGCGGTCGACGGCAAGGTCGGAATGACGCGTAGCCTCTACCTCGCGCACTTGATGCGAGACAAGAAGCTCGGCTCGACGGTGACCCTTCGAGTACTTCGCAACGGTCGCGCGATGGAGGTCCGGTTCAAGATCCCGACGACGCAGCCGGAGGTTCAGGGTCACTGACTCCAGGCCCGACCGTCCGCAGACTCCGTGACGACGCCATCAAGATCGATCGCACCGCGGTTCATCGAGGTGCCTTGATGGTGGTTCGGGCCCGCTTTGCCGAAGCCTGCAACGTCTCGAAGACGACGCGACTCCCATGGGTGGCCTGGATGGTCTTGATTGCCTGCGTGACCCGCGTCGCGTAACGAGCCGCAGTCTCCTGGTGGAACCCGATGTGGACGTAGAGGTCGGGGCCGTTCTTCTCCAAACGCTGGACTGCCGCGGTCACGTGGCCCGCCATTTCCTTCGCGGTCACGTAGTCGGCAAGCGCACACGTGTCGGGCATCTCCAGAAGCTCTCCGCCTGGCGTCTTCAACCAGAACGGCTGGGACTCTGCAGTGACCTTTGGCCAGGTTTTCGCGATCATCTCGGGGAGCGCATACTTCGCGAGCTCTTCGTGCCAGATCGTGTTTGTTGCCGAGGAGTCCACGACAAAGCCCTCGCGACGAATCGCTTCGCGGACGCGGGGACCTGCGAGCCAGGCTCCGGCACGAAACGACGTACCGAGTTTGAAGCCGTGCTGGCCAAGCAGCTTCTTCGAGGTGCGCACGATGGCTCGCAGTTCGGCCACTTCGTACGCCTCTATGACCACGGCGTGCCCCGTGTCGGCGCCGCGCCGCCGGGGTTGGAAACGAGGGCCCCAGATCGTGGGTTCAGCGCGAAAAGTGACCCCGGCAGCTTCGACGAGGGAGCGCCACGGGTGGATGTGGAGCCCCAGCTCGTCGTGGAGGTGCACCACCCTTCGGATGGCCTTCGTCACATCCTCCGTCTCGGCATCGGCTTTCGTGTAGTAGGCCGCGTTGAGGAAGTGGGTCAGTGGCACTTTCGGGTGAGCCTTGCGCATGCTCACGAATGCGCGGAGGTTGACCGAACTCAGGTTCCGCCCCTCCCAGTCGACGCTGACCGCGATGCGAACCACGGACTCGTGCGCCGCCGCGCCTGCCTCAGCCTTGGGACGCAGGCCGGTCCCGCTCTCCTGCGCGGGGGCGGCGGAGAGACTGACCAGGAGGATCGCGACAGGGACCAGAAGCGCTGTTCGGTGAGCGTTCGTCATCTTCGTCTCGAGGATACGGGTGTCGTCGAAGGGTATCGCAGTCTACGCTCGGAGATTCTCCACGACGTTCGTGCGGACCGGGTCCCGGAACCCGCAACCCTTGGCCTCGAGGCGTTGATCAAGACCAGGAGTCGATCGACCGCACGGGGACCCAGCCGGGTATGCTGACGGTACGGAATCAGCGGTCCCTTCATCCAAACGAGGATCCAGGAATGAGACTCACGGGAACCACACTCGCCCTGCTCGCCACGGCTTCTCTGCTCGGGGCCCAGCAACCATCGAAGCCGTACCAGGAAGGGAAGGTCCAGTCGTTCTTGGAGCACACTCGTGAGAACGGTCGGCCAGCGATCGTGCTGTACAACTTCAATCTCGACTCCGGGTGATGAGGGTTCCCCAAAGCGGGAGCCGTGTTGCTCCCCTCCAAAGAACTCCGTGATCTCTCCAAGCGCGTGGACATATGCCTTTCGGGCAAGACGGTGCCCAAGGGGTGCGACATCCGCTTTCGCCAGTTCTTCTGGCTCATGGTCTTCGACGACCGGGGCGAGCTCCTGACGGCATGCCGGCTGTCTGACCGGCTGACGGAAGAGAGGAAGATGTTCGGCACGACGCTTCCCGAGAGCCTCGTCTCGATCGTCGAGAAGGGATTGAAGGCCGGGCCCAGTCTCGAGCAACTCGAACGGCGGTACATCGCCGAACACGGATCGAACGAGGCCCTCGACGGGCTGCGCAAGAAGATCAAGGCCATGGAGGGGGTGGCCCAGATGCGGGTCGCCGCTTTCCTGGCCAGAGCTGCTCCGAGCACGGCGGACCCGGCGTTGTCGCGCGCCAACGGGATCCTGATGGAGGCGGCTGCCTGCAACCGTCAGGTCATCAACCACGCCGCGTACGCAAAGCTCGCGAAGTCGATCGAGGGGTTCGTCGAGGATCATCCCGATCATCCTTCGTGCGGTGATCTCGTCAAACCTCTCGCCAACGTGGCCCTGAAGTATGCCTTCGATCTGCCGGCCAGATGCAAGGTCTACGCGAAGACGTGGACGAGCATGAAGACGGACTCCGCGAAAGCCGTCGAGGGTCTTCGCAAGCTGTCGCAGCAGCTCCTTGTTCACTGCGATGCCGAAGTCACGCGGGCAGCCACCGCGCTCCGCACCATGAAGCCCAACGCCTACGGCCGAATACGACTGTTGGCCCGGCTTGGACGCGCCCAGGAGACCCTCGATGGTCTCGCCGCGACCAAGACATTCGGTGTGATGCGCCCGATCCATGCCGACTGGCGAAAAGCGGCGCCGGCCAAGTTGCAAGAGGCGTCGAAGAAGTAGCGTCACCGTCGAGGACGTCGCCCGGCAGCACGACGCTTCGGGCGACCGATGGACGAAATCGCGGCGAAGAGACCGATCAGGAATAGTATCGGCGGTTTGAGGAAGATGCGTCCGGCGGACATTCCGACGATGAACCACACCGCCGCGATGACCATGACCATGACGCCGCCGACGACACCTCGGTCAAGAGCACGACGCTCCGGCGCGAAGACGTCGCCCTCGGGCACGCGCGCGCGGGCGGCACGGGCGCTCGGCATCCGCGGTGCGGACGGCACGGGAGCTGGGGCAACCAGCGAGGTCGGCAGACCCGGGGCTTCGGCCGAGGCCTGGAGCGACGCTGCATCCTGAACGTCCTTGTGCTCGACCACGAACTTGGTGGAGCAGCGCGGACACCGGGCCTTGTTCCCCAGCGCCGTCCCCGGCAACGACATGACGGCGCGGCAGGTCCGGCAGACGACGTTCATGAATCCAGCCTACGGGTGCGCGTCACGATGTCATAGCTCGCGGAGTCTCACGGAAGCCGCTCTCGAGAGACCGCGTATTGCCGAAGAGGTGGCGCCCCCGGTCACCTCATGCGGCTCAGAATCCCGTCGCCACCTTGAGGTCGAAGGGGACCTGGAGGGTCTTGGATCCTTGCCAGGTCGCGAGTTCGAGGGTGCACTTGCCGGGGTTGGACGCGAGCTCGTATTCGATCGTTCGGGCGGTGCGGCCCATGGTCATCGAGGAGCGCTGGGTGGCTTTGATGGGCTTGCCGCCGGGGGCGAGGAAACGCAGTCCCGCGTAGCCGCCGGCGACTTCGCCCTTCATGGAGACGCCGACCGTCACCACGGCCTCGCCCTGGAAGTTCTTGCCGGCCTCCACCTTGGTGATGGAGAAGATGACGCCCTGGAAGGGCTTGGCCCCCTGCTTGATCTCGGTCTCGGCGGTGAGGAGCTTCTTGCCGGTGGCGACCTCCAGAGCGAGGGTGCCTTTGACTGCGAGAGCGGCACAGCCGGCGGAGGGGCTGCGGGGAGCTCTCACGCCAACGATCATGAGCTTGCCGTCCTTGCTCTTGCCTTGCCCCATCTCGAAGGGGCCCCGGCCGAAGGTGCGCTTGCCAGCGACGGGTTTCAGGAGATCGATGCCCGTGTCGTCGGTGATGCTGACGTTGCTCTTGTCGTCGTCGAGGCTGACGAGGTTCAGGTTGCCGCTCACGGCAAGGAGGAGCTTCACGCCTCCTTCCTTGGCCCAGAATGGCACTCCGTTGCCCATCTCTTCCAGCGGCAGCGCGCCGTCGATGACCTGAACGCCACCGACCTTGACCGATACCTGCTGGGAGACCGCCAGGGACGGAACGAGGATGCACAGGGCCAGGATCAGCTTGCTCATGGAAACTCGCCTCCACTCGGAGATTCTGTCACCTCGTCGATTGGTGACGATACGTCAGTCATCCAGCGCTCGCCGGGCCCGAGCGCGATTCTCGGCCGTCGTCGCGGATAGTTCGATGATGTGCGCCAAGACGCGACGACGTGCGGATCGGTAGAGCTCGCTGCGCGCGGCGCGAATGCAGGCACGCTGCGTCGACCCGATGTAGCCCGCACCATCGATGACGGCGAGCAGGACCTGTTCGCGATCGTTGCCGTAGAAGTCGTCGATTCGCTTCACGACGTCGCCCGCGACCGTCTCGACGCACTCGGGCCACGACAGCATCGTGAGCGCACAGCGGGTGCGATCATTGCCGTAGAGCTCGTCGAGGCGCGCGCTCATGAGCCGCTGGGCGCGCGGATGCGCGCGGGCCGCGCTCGCCGCGGCGATGAAGATCGCCGGGCGGTCGTTGCCGTAGAAGTCGTCGATGTCGTCGAGGATCCGGATGGCCAGCTCCGGTGACGCACCCTTGACCTCCAGGAGCGATAGCGCGGTGGGGCGACGATCCGACGTCGGCAGCTCGTCGAGGCGGCGGACGAGAAGACGGGCCTGCGACCCGTCGACGACCAAGCCGCGGGCGGCGGCGACGAAGACGTCCTTGCGCGAGCTGTGGGGAACGTCGTCGATCCCGTCGACAAGGGCCCGCCACACGTGCGGTCCGGCGCCGGGAGCGGTCGCGAGCGCCTTGGCCGCAGCCGCACTCTCTATCACGTCGTCGTGCAGTGCCCAGACGGTGAGCCGCTGATCATCGGCACCCGGTGCCGCGACGGCGAGGGTCACGAAGTGAGCAGCCGTAGCGTCGTTCACGTCGATCTCGTCGACGACGTCGAGCATCGCCGCGGCACGACCGGCGTCCTGGCCGACCCACTCCTGCATGCGATCACTGATCAACGAGCGAAACGGAAGCGACCGCGCGGCCGCGAGCACCGAGCTCGCGTCCACGTCCGGAGCCGCGACCGCAGCGTCCAGCCGGACGATCTGCTCGCGCCATGCCGGGAGCGACGGGTGGTCGACGAGCTCGTTGCTCCGCTTGAGCCAGTCCCAGCGCGAGTTCTGATCGAGAGCATCGGCCCCGAGGAGCCTGCCATCCCTCCAGGCCGCCACCCCGACGACGCCGGGCCGGACCGTCTCGGCATAGACGTCGCCAGATGCGTGGTCCCAGGTTCCGCGAACCGAGGTGTGGTTCCAGCCGCTGCTGCAGGCCGGCAGGCTGATGAGAAGAGCGGCGAGCAGAAAGAGGTGGGTTTCGCGAACGGTCATGAGTGTCCCCTGGATGTGCTGGATGAACGGGATGTGCCGGTCCGCGCCGACCACAACCTAACACCGACGATCACAGATCGAGGTCACGGAGGTCGGACGATTCCCCGTGGGTGGGCTTCAGGCCCGTGAGCGTGCGCCAGACGCCCCGGTCCGGGTCGCCGACCTTGACCGTGTAGGTCCCTGCGAGGTCGTACACCCACGGATGGAAGTCCCGGCCTCTGATGCGCAGCGCGTACACCATCCCGCCCGTGCGCTCGTCGATCACCTGGACCACCGGGTCCGACATTCTCCGGGTCGAGAACCCGGGGAGGCTCGCGACCCGCTTGCGCCCGTCGTTGTCCGTCTGCTTGATCGTGCGGGGCCAACCGGGATACTGCGCGTCCGTGCCGGGTACGGCGTACCTGGGCCAGCACTCCATCGTGATCGCGCGGGTGTTCTTGTTCATGCGCACGATGCCGTACCCGGGCATCTTGTCGTGCAGGTCGGCGGGGTCGCGGCCGGTCTTGCGCCCGGGATTGGTCGCGGCGAACACCGAGACGTGGTTTCCGAGACCATCGAGGTGATCGCCCTGCCAGCCGGGCGCACCCGCCCGCCGATTGGCGCCCTCGGCCTCCGGCATCCACTTGCGCGGATAGAAGTTCGCGATCGACGGCACGCAGAACGACCAGCCCGCGTCGCGCCATGTGTCGATTCCGTGGTGGACGATGCTCCCGAGGTGTTGGTCGCCGGCGAGGTGGAAGATGAAGCCGCGACGTAATGCACGCAGCGCCCGGTTGCGACCGCTCTGAGGCCAGCCGTTGCTGTCGAGATCGCACCGCACGCGCATGAGGTCCCCGCCGTGGTGCGTCGCCATGCCCGCGAACACGGTCTGCGACAGCGCGATCTTCATGTCGTGGCCGCGCCAGTCTGCGGACCACTCATTCAGGAACGCGAGCTGATCGTCGCCGAGCAGCTTCATCCCGGGAACATCGAGCATCTTTGGGTCGACGTCCGGGCTGTTCATGTGATCGGCGCGGCGGGTGCCCGTGTCCGGCAGGCGTCCGCCGCCGCATCCCGACTTGAACTTGCGATCCTCGAGAACGGCGAACCCAATGCGCCCGTAGTTGATCGACGAGTAGTAGGCGGTGATGCCCTGCGCGAGCGGCTCCGTGTGAGGAGACCGCGGCAGGTGCGACGTCTGCGTGCGCTCGACCATCTGCACGAAGTCCGCGGGGTGGACGTAGCCGCCGAGGACATCGCGCCGCGCCTTGCGTCCGCCCTCGCCCCAGAGGTTGCCCTGGAAGACGTCGTGGTCGTCGGGGATGGTGACACAAGGAATGTCCTTGGTCAGGTCGCGGTACGCCCAGCACCACAGGTACCACTTATAGAGGTAGTCGAGGTGAATGTGCGCGCGATCGGCGAAGGTCGGGCTGCGGCCTTCGTAGATCTGATCGCCCGAGAAGAAGAGCAGATCGGGCGCGTGCTGCGCGACCCGCTCCCGGATCGCCTGGTGCGGGAACCACATGACCGTG
>NZBC01000086.1 GCA_002687715.1 Planctomycetota bacterium | reverse complement strand
TGGTCTACCTTCACAAGGAGGCCGGGGAGCTGAAGACGGCGGTCTTGCCGGTCGTCGGCAAGGGCCTCTGGTCGACCATGTATGGCTTTCTTGCCCTCGGGCCCGATGGGGACACGGTCAAGGGCCTGGTCTTCTACTCGCACGGTGAGACTCCTGGCCTCGGCGGCGAGGTGGACAGCGAGAAGTTCAAGGCGCAGTTCCGGGGCCAGAAGAGACTGTTCGACGACGAGGCCTACGCCTTCGCGATCTTGAAGGCCGGTCGAGCCCAGGACCGACCCGAGCACCAGGCGGACGGTATCTCCGGCGCCACCATCACCTGCCGCGGCGTCGACGAGATGATCAAGTACTGGGTCTCCGTCTACGGTCCGTACCTCGCGGTCCTGAAAGGGGGAGGGTAGCCCGTGGCTGACAAACCCCGCGACGTCCTTTGGGGGCCGGTCTTCAAGGACAACCCGATCGCCCTCCAGATCCTCGGGATCTGCTCCGCGCTGGCGGTCACGTCACAGATGGAGAAGACGCTCGTCATGTGCGTCTCGGTGATCTTCGTGGTGGCGGCGTCGAACGCCTCGGTCGCCGCGATCCGGATGCACATCCCGAGCAGCATCCGCATCATCGTGCAGATGACGATCATTGCGTCGCTCGTGATCGTGGTCGAACAGGTGCTCAAGGCGTTCGCCTACGAGACCTACAAGGAGATCACGGTTTTCGTCGGTCTCATCATCACGAACTGCATCGTGATGGGCCGGGCCGAGGCGTTTGCGATGAAGAACTCGGTGGGGCTGTCGGCGCTCGATGGCCTCGGCAACGCGCTGGGCTACAGCGTCGTGCTGATCTTCGTGGCATTCTGGCGCGAGCTCCTCGGAGCCGGGAAGGTGTTCGGGGCGACCGTCCTGGCGTCGGTCTCCGATGGCGGCTGGTACACCGGAAACGGGCTCATGCTCATGCCGCCGAGCGCGTTCTTCATCATCGCGCTGTTCATCTGGGGGCTCCGGACCTGGAAGCCGGAGCAGGTGGAGCACGACGCCTGATGGACTACATCCAGCTGTTCATCCGGGCGGCGTTCATCGAGAACCTGGCCCTCTCGTTCTTCCTCGGAATGTGCACCTTCCTCGCGGTGTCGAGGAGGGTGGAGACGGCGGTGGGGCTCGGGTTCGCCGTCGTCTTGATCCAGAGCATCACGATCCCCGCCAACAACCTGATCTACACCTATCTGCTCAAACCGGGTGCACTGGCGTGGGCGGGCGCCGATGCGGCCGACCTCACGTTCCTCGGACTGATCTCCTACATCGGCGTCATCGCCGCGATGGTGCAGATCCTCGAGATGGCGCTCGATCGCTTCGTGCCCAAGCTCTACAACGCGCTCGGGATCTTCTTGCCGCTCATCACGGTGAACTGCGCAATCCTCGGCGGCTCGTTGCTCATGGTCCAGAAGGACTACAACTTCGGCGAGAGCGTCACATTCGGGATCGGGTCCGGGGTCGGCTGGGCACTGGCGATCGCAGCGATGGCGGGCATCCGCGAGAGGTTGAAGTACAGCGATGTGCCCGACGGCCTCAAGGGTCTGGGCATTACGTTCATCGTGGTGGGGCTGATGTCCCTCGCATTCATGGCGTTCGGCGGTATCCCGCAGTAAGGCCTCTGGAGAGAGACCATGGAGATCGTCCTCGGGGTTTTGATGTTCACGACCGTCGTCACGGCGCTCGTCGGGCTGATCCTCTTCGCGCGCTCCAAGCTGGTGGCCAGCGGTGCGGTGACCATCCTCGTCAACGACGACAAGAGGTTGCAGATTCCGGCTGGAGGAAAGCTCCTCACCGCGCTCGCCGATGAGGGCATCTTCGTCTCGTCGGCGTGCGGCGGGGGCGGCACCTGCGCTCAGTGCAAGATCGACATCTTCGAGGGCGGCGGCGACATCCTGCCCACGGAGGAGACCCACATCACGAGGCGGGAGGCGGCGGATGGCTGTCGCCTTTCGTGCCAGGTCGCGGTCAAGCAGGACATGAAGATCCGCGTGCCGGCCGACGCTCTCGGCGCACGCAAGTGGGAGTGCACGGTTCGCTCCAACGACAACGTCGCGACCTTCATCAAGGAGCTCGTTCTCGAGCTTCCAGAAGGGCAGCACGTCGCCTTCAAGGCGGGTGGCTACATCCAGATCGAAGCGCCTCCGCACACCGTGCACTACAAGGACTTCGTCGTCGACCAGGAGTACCGCGGGGACTGGGACAGGTTCGATCTCTGGGCCCTGACGTCCACGGTCGACGATGAGACCATCCGCGCGTACTCGATGGCGAACTACCCCGGCGAGAAGGGCCTCATCATGCTGAACGTGCGCATCGCGAGCCCTCCGCCGCGCGTTCCCGATGCGCCTCCGGGCAAGATGTCGTCCTGGATCTTCAGCCTGAAGCCAGGGGACAAGGCGACGATCTCCGGACCGTTCGGTGAGTTCTTCATCAAGGAAACCGAGGCCGAGATGATCTACATCGGCGGCGGCGCGGGGATGGCGCCGCTGCGCTCGCACTGCTTCGAGCTGTTCAAGGGCCGGGGCACGGATCGCAAGGTGTCGTACTGGTACGGCGGACGGTCTGCGCGCGAGCTCTTCTACACCGATCACTTCCGCGAGATCGAAGAGAAGTTCCCCAACTTCAAGTACCACATCGCGCTGTCCGACGCCCTGCCGGAAGACAACTGGACCGGGTATTCGGGGTTCATCCACCAGGTCCTGCTCGAGAACTACCTCCAGGATCATCCGGCCCCGGAGGACATCGAGTACTACCTTTGCGGACCCCCGCTCATGCTCGAAGCGTGCAAGAGAATGCTCGACGACCTCGGCGTCGAGGCCGAGAACATCTCCTCCGACGACTTCGGTGGCTGATGCGGTTGGCGGCGTTGATCCTCGTTCTGCTGGCGAGCGCCTGCAGCGAATCTGCGTCCCCGCCCAACGACGTGGGTCCTCCGTACCGGATCTCCGGCGGGACGATGGGCACCGGATGGATGGTGCTCGTTCCCCGACGTCACGTCGAGGCGACGGATCTCGCGCATCTCACCGACCTGATCCAGAGTGAGCTCGATCAGGTCAACGACGAGATGTCGCACTACCAGGGCGACTCCGAGCTGACGAGATTCAACGAGGCGAACACGACCAACTGGTTCCCGGTCGCGGCGGGATTCGCCGACGTCGTCCAGCTCGCGAAAGAGGTCCACGACCAGAGCCGCGGTGCGTTTGACGTCACGATCGCCCCGCTCATCGATCTGTGGGGGTTCGGTGCTCCGCAGGACGACGAGCGCAAGAAAGCGGTGCCGACACCGGACGAGATCGTGGCCGCCCAGGCGCGTTGCGGCACCGCCCGGCTCGAGGTCCGGCATTCCTCCCCGGCGATCAAGAAGACGCTCGCGGACGTGCAGATGAACCTCTCCGCGATCGCGAAGGGCCACGGCGTCGACCGCGTCGGTGCGCTTCTGGACGGCCGTGGGATCACGGACTGGTTCGTCGAGATCGGCGGCGAGATCCGCGTGAAGGGCCGGAAACTCGCGGACACGCCGTGGCGGGTCGGCGTCGAGAGCCCGTCGGCCTTGGTGCGCCCGGGGCGGCGGGCGACGGAACGCACGCTCCCCCTCGAGGACCGTGCGATCGCGACGTCCGGCGACTATCGCAACTACTGGACGGCGGATGGCATCCGGTACTCCCACACGCTCGACCCTCGCACGGGAGCCCCGGTCCGGCACGGCTGCGCGAGCGTTTCCGTCATCTCGGACACCTGTGCCCGCGCCGACGCGTGGGCCACCGCGTTGCTCGTGCTCGGCCCCGACGAAGGACTGAAGCTGGCCGAGGCGCGCGGCATCGCGGCGATGTTCATCGTGCGCTCTCCCGGCGGCGGCGTCGCGGGGAAGGTGACCTACGCGTCGCGCGCCACGACGACGTTCCCGCACTGACCACGGCGCCTCGGCGTTACGATGGCTGCGGAGCTCGCGTGCCATGACCACCGTCCTCATCACCGTCGCCGTCTTCGCGACCGCGATGATCTTCCTGTCCCTCGGGGTCATCCTCGCCAACAAACCCCTGGCCGGCAGCTGCGGCGGCCTGGGTGCACTGCGCAAGGTCCTGGGACTTGGTCCATGCGAGTCGTGTGCCGAGGACCCCGAAGCACAGAAGGACAAGTGCTCCCGGGCTCGCAAGGAGGCGGACCGGCGCCGGGAGGAGATGGATGTCTAGCCCTCTCCAGGTCCGCTCTGACGGCGGAGGCGGTGCGGCGATCACTCGTCGATCGAGCGCGAAGGGCGGAGCCCGCTCACGCTGCTCCGGAACAACGGCGCGCTCAGGTTGCGGAAGGTCGTTCGGGAGACATTCAGGGAATCGTAGAAGCTGCCGCCGCGGGTCACCCGGTGCGGTTCGTTGCTGAACCCTTCATGCCCTCGGAGTCCATCGCCGGAGCGGGTGGGGTTGTCGTAGCTGACGACGTAGTCCTGGCACCATTCCCAGACATTGCCGTGCATGTCGTGCAGGCCGAATCCGTTGGCGGCGAAGCTACCCACCGGACTGTGGGCGGCGTACCCGTCATCCAGGTCATCGTCGATCCACTCCCAGTTCTTGTCCCACGCACGAGCTGAGATGTCAGCGAGGTTGGCGACGGAGGAGAGATCCTTCTTGTCGTTGCCGCAGCTCCAAAGCGTCGTCGCGCCGGCGCGGCAGGCATACTCCCACCGGGCCTCGGTCGGCAACTCCAAGCCGAGCTGCTTCATGATCGTGTACGCCTCCGCCCACGCCATTTGCTCGACGGGGTGCAGCGCGGTGTGGGTGGCCAGGCCGTCCGCCGGGACGTATCCGGGCGGATACTGGCTGGGGTTTTGGCCCCGGAATCTCATCCACTGGCCTTGCGTCATCTCGTACTTCGACATGAAGAACGCGGAGAGGGTCACCTCGTGGGGCGGGCTCTCCTTCTCGTTCGCCTTCTGGTAGTAGTTGGGGGCAGTCTCGTCCTTACCTTGCGCGCCCATCGTGAACGTGCCGCCGGGGATCAGGACGAACACGATCGCCATGTCCTCGGTGAGGATCAGTCGCTTCGTCTCCGGGTCGCGCTTCGGGATGTTCCCGGTCTGCAGATGCGCGAACTCCCATAGGGTGGAGACGGGATCGGGACCGATCGGGATGAGACCCAGCTGCGGCTTGAGGGTCAGCCCCCCGTACTTCTTGTTCTGGAGAACGCCGTTCCGCGCGTCACGCCACTTGTCGGCGGGTTCCACGATCGTTCGCTCGCGGATGGTGCGCGCGAACTCGCGTCGCGCCTCCATCTCCTTGATGGTGACGCCAACCGTGGTGTCGGCAACGAACTCCTCGAGGTCTGCGACCAGCTCCCCGAGACGCTCTCGCCGCCACTTCTCCTCGTTCTCGAGCCCGGTCTCGTTCTCGAGTTCTGCGAGATCGGCCCGCATCTGGGGCATCTCGCGGGCCAGGTCACCGGCTCGTTTGATCCACTCTGTCATTGAGGGTTGGCCGTTTCGAGGCTCCACCTTGTCGGGCGTCGCCGGCCACAGCTCGACGCGGGACTCTCTGATCAGGAGCTCGAGCTTGCGGGCGTTGGCGAGTCGTGTGTAGGCGCGCTTCTCGTCTTCGGCGCGTTGTCGTTGCCGATCTGCGCGTTCCGCTTCCGCTTCCGTCATCTGGTTTGCGATGATCTGTTCCCTCAGCAGGAACATCGACACCAGGAACCCGACCGTCAGACAGATCGCCGCTGCTGCCGCACCGGGATTGCGCTGGGCCCAGCGGCGGATGCGCAACCACCGCCCCGCGGGCTTGGCGTGGATGGGTTGGTAGAGGCGGATGCGCTGCAACTCGTCCGCCAGCTCCTCGGCGGTCTGGTAGCGGCGATCGCGGTCCTTCTCCAGCGCGGTTGCGACGACGACCGACAGCTCGGGCGGAATGTGGGAGTTGACCTGACGCGGGTTGGGCGCGCTCTGGGTCATGATCATCTGGTAGAGAGCCTGACGCGTCGGGGCGGTGAAGGGGCGCTGCAACGTGAGGCATTCGTGGAGGGTGATGCCGAGCGACCAGACGTCGGTGCGCCGGTCGACCCCGATGCGCTGACCCAGCAGCTGCTCGGGCGACATGTAGGCGGGGGTTCCGAATAAGTCCCCGGTCTGGGTCAACGCCGGTGCGTCGGGGTCGTCGTCGCGCGCGAGTCCGAAATCGAGCAACACGGGCTGCCCCATCTTCGAGATCATGATGTTGCCGGGCTTGATGTCTCGATGAATGGCTCTCCTGACCATATCCCGGGTCACCAGGTAATAACGAGCCCCCCGCAGCATAGGTAGACCATGGACATCAGGGCATCGATG
>NZBC01000085.1 GCA_002687715.1 Planctomycetota bacterium | reverse complement strand
GGCCGCGGGTATCGCCGCGGCCTGACGGTCGGCGATCACGTCGCCCGAAGCCTCGACGCACTCATCGGTGCCCTGGCGAAGGCGAAGCCTGGGGAGGTGGTGTTCGTTCCCGGTGACGTGGCGATCGACTGTACGGCGCGCTGTCTGATCGAGGATCTGGTGCTCGTGGTTCCGGCGGGGGTGACTCTCGCGAGCGACCGGGGCCACGAGGGATCGCAGGGGGCGTTGATCTTCTCGGACCACCTCGCGACGCGGCCTCTCATCCGGGCGGGCGGCGCGGACGTCCGAATCAGTGGGCTCCGGGGGCGCGGCCCTGATCCGGAGCGACGGCTCGACCATCATCGGCGGGCCTATCGAGGGACCACCAAGCGGGATCCGGACTACTACTACCGGCTCCCGACTTCGGACGGGATCGAGACCACCCACCCGCGTCTGGAGGTGGACGACTGCGAGCTCGCCGGCTGGAGCCATGCCGCGGTCTACTTGCGCCGGGGCGAGGGGCACCGGGTCCACCATTGCTTCATCCATCACAATCAGCGACAGGGCCTGGGGTACGGCGTCTGCCACGACGTCGCCGCGTCGTTGATCGAGCGCAACCTCTTCGACCGGAACCGGCACTCCATAGCGGGCACCGGCCGGCCGGGTTGCGGCTACGAGGCGCGCCACAACGTGGAGCGAGGGACGTCGTTGAGCCACTGCTTCGACATGCACGGGGGCCGTGACCGGAAGGACGGGACCAACGTCGCGGGCACCTGGATGAAGGTCACCCACAACGCGTTCTTCTGCAAGAAGACTGCGTTGGTGGTCCGCGGGGTGCCGCAGCGCGAAGCGTTGTTCAGGGACAACTGGTGCGTTCACGACGGAGCGCGGCGCGCGGTTCGCGGAGAGAAGCGGACCCGGGTCGAGCACAATGCCTACGGCCGTTCATCGCCGCGGGTCCGGTGAAACTCCTCACGCGGGAGTCTCGCTCATCGCCTGACGCGCGTGGTCGGCGACGGCTTCGAAGCTCGGGTGATCGCCCGGGCCGCCACTGAACGGGTGCTCCCACACGACACGGTTTCCGAGAACGACGAGTACGCCCGGAAGCGTGCGGACATCGCCTCCCCGCGGCCGCCCCACTCCGTTGCCTTTCAGCATGGCGCGCCCGAGTCCGACCAGCGTGCGGAGCTTGAGGAAGTCGCGGGCGCTCCCGCGACGCCGTCCGAACGCGCAATAGAAGGCGCGTTCAGGGTCGGCTACGGCGCGCGCCTTCGGCCACAGATCCTCAAAGACCATGTCCCCGATTCCGACCGTTCCCTGGTGGAAGAACACGACCCTTGGATACGAAGCGTCCCGTGCGACCGCACGGCGGAGGTCCTTCACCATCTCCCGGCAGAGCGGTCAGCCCCAGTGCCGCAGGAAGACCAGGACCGTGGCGCCGCCTGCGACCAGATCGCCGAACGTCCCCTGATCCAGATTGCGACCGGCGATCGCACGCTCCAGGGTCATCCGTTCGATTCCATCTCGCATCGTGCACCCTCCGGGGGAAGGCGAATGACAGCGTCACTACGGGACGCGCTTGGGAGCGGGCTTCCCAGGGCGCGGAATCACTTTCGACTCGCGCGTCAGACTGAGGATCCGAAGCCGGTCTTTCTCGATGAGGACGCCGCGCGCGATGCTGTCCTTGGTCCAGGTCGTGTCGATGGCGAGCACCTTCTTGCCCGGGTCCACGAAGCCCACTTTCTCGACCTTCGTGTGCCCGACGACGATCATCTTCGCCTTCAGACGTTTGACGACGGCCGTGAGCTGCCCTTCGGTGGGCGTGGGGCCGAACGTGGCGGCGAACGCGGGGAAGTAGCCCCGGTACCACAGCGGGCCGTACCGTCCCCACATCAGGACCTGGGCAGCGGGGGAGAGCTTCGCCGGAGGGGTGCCCAGCCCCCCTCGGATGAGCGCGTTGAGCTTGTCGTAGTCGAAGCCGCGGCGGACGAGATCAGGGGCGAGGCCGGCATGGACGAACACGACGTCACCGATGCGGACGATCGCGTTCTGCTGCCGTAGCCAGCGACCGATCTCGGTGTCGGCACCGAGTAGCCCCGGGATCGTAATGCCCAGCTTCTGAGCAACCACGGCGTACTTTGGCGCCGTGTAGCGGACGTCGCCGCCCATCATCATCGCCTCGTGGTTGCCGAGGACGAAGTGCAGACGTCCGCCGGCCTTCCGCGCCTCGCGTTCCAGACGATGCAGTAGCCACAGCGTCTCCGTGACGTGCGTGCCCCGATCGACCATGTCGCCGACGCAGACGAGGTGGCCCTTGCCGAAGCTCCATCGTGACTTGGAGTCGATGACGCCGTGATTGCGGAGGAACGTCCGCATCCGGACGTACTCGCCTTCCATGTCGCTGATCGCGAGCAACCGTTTGGGCATGGGCCACGTGGACGGTGGCGGCGTGTGGGTTTCCAGGACGAGCCGTTCGCCAAGGAGGTGCCGGAACTCCGGCAGGACGATGGGGCGTCCCTTGCCGAACCGACGCTCCTTCACCGCGCCGCCTTGGATCCAGCGAGCGGTGACGGTCCCGAGCGCTCCGTGGAAGAGATGCGGGGCCTCCTCACCGACGGTGGGGAGCGGGGGGGGTGGGATCTGCGCGGCTGCGACCGCGCCAAGGACCAGGAGAAGGGACAGGGAACGCATGGATCAAGAGCTCGGCACGTTGGAGGTGGAGAATCCGTTCGTTCCGAACTCTATCCGACCTACTCCGGGAGCGCGGGCCTCCAGGTCCGCGCTCCCACCCAGCCCCGGACCTTGGGGGGGCACGCTATCCACCCGGGTCAGCGGCGGCGTCCGTGTCGGTGGCCGCGTTCGTTTTTCGATCGTGGTGGATTCCGGCCAGCGTGACTCCGACCAGGAAGATGATCCACGTGAGGTGGGTCCAGATGATGAACAGGGGCAGGAGTGCCAGCGGTCCGTAGAGCGCGTCGATGCTCCCGGCATGAGTCACGTACAGGCCGAAGCCCCATTTTGCGCTCTCCCACACCGTGCCCGAGATCACCGCGCCGAGCAGCGCGCTGCCCCAACTCACGCGTGTGTGTGGGACGAATGCGATGATGCAGTAGAACGCGAGCCACGTCACGATCAGAGGTGAGACGATGACCACCGGGCCGAGGACCGTTCCCCACACGTCCTCCGCTCGCTCGATGGCGAACCTCTGCAGAGCGGCCGTGACGAAGATGGAAGCGCCGACGAGCGTCGGGCCGAAGAGCCCCAGGGTCAGCAGGGCTCGCAGCCGGAGTAGCGGCCGTCGGCCTCGAGTCACGCCAAAGAGCTCATTGCATGCTTTCTCGAGCGCGCTGAAGAACGAGATCGAGAGGATGACCAGGATCCCCACTCCGATTGCACTCATGGCTCCGGCGTCGTTGCGCGCGCGGGACACGAGGTCGCGCACGATCTCGCCGACCTGGGCCGCGGCATCCGGGAGTCCGCGCGCGATGAGAAAGTCCTGCAGCTCCGTTTCGAACCCTATCGCCTCATCGAGGACGCCGAGGAGCGAGAACGCGATGATGGTGAGCGGGACGAGCGCGAGGAGCGAGTGGTACGTGAGCGCAGCGGCCCACGCCAGTCCCAGGCGGCGGAGGAACGCACGAGGGGTCGCGAGCAGCGAGGCCGTCAGACGCCGGATGGCGCCTTCATTGGGGCGGGGGGATGTCATCGCGCTCATGCCGAATGATAGGCATCTCCCGGGTTCTTGCGAATGGGTCGGCACCGTGGCTCAGCCATGCCGGCGATCGTGGCCGTCGATGGGCGGTGAGGAGCGTTAGGATGTACGAGTGAGACCACCTCCGCGCGCAAACCGGGCGACGCGCAACGTCATGATCGCCGCCGCGCTGGTCCTCGCGGGCCTGGTGGGGTTCTGGACGTGGGATGCCCATAGCGGCGCCCTACCCGACACCTACCAGGAGGTCGACCTCTCGGTGTCGGGCATGCACTGAAAGATGTGGTGACCCGTGCGGGTCGACGCGGTCCTGGAGGGACTGGCAGGGGTGTTGGAGACGCGGGTGAACGTTGAGGAAGGGACGGTCACCGTTCTGTTCGACGACCGGACGGTCACCGTCGATGAGATCGTGCAGACGCTCGATGCCAGTGCCTACCCGTGTTCCTCGCGGGGGGAGGTGCGGACCGTCGGGGGTTGACCTCACGAGCACCGAGGTCCGGCGGGCCCCGAGGCGCGGGGCAGAGCAGAGGGGTCACGGAGAACCCGTGGCTACTCTGACCAGGCGAGAGGTAGGAGCGCGAGGTCGCGGTGCTTCATCGGGCGTAGTCCTGGCCCGCGCTCCGGCTGCATCAGAGGACGCGGACGACACCCGGGTGCAGCGTTCAGGCGTCGCTGCACAGTTCAGCGAGTTGCTCGCCGGTGGGGTTGCCCCCGGACACGACGACCGCGACTCGGAGGGGATCAGCCGGTGTGCGGTGCCGCAGCAGGTCCTCGGGCAGCCGGCCGTGAAGGACCACGGCCGGGGCCGCCGCACCAGCGGGCTCCACGACCTCACCGGCTTCCACGAGCGTTCTCTGCGCAGCGAAGACCCCGGCGTCCTCGAGCCGGAACATCCCATCGATGGCGTGCAGGCAGATCTCGATGTTGATCCGACCGGATTCGAGGGGACACAGACCTTGCACGTCAGTCGCGATCTCGGTGAGGGGCACCGAGGCTCCAGCTTCGAGGCCGAGGGACATCGAGGCGGCGCCGGCAGGTTCCGCGCCGAAGATCTTCAGCCCGTCGCCGAGCGCACGACGAAGCGCGAGCGACGTTCCGGCAATGAGCCCCCCGCCGCCGACCGGGACGACCACGACCTCGACGTCCGGCCACGTATCCGCGATCTCACGGCCGACGGTGCCGGCGCCCGCGATCGTTCGTGACGACTCGAAGGCGTGGATCAGGACGGCGCCGGAGGCAACGCGTTCGCTGCACAGTGATTCGGATTCCCACAGGTCCTTGGTGAGCACGACCTCGGCGCCGAGCTCCCGGCACGCGGCGATCTTGTTCGGATAAGCGTCTTGCGGCATCACCACGGTCGCGTGGATGCCGGCGCGCCGAGCGGCCCAGGCGAGGGCGCGGCCGTGGTTTCCGGAGCTCGTAGCGATCACGCCGGCCGCTGCTTCCTCGTCCGTGAGCTGGGCGATCTGGTTCCACGCACCCCGGCACTTGAACGATCCGGTCTCCTGCCGGTTCTCCAGCTTGCCGCGCACATCGATCCGGGCGTCGGCGCAGGGGAGCGGCAGCAACGGTGTCGTGCGCACGACGCCGGCCAATCGGGCCGCCGCACCTTCGATGTCGATCTCGTCGAACATGCTCTGGTCAGGGTCGAGGCTGGGTTTCTGGTCCCGAGCCGGAATGTACGCGTCAGTCTACCCAGGGCGCACCTTCGCGACGGCTCGGCGCCGCGGCGCGTGGTACCGTCGCGCGATGAGCGCTCGTGTCGACTCCGGTGTCGCGTTCGCGGCCGCCTTGCTCCTGGTCTTGCTGGCCGGTGTCGCGGCGGGGCAACGGCGGCTGACCTTGAAGCCAGGGGAGAGCTTCGAGACGGCCATCGAGTCGTTGCGGCCGGGCGATCACCTCACCGTCATGCCGGGGCGATACGAAGACGCGGGTCGCATCTCGCTCTCGGTGAAGGGCACCCGGCTGCAGCCCGTGGTCATTACTGGAGTGCCGGGCGGCGCGGCGTCGAAGATCGTCCGCCCCGCCGGTGCGAAGGCCCAGAACACCATCAACGTCGAAGGCGCGACCTGGGTCACGATTCGCCACCTCGAGATCACGAGCAATGGCGGCGACGGTATCAACCTCTCCAAACGGGCGGCGTTCATCACGCTCGAGGACCTGCACATCCATCACGTAGACGTCGGGGTGAACTTCCGCAGTGACCTCAACCACATCACCGTCCGTCGCTGTCACATCCACGATACGGGCCAGAACGGCGGGACGGGGGAGGGGTTGTACGTCGGCTGCAACCGGTCGAAGTGCATCGTTCGCGACTGTCTGATCGAGGCCAACTGGATTCACGGCACCCTCGCTTCGACCCAGGGTGATGGAATCGAAATCAAGCGCGGCTCGCACTCGAACGTGGTCAGGGACAACGTCATCCACGACACGCGCTACCCGGGGATCTTGCTCTACGGGACTGATGGCAAGCCGCGGAACGTGGTCGAGGGCAACGTCATCTGGGGTGCGAGGGACTCGGGCATCCAGTGCGCAGCCGATGCCGTGATTCGCAACAACATCGTGTTTGCAGGGGAGGGGACTGGATTCAATTCGCAACCGCACCAGGGAGTGACGCCTGGAAACCTCGAGTTCGTTCACAACACCATCATCGGTGGCGCGCCCGCGATCCGACTCGCGAAGTGGGCGGGTGCGAAACGGTTGGTGTTCGCGAACAACGCCGTCTACGCCACGCCCGGCCGATTGAAGATCTTCGGTCTGAAGGGCGTTGCGTTCAGCGGCAACGTGTTCCAATCCCCGGACCGTGCGCTCCCGGCTCACGGATGGAAGCCGGGCGACCCGTCACGGGATTTCGTGAGCGTGGCCCGGCGTTCGCTGTGGCCGCGACGCGGTTCGGCACTGGGGGGGGCTGCGGACCCGGCGTTCGTAGTGGGCAGAGACTTCGAAGGGGCCGAGCGTGGGGGTCGTCGCGTCGCCGGCGCGTACTCCGACGTCGCGCCGCGGCGAACGCGATGGCGACCGAAGCCGGGCTTCAAGCCGAGTCGCTGATGGAGGTTGGGCGGCCGCGGCCGGAGCGGTTCCCGCTTTTCGAAGCAGCCCGGTGCAAGACCAGGCCGATCCGGGGACAGGAGAGACCAGGGGAGGTCCGTAGGATGAGGCCCATGTCCAAAGTCCTGATCGCGTGTTTCGTCATGTCGGCCGTCGCCGGGAGCGCCCTCTCGCAGGACGCGAAGCCCGAGCGGTTGCAGTCGTGGCCGCGGTGGCGAGGTCCTGCGGACACCGGCGCCGCCTCGGGCGCCCGGCCGCCGCTGACCTGGAGCGAGAAGAAGAACGTGCGGTGGAAGATCCCGCTGCCGGGCAAAGGACACTCCACGCCGGTGATCTGGGAAGACCGGATCTACGTGACGGCAGCCGTTCCGCACGGCGACGCCGAGGAGCCGGCTCGGCACCGTGCCCCGGGCGCTCATGACAACTCTCCGAAGGTCCGGCGCCAACGCTCGATGGTCTTCGCGATCTCACGCAAGGACGGGAGCATCCTGTGGCAGCGCGAGGTCCACGACGGTCGCCCTCTCGAAGGTGGCCACGTCACGGGTTCGTTCGCGAGCGCATCCCCGGTGACCGACGGTGACTACGTGATCGCGTCCTTCGGGGCGCGTGGGCTCCACGCGCTGAATCGCGACGGGAAAGTGCTGTGGAGCGTCGATCTCGGGGCCATGAAGACCAAGCATGCTCATGGCGAGGGTAGCTCACCGGTGCTGCACGGAGACACGGTCGTCGTCAACCGGGACCACGAAGGCCAGTCGTTCATCGCCGCGTTCGACAAGAAGACGGGCCGGGAGCGTTGGCGCAAACCGCGCACGGAGGTGACGTCGTGGGCCACGCCCATCGTCGTCGAGCACGGCGGCAAGAAGCACCTCATCGTGAGCGGGACCCGCCGGCTTCGGAGCTACGACCTGGATACGGGTGACATCCTGTGGGAGTGCGGGGGGCTCGCGCATAACGTGGTCGCGTCACCGGTCGCAGGACATGGGATGGTCTTCGCGGCCAGTAGCTACGAACGGCAGGCGATGATCGCGATCCGCCTGGAGGGCGCGAAGGGCGACCTCACGGTGAGCGACAACGTCGCGTGGACGCGGCGGCGGCTCACGCCGTACGTTCCGTCGCCGCTGTTGTATCGCGGCGTCCTGTACCTGCTGCATCACTATCAGGCCGTGCTCTGCCGGGTCGACGCGAAGACGGGACAGGAGTCGATCCGAGCCCAGCGACTCCGCGATCTCGGCAACATCTACGCCTCGCCGGTCGCCGCCGCCGGGCGGGTGTACGTCACCGACCTCCAGGGCATGACCGTCGTCCTCGACCACGAGAAGCCGGGCGTGATCCTCGCCCGAAACCGTCTGGACGACCGGTTCAGCGCGTCTGCGGGCCTCGTCGACGGCGAGATCTACCTGCGGGGTCTGCGCTTCCTGTACTGCATCGCTGAGCCTCGCGTCCGCTAGGTCGGACGGTTTGGAGAGTCGTTCCGCCGCTCATCCATGGTATGATCGTTGTGAGGTCGGCCTTCGACCTCCCCTCCTGTCGCCGGTCAAACCCATCACTTGTCCTTCCGCTCTCCAATGGAGATCTCCATGCAGTCCCCGTTTGTTCAGCTCGTGATTGCGCTTCTGCTGCTCACGACTGTGGCGTGCGCCCAGTTCACGGTCAACCCGGGCGGTGGGTTTACGTCGATCGCCGCCGTGCCGGGAGTCGTCCCGATGGGGACGCTCAACGGTTGCGACGATTGCGTCCAGACCGTGCCGTTGAGCTTCACCTTCCCGTGGCCCAGCGGTGGGGTCAACTTCGTCAACGTCTCCAGCAACGGCTGCATCCTCATGGACGGCAGCACGGGCAACCTCTGCTGCAGTGCGTTGAGCCTTGCCACCACGACACCCTCACGGATCTCCTTCGCCCAGGAAGACCTCGACCCGGCGGGTCTCAACGGTTGTTGGTACGTGGACCTCGGCAGCTCCATCATCATCTCGTTCGAGAGCATCTCCATGTTCCCCGGGCCGGCCTCGGGCGGCGTCAACGTCCAGGTCGAGCTGTATGCAAACGGCGCGATCGAGATCCGGTACGGCACGATGAACTTGGCGGGCAACGACATCGTGGCCGGCATCAGCGATGCCGCCGGATCGATCTCGCCGCAGCCCGTACTGGCCGAGTTCGATGCGAACGGCTTCACCACGGGCAGCGTTGCGCCGCAGAACACCGGCGTGCTCTTCATTCCCGCGAACGCAACATTCCAGGTCAACTCCGCGGACGCGAGCCTCGATCTCAACGGAGAGCAAGCAGGCACGTGGTCGCCCGCCATCACGAACGCTTGCACAAACCAGGCCGTGACTTTGACGACCGCCTCTGCAGTGCCGGCCACGACCTTCGAGATGGCCGTCGCACTCAGCGCGGCGCAGCCCGCGACCCTGACCACCGCCTCGGGACAGATCGTCAACGTGCCGCTCACCGGCATGGAGTTCCTCAATGGCGGAAGCGTGCCGGTGTTCGCTCCGTTCTTCCCGCTCGGCATCCCGGTGTCGTCTGGCGTGCCGGTCACCGCGACGGCCCAGATGATCGTCCTGAACGCGAGCAACCCGGATGGTTTCAGTCTGAGTCAGGCCGGCCAGCTTGACGTCATCCCGGGTACCGGCCAACCACCGCTCATTCTGGGCGACGACAACTTCATCGAAGTGCCGCTCGCGAACCCGCTCTGCGCACCCATGAGTACGTTCTCGTTCTACGGAGTGTCCTACACGTCCCTCTTCGTCAACTCCAATGGATCGGTGGGCTTCGGCAGCGGCGACGGCGACTTCACTTCCACGGTTGCCGAGTTCCAGAACGGAAGTCCTCGGGCGGCGGGTCTGTGGGCCGATCTGTCTCCGAACTTCGGGGGCACCGTGACCGTCACCACCTCGGCCATCGGCGTCACGGTGTCGTTCGTCGGCGTTCCGCAGTTCGCGGTCGGCGGCAGCAACAGCTTCGACCTCATGTTCGACATCGCGGGCCAGACCTCGATCGCCAACTACGCTCCGGACCCGGCGTTCAGCAGCCCGTCGATCGTGGGTCTCACTCCGGGCGGGGGCGCAACCGATCCGACGGGGGGGATCGGTCTCAGCTGGGATGCGCTTGCCGGCACCGGACCACAGGGGGGTGCCTTCACAGACATGGTCTACGAAGTCACGCCGACGGGGGCGGCCCCGAACGCGCTCTGGACCCAGATCGATTTCCCGACTTCGGACGGCACCTCCTACATCGTCAACTGAGCACGAACTCGAGGGGCGCGGCTTCACCTCGAGGCCGCGCCCCACTTCTCAGTTCGCCGGCGTGGACGCAGAGGCGCGAGCACCCGTCGGGCAGGCCCTCGGCCGCGATCCTCTCAGCCGAGGATGTCGCGGATCACCCGTCCGTGGACGTCGGTAAGCCGGACGTCCCGGCCGCCATGGCGGTAGGTCAGGTCCCGGTGCCGGACGCCGAGCTGGTGCAGGACGGTGGCCCACAGGTCGTAGACCGTGCACGGCTTCTCGACCGCGTGGTAGCCGAACTCGTCGGTCGCGCCATGGATCGTCCCGCCCTTGATGCCGCCGCCGGCGAGCCAGACGGAGAAGCCGAACGGGTTGTGGTCGCGGCCATTGCTGCCCTGCGCGAACGGAGTGCGGCCGAATTCCCCAGCCCACACCACGAGGGTCTCGTCGAGCAATCCTCTACGTTTCAGGTCCTCGAGGAGGCGTCTGGGCGCGAAGTTCGACGAACGCGCCCAGGCTCAGCTCACGAGGTTCGGTGGCGGAGCAAGCCTGGGAATACCCACCACTGAAGAGTGGGTTCTGGCTCGCGGGAGGTCCGCGCTCCCCGAGAGGAGGCCGGCGCGTGGCCGGTGCCGCGTCGGTTAGTGTGGCTCCTGCGGCGGGCCACGATCCTCGACCTCTGAGCCGGGAACCACCAGTCATGAACTACTTCGCTCTCTCGTGCCTGCTGATCGGCCTGGTGATCGTACCGGCGCCGGAGGCGGTGAGCCCGCGGGGGGCGGGTTTCCCGGTCGACCTGGTCGTCGATGGGTTTCCTGCGCGGCTGTCCGCGACGGACTACTTCCAGGACGTGGCCGGCCACGTCATCACGAAGGACTTCCAACCGTACGCAGTCAACGTCTCCGTGTGGGCGGACGGCGCAGACAAGCAACGGTTCTTCCGGTTGCCGGAGGATGCCCACGCGACGTACGCGCGCGACGGGGCCTGGACGTTCCCGACCGGGACAGTGTTCCTCCAGTCGATCGTCCTGCCCCTCGGCAAGGAACATCGGCGCATGGAGACCCGGGTGATCGTGGTCGAGGAGAATCAGCTCGCGTTCGCTACCTACGTCTGGCGTGAAGACCAGAAGGACGCCGACCTCTCCTGTACCGTTTCAGCGTCTCTTCGAGGGTGGGATTATCCTTCGCGGGAGACCCGGCTGATCCACCGAGAGGACCTGGACTCTCCTGCGCCCCT
>NZBC01000084.1 GCA_002687715.1 Planctomycetota bacterium | reverse complement strand
TCTCCCGCGAAGGATAATCCCACCCTCGAAGAGACGCTGAAACGGTACAGGAGAGGCTGTGAATCAACCGCAATCCGGGCTGCGCTCGGCCTCTGGAGGTCCGCGCTCCCGCCACTACATGTCCGGATACACCTTCTTCACCCACTCGCGCCAACCGTGGTCGAACTGGATGAGGTTGATGTTGTAGGCCTTGCGGAAGGCGCGGACCTGGGCCTGGTAGAGGGTCTCGGTCTCCTTCTTGTCCTTCAAGGCGTTGATGAAGACCGGCATCTTCTCGGGGCCGAGCCGCCACAGGTAGCAAACCCAGGAGAAGGTGATCATGTGGTATTTGGGCGGGAACTCGCCGTACTCCTTCTTCGAGCACACGGAGACGAACGGGTCGGCCCGATCCTTCGCGATCATCTTCTTGACCTTGGGCTCCCAACGGGTCTCGAACAGGACCTTGGGGATCACACCCTCGGAGAAGCAGAACGAGTTGTAGCGGACGCTCTCGCGGCGCTCGATCCAGTGGCCCATGCCCATCTGGAACCATGCCGGGAGCTTGAAGGAGTACATGCGGAACGCGTCGAACAGGTTGTGCGTGATGCGATGCATCGCGAAGTTCGCAACCTGAGGGTCGACGGCGTTCTGCCCGTGCATCGCCATGATCATGCAGCGATCGCGGAACATGTGCCAGCACTGACCGGCCTTGGATGAGCGGCCGATGTAGCGCGTCGCGAACCGGAGGTACGGCCGCTGACGATTGAAGATGTACACCTCGAGCTTGTTCTTCATTCCGAGGTAGGGACCGAGCCAGTGGTACTTCTCCCTGATCCCTGCGGCATCGATCCCCGTCATCCAGTGGAAGTCACGCAGCAGCCGGTGGGCGCGGATCAGGTAGAGGTGCGTACGCTGATGCCCGTTCACGGCGACCGTCTTCTCCGTCACCTTGGGAAAGATGTCCCCGAGTTCGCGCATCTCCTCTTTGAGGAACGGGTTCCGGAACTCCTTCAGGTTCACGCCGCGGAGGTCCATGAACAGCTTGAACTGTTCGTCCTCGATGTAGGTGAACCTCGACGACTTGGTCTCCGCCTTGATCCACTGGAGGACGTCGGATTCCTCGCGCTCCATCAGGCGCTTGCCAACGCGCTTGGGGTCCTTGGGGATCCGCTTCTCCCGCGCGCACGTGGTACACCAGAAGTCAGGATTCAGGATCCGCTTCCGGTTCTTCTTGTCGTGCTTGTAGCGGGATGCGAACTCGTACCCCGTGGGGAACCGCAGAACCTCGAACGCACCTTCGATGAGGTCGGGACGTTCGAACGCGCGGTCATACCACTTCTTCTGGGCTTCGACGGGGTCGTCGTGGGGGATCTGGGCGGAGCCGACCACCGCCAGCAGGCAGAGGACGGTCAGGACCCGGCCAATGGTCTCGAGGTCACGCACGTTCGACTGACTCCGCTCTTCCAATCGGGGCAATGAGCCGGACAGGCAGCCGGCCCCCGTCCACCCAGTGTAGCGGGGTGCCCCCCAATGGAAGAAGGCCGCCTCCCGGGCGGGGAGACGACCTTCTCGAACGACGCCGTGTCGGAAGGGCTACCGGCGGCGAGTGGCCTTCTTCCGGGTAGCCTTTTTCTTGGTCGCCTTGCGCTTGGTCGCCTTGCGCTTGGTGGCCTTGCGCTTGGTGGCCTTGCGCTTGGTCGCCTTGCGCTTGGTCGCCTTGCGCTTGGTCGCCTTCTTCTTGGTGGCCTTGCGCTTGGTGGCCTTGCGCTTGGTCGCCTTGCGCTTGGTCGCCTTGCGCTTGGTGGCCTTGCGCTTGGCCTTCTTCTTGGTCGCCTTGCGCTTGGTGGCCTTGCGCTTGGTCGCCTTACGTTTGGTGGCCTTGCGCTTGGTCGCCTTCTTCTTGGTGGCCTTGCGCTTGGTCGCCTTACGTTTGGTGGCCTTGCGTTTGGTCGCCTTCTTCTTGGCCTTCTTGCGCGCGGGACGTTTCCGCGTGGCCTTCTTCGCTGCCTTCTTTGCCAATTCCCTACCTCCTAGTTGAGGTACCTCAAAGCTTGAAAAGGTCCCGTAACCTCTTCATGCCCCCCGGGGGGCACAAGTGAAAAAGTAATTCCGGTTTCCACAACTTGCAACAGGAATCGGGCTTGACCCTTGAAAAAAACTCGCGGGTCGATCCGTACTTCGAGGCGTATCTCAACGAGCATCGACGTGTGCGTCTTGTGCTCAATCGTAACGTGCGAAGCGCCGACGAAGCGCGGTCGCACACGTTCACAACTGACGAACGCCGCACGCTGAGGCGTACGCGCGTACGTCTTCTTGCCTGTCGGCAATCGGTCCGCGCGACATGAACAAAGTGACGCGTCACTGTGAGAGAACGATGCCCGCTCGCACCGCTGAGGCGACCACGTATCAACACTGCGCGACCCACCGCCCGAAACCGGGCCCGCATGTATCCCCTTTGGCTGCATAGACAACCGACAGTTCCCGCCTCCGCGGACAACGCATGTGGAGACCTTCGTGGAAACCTGCGTCGTCATCTCCGCGCTGAACGAAGAAAAGAGTCTGCCGCTCGTGCTAGAGGCGATTCCCGCGCACGTCTCGAGCGTGATCGTCGTCGACAACGGATCTCGCCACGCGGCTGCCGACGTCGCTCGGTCGGGCGTTGCACACGTCCTCGACGAGGAGCGTCGCGGCTACGGTTCCGCGTGTCTCGCCCGGCATCGCAGCGTTGCCTGACGACGTCGAAATCGTGGCGTTCCTCGATGCAGATTTCTCTGACCATCCTGCGGAATCTCGACGCCATCCTGGCGCTGATTCGGAATCACGACGCCGAACTGGTCATCGGACCCGAGTTCTCGCCGAGTGCGAGCGGGGTGCATTGCTCCCCCCAGGGACCGTGAAGCGGACGATCCTCGCCGGGTGGAAGATCATCATCATGATCCTCGAGGTGGCTCAACCACGCCTGCGGTCGAAAGCGCCTCCGTCCCAGAATCTCGCTCCGTCCCAGAATCTCGATCCGTCCCAGAATCTCGATCCGTCCCAGAATCTCGATCCGTCCCAGAATCTCGATCCCCTCGCCAGCACGACCCAGCTGCACTTCTCGCTACGCGTTCATGAGTAGGCCGGGCTATCGGTCGGCGTCTTCGCGCCAGGGGGTGCCGGGATTCATGCGCAGGTGGAGATTCATGAGGAACCGTTGCGCGAGCGCACCATTGGACGGAGCGGAATCCCACTCGGCTTCGGAAGCTACGAGCGGATTGTCCTGGTTGGTGTTCTGCTCGGTCTCCTGCGACGCGGTGACCTGGTATCCCTCCTCGTCGGTGCCGGCGAGCGTCACCGTCAGTCGGTGGCGCTTGCCGAACGTGTTCATGACGTGGAGATGGGTGTCCCAATCCGTCGTGAAGGTCATCGCAATCTCGTCCTCATCGGCGATCCTCCAGCGCTCACCGAGCTCGGAGCGGGTCTGGTTCCAGATCGTCTCGCGCGTGTGCTGGTAGACGAAGTGCGTCGTCTCCTCCTGCGGTTGAGGCGAAGAGTTGCACGCACCGAGCAGAGCGAGGGTCGCGAAGAGGACACTGAATCGAATGCACATGGCTGGCCTCACCTGAAGATCGACTTTCGCTTGCGGAACGAAATCCGGATCGGGATCTCCTCGAAGGGGAACGCCGCCCGGAACCGGTTCTCGAGGAAGCGACGGAAGTCGTCCTTGAAGAGGGCAGGGTCGTTCACGAAGAGAACGATCCACGGAGGATTCGTTCCCACCTGAGTAGCGTAGTAGATCTTGGGGTACTTTCCACGGGAGACGCGAGGACCGCGGACCCTGGCCGCCGCCTCCATGACCTTGTTGACTTCCGGAGTGGGGATCCGGTGCGATCCCTGATCGTGGAGGTCGAATGCCACGTCCATCATCTCCTTCAGCCGGGTCTGCTCCTTCGCGGAGACGAACACGACTGGGGCGAAGTGCCAGAACGGCAGCCGGCTCGAGAGATAAGCGAGGTACTTCTCGGTCTCGACGTGCTCGGCAAGGTCCCACTTGTTGATCGCCAGGACGCACGGCTTGACGGCGGTCGCTACAGCGTCGGCGATCTTCTTGTCGACCTGGCTGACGTCCTTGGTCGCGTCGATCAGATGCAGGACCACATCGGCCCGCCCGATCGACTCGTGGGCGCGGATCTGGCTGTAGTACTCGATCGAATCCTGCAACTTGCGGACCTTGCGGATCCCCGCGGTGTCGATCGCGGTGAACATCCGGTCGCCGAACTCCACTGATACGTCGACGCTGTCGCGCGTCGTACCCGGGATGTCGGAGACGATGACCCGATCCTCGCCGCACAGCGCGTTGAGGAGCGTGCTCTTGCCGCTGTTCCGCTGGCCGACGAAGGCGATGCGGGTCTCCCCCTCCTCCGCGACTCGCTCCCCCGGCTTGGCCTCGGGCAGCCGGGCGATCGCCGCGTCCAACGTGACCCAGATTCCCAGCTCCTGCTTGGCCGAAACGGGAATCGCATCGCCGAGTCCGAGCGAGGCGAACTCATGCACGAGCGACTCGTGCTGCTCGGCGTCGACCTTGTTGGCGACGAGCACGCACGGCTTGCCGACCCGGCGCAGGACCCCGGCGATCTGCTCGTCGAGCGGAGTGACCCCGTCCCGGACGTCGACGATGAAGATCACCACATCGGACGCCGTCAATGCGACGTTGATCTGCATCTCGACCTGGTCGTCGAGTGCGTGGTCGTCCACGATGCCAATACCACCCATGTCGACCAGGGTGAACGCGCGCTCGCCGTACGCGAGGTCGGCCTGGACGCGGTCTCGGGTCACCCCCGGCTTGTCATGGACGATGGAGACACGACGACCGAGAGCCGCATTGAGAAACGACGACTTCCCGACATTGGGACGTCCGACGATGGCGACGACGGGGAGCATGGTCAGGGCAGGTCCATCAGACGGTGCACCTGCGGGAGCAGACGCACGGGTGACGCGCCGCCGGCCAGGCGACGCAGGAAACCGAGCCCCTGCGCCACCGACGGGGCGCGCGTCACGCGTCCGAACGGGGTGCAGGGCTGCAGCACGATGGTGACGGGGTCGATCCTAGCCACGATCTCCGCGGCGTCGCGCACCTCGTCGAACGTCGTGTCGGCAGTGAACACCATCTTCACGATCGTCTCGAGTCCGCGAGCGAGTTCGAGCATGCGGACGTGTGCGTCCGTCTGGGTGGGCTCGCCCGTTGCGGAAGCGAGCTTCCAGTCGAGGCTGACGATGTCGATGACGTCGCGGATCCCCGCGAACGCGTCGGGCAAGTTCCCGTCAGTTTCGAGCAGCACCGGAACCCCACGCGCGCGCGCCACGGCACCGAGCCTGTCGCAAGTCCAGGGATGCAGCAGGGGTTCGCCGCCCGTGAGAGACATAGCCCGCGGGTGATTCTCAGCGAGGATCCCATCGACGACTCGCTCCAGTTCGCCCCCGTCGATCGGATTCGGAAGCTCCGCGTCGAACCCACCGCCGAGCACCCGCTGGATGCGCACGGTCTTCGGGGGCGCGTGGCACAGCGGAGTGTCGCAGTATGCGCAGTGCATGTCGCAATGCGCGAATCGAACGAACGTGTGCAACTCCCCGACGCGCAGGCCTTCCCCCTGGACCGACGAGAAGATCTCGACGAGGTCGGCCTCCTGTCGTTGTTCGAGGGTCGTCAGGCGTTCGCGATCCATCACCATGGTCGTCTCCCGGCCGCACAGCGCGAGCCGAGTCACGGGCTAGGCGGCGCCGCCGGCCTCCGCGCTCGCCTCGGCGGCGAGTTCACGCAGGATGGCCACGCCCTTCTCGAGCTTCTCGTCCGGAAGAGCGAAGCTCAGGCGCATGTGGGTATCGACGCGGGAGAACGCCTTGCCGGGAACGAGGAGCAGGTTCCGGGCGACGGCCTTCTCGACGAACGCCTCGGCGGAGAGTCCTCCGGGCACGCGCGGGAATGCGTAGAACGCGCCGTTGGGCTTCACGATCTCCAAGACGTCGCTGAGGCCGTCGTGGATGAAGTCGCGCTTCTTCGCATAGTCTTCGACGTTGGGCGTCATGTCGACTTGCAACGCGGCGAGGGCCGCGTGCTGCAAGGGCGCGGGTGCGCACACGAACGAGAACTGCTGCAGCGTCCGCATGCGTTCAATGACCTCGTCCGGGCCGACCGCGTAGCCAAGGCGCCACCCGGGCATTCCGTACGTCTTGCCAAACCCGCTGAGCAAGAGCACCTGGTCGTAGAAGGACAGGATGCTCGGCACTGGACCGTCGTACGAGAACGCGTCGTAGATCTCGTCGGTGATCACGACGAGGTCGTGGCGTTTGGCGAACGCGGCGATCGTCTTCAGCTCTTCTACGGTCAGCGTGCGCCCGGTGGGGTTCGACGGCGTGTTCACGAGCAGGACCTTCACCCGCTCGTCCATGCCCGCCTCGAGTCGCTCGTCGGTGATCCGGAAGTCCGGGTACGTGTCGTAGCAAACGGGCTCGAGCGACAGCATCGCCGCGAGGTTCCGGTAGCAAACGAAGTACGGATCGGGGATCAGGATGCGATCACCCTCGTCGAGCAGCGCCAGCATGCCGAGGGTCAGGCCCCCTGCGACGCCGGACGTCACGCAGCTCGACTCACACCGTACGCCCGTCCGCCGCTCCACCTGCTCGAGGACGGCCTCGTTGAGTTCGGGTAGTCCCTGGGTGACGGTGTACCGGTTCTGATCGTCGCGGATGGCCTGGATGGCCGCGTCCTTGACGGGCTGCGGTACGGGAAAGTGCGGCTGCCCGATCGAGAAGTCGATCGGGTCCTTGAGGCGCGCACCGAGGTCGAACATCCTCCGGATTCCGGAGGACTGGACCCGGTTGGCACGACGACTGATGCGCATCGAAGAAAGAGGTGGAAAGGGACCGGAAGGGCGGAGCGGACTAACCTTCCGTCGTCTCGGCGGTCTCCTCTTCCTCTCCCTCTTCCTTCTTCTTCTTGCCCTTGCTCTTCTTGGCCTTCAGGACCTTGGTCTTGGGCAGGCCGAGGACGGAGTCGCCGGGTTGCAGCGTCCCTTCCTTCGTCATCCGATCGACGCGCTCCGTCCGGGAAAGGACGTTGCGCGCTCGGGTCAGGCCCGAGGATGACCGCAGACTCTTGTGGATCGACATGGGGGTCGGGTCCTAGAACTTCACGCGAGCCGCGTTGCGGCTCGGATCACCTTGGCGAGAGCTGGACCACGAACGCGGAAGCGAAGGGAGTCTTCTTCCTCCACCGCAGGCGCTTCAGACGCGCCAGTAGCGGTTTGAGGCTGGCATCGGACTCGCTTCGACCGACGTAGACGGCCACGTAGCTCCGTTTCTTCTTGTTGTCGTAGCGGACGACATGCACGTCCTCGAAGTGCCGCGAGTCCAGGAAGTCCTTCGTATCGAATGCTCGATCGATGGCGTCGAGGATCTTGGCCTCCGAATGGACCTTCGTCCAGGTGCCCGTGGTGATGACTCGAACCGACCAGTACGTCTCCGTGGCTGGCATGGTCCCCGGATCCCGCGGTGGGGTCGGCGCCGGACCGGCTTCGCGACCGTTTCCGGTCTCTCCGCCAGCCATGAGCGTCACCTCATCCGCGGGGTCCTGCCCACGAACCCAGCCAAAGTAATAAAGGGTCCCGGAGAGGACAACAACGAGCAGACCGATGGTGGCCGCAAGCTCATAGCTGATACGGAGTTCGCCCATCGCACGACGCACGCGTCCGCGATGCAGTGGACGGGAGCGGGCGGTCTTACCGGACGGAGGCCCGTCCAGGCCTCTCATTCGCGTCTGCGAGCCGAACACCTCGTACATGATCGGCCGGTTGCGCTTTGCCATGGGTCCGCCCTCGTCCCGCGTGATCCGCACCAGCTCCCCCCCAACGGATGGGGGTGCGGGGTGTACCGGAACCCCCAGATCTCCGGCAACCCGCCTCGCTGTCAACATTAGGGGCAAGAGCCCGCCGGGTCAACGGAGGACAGGTGTCACCCCAGGCGGGCCGGGAGGGTCCTCGACTCAACCGGGGAGCAGGTCCCTAGCGTGCCGCATTGCCACGATCATCGACCCCGGGTCGGCTCGGCCCTCTCCGGCGATGTCGTACGCGACGCCGTGATCCACCGACGTCCGGATGATGGGGAGCCCCAGCGTGACGTTCACCGCCTCCCCGAACGCCAGCGCCTTCAGCGGGAGCAAACCCTGGTCGTGATACATCGCGAGGACGACATCGCAGACCGCGAGGCGGCCCTCACGGAAGAACGCATCGGCGCTGTGAGGCCCAGAGACCTCGGCGACCCCCGCGTCCTGGGCGGCGAGGATCGCGGGGGCGATCACGCGAATCTCCTCCTCGCCGAGCAGCCCACCCTCCCCCGCGTGCGGGTTCAGACCGAGGACGGCGATCCGCGGCCGCGGGAGGTCGTACCGTTCGCGCAGTCCGCGGGCGAGGACGTCGAGCGTCCGGCAGAGCCCGTCCCGGGTGAGCGCTTCGCTGACCGCGCTCAGGGGAAGGTGCACGGTCGCGAGCGCGACCCGCAGCTGAGGTGCGACGAAGAGCATCACGACGTGTTCCGCACCGAGCCGGCGGGCCAGCCATCCGGTGTGCCCGACGAAGTCCTGCTCGCCAGCGAGGGCGACGGCCTCCTTCGACAGCGGCCCGGTGCAGAGCGCGCGAGACGAAGACGCCGCGACGCGATCGGTCGCGACCGCGAGGACGTCTCGGGCGGCGCGTCCGCCGGCGACGCTCGGAGGCGCATCGATGAGCGGCGCCGGCAGAGGCACGTCGATGACGTTCACGCCGGCGCGTTCCGGCGCGAGGGCGCGCAACGAAGCCGCATCGCCCACAAGCGTCCACGTCGTGCCCGGGTCCTCCGCCGCCAGCTGCCCGGCGGCCCGGACCGCGACCTCGGGTCCGATTCCCTGGGGGTCCCCCGTCGCCACGACGACCTCGCGGGCCCGGGACGTCACGCAATCCGTCCGGGTAGGAGCCGTTTGAGGACCAGGTCGGCGACGAGGATCAGCAGCAGCCACGGCAGCAGCACGGCTCCGAACGGCTCACGATGAACGGTCACGCGGTCCGGCACGTCGATCGACAGACACGTCGCTACGACGACGCCACCAAAGGCGTCGGCCCACGCCGAGAGACCGTCGAGATCGAGTCCGCCGTCGTGGACCTCCGGCGGCGGCGGCACCCGGGCGAACCCGGCGCGGACGCCGGCCGTCGGCGCGGCACCCTTTACGGCGCCCCCGACCCGCAGCGCGGACGCGGGGTCCCGCGGATCGAGCGCGACCCGGAAGACGTCGTCGGAAACGCGAGTCATGAGGAGCTTGGGCCGCCGGCCCGTGGCGTCACGGACGTCGAGCGTCACGTCACCACCGATGACCCGCGACGTCCGATCGAGGATCGTGGCCGTCACGGTGCGGCCCGCACTGGCTGCACGCACGTGGTACCGCTCCCGGCCGCCGTCCGGGTGGATGAACCGCACGATCTGGGCGACGAGCGGACCGTAGTCCATCCAGTTCGCAACATGGGCCGCCCATGCACCCTCCAGCGGCACCGACCAAGCCAGCACCCGGCCATACCCGCGGGTCATGTGCGCACAAACCGGCTCCTTCGACGGACCGATGCGCAGCGACACCCAACCACCCGGACGGGCCAGCGTCGGGTGGTACCCGAACACGCCCGGGACGTCCTGGGGCGCGATGCCCGCCAGGTACGGAGCAGGCAGTGCCTTCTCGAACGGGGTCGCCTTCGGCGGAGTCGGCGGAGGTGGGACCTCTTCCGGCGGCGGCTTCGGCTTCGGTGTCTGCTTGGGATCGGGACTCTTCGGCGTCTCGGTCGGCGGCAACGAGTCGCGACGATGGCGGGCGCCCGACGCCTCGATGACCCGCTCCGCTTCGACGGTGAATATCTGCGGAACCTCACGCGCGTCGAACGCGGGGTGGAAGCGCCCCTTCCCCCAGTACGCGATGTCCGACAGCGTCTGCTCGTCGAAGTCGCGGCCGCATCCGACCGTCGACACCGTGATGCCCAGTGCGGCCATGCTCGTGACGAGCGGCTTCAGCCGGTACGGGCGGGTCTGCCCATCGCTGAGCAGGATCACGTGACGGATCGCGAGGTCCTCGCTCGCGAAGACCTCCTTCGCCGCCGCCAACGCGGGCCCGAACGACGTCCCGCCCTCGGCCTGGATGCGCGCGATGCGGTCGGCGATCTCCTCCTGGTCGCCGGCTTTCGTCAGCTCGAGCACGATATGCGGCCGGAGGTTGAACTGGATGACGCCGATGCGGTCTTCCGGGTGGAGCGTCTCGGCGGCTGCGATCGCCGCCTCCTTCGCCAGGCGCAGCCGACCACCGTCCTTCATGCTCGAGCTCGAGTCGACGAGCAGCAGCAACCCGAGCGTCGGCGCGAGGCGCTTCTCCTTCTTGCGCTTCTCGGGATCGGGCGGCTTCAATCCGACGTCCTCCTCGGGCGGCGGCGACTCGGGCTTCTTCTTCTCCTCCGGCGGGGGCGGCGGCTGTTGCCCGACGAGCGGCAGCAGGTCCAGGAATGGCTTCTTGCGGGCGTCGTACATCTCCCCGCGATCCTCGCGCGGGAGGTACATCAGCCCCGCGCCCCGCTCTACCGCACGACGCAGGAAGTCGAGCACGGGGGGGCTCGACAGCTCCGCAGCGGAGACCCGGTCGAGCACGATGACCCCGGCCGCCGCCGCGACCCCGGGTCGCCCGAGGAACGCCTCCGAGGTCACGATCGAGACGTCGATCTCCTGGGCCTTCAACGCTGCAGCGACCAGCGGTTTCTTCGTGTCCGACACGACGACGACCGACGGCGGCGCGCCGATCGTGACCTCGATGGCGGCCCCGTTGTCGATGGGATCGTCGCCCGCGACATCGAGCCGCGCCGCGACCACGTGCGCGCCGGCGGGAAGTGGCGGTGTCGCGATCGGGATCTCGACCTCCCCAGCGCCGATGCGGACGGGGAATCGCCGCACCTCCTTCCCGTCGACCCACACCACCATCTCGGCGCCGGCATCACGTGCAGCGCTGCCTCGCCAGGCAAGGCGTAGCGGCTTCTCGCGTTGCGGCGTCTCGAGCGTGACCAGCGACGTGGCGCGGACCTGGGCCCGATCACCGACACCCAGCGCGACGACCAACGGCCGCAGCCCCGACGCCGCAGGAAGCCGCCTCGAGGGCGGCGCCACCGCGCCGTCGGTCACGAGCACCAGCCGCGCTGCGTCTCCGCCCGCCGCTTCGGTCAGGAGCAACGGGGCGAGCGCGGGCAACGGGTCGGACACGAGGTCGTCGAACGCCGCCCCGTCCGGCAGCGGTCGCCCGGGATCGAGGAGCTTCGATGATCCGGCGAACCCACGAACGAGCAGGTGCGCGGCGTCGGGCTGATCGGCACCCCTTCGCAGCTCCGTCCACGCGGCGGCGCGGGCTTCTGGCGCCACGCTGCGGGAGACGTCGACCGCACCCAACAACGTGCCCGGTCGGCGCTCCTCCGAAGGTACGAAGGGCTCCAGCAGGAGGAATCCGACGATCGCGATTGCAGCGGCCCGCAGCACCAGACCCAGCAGCGCGAACACGCCGCGGCGACGCCGTGAGAACAGGGCCCCGACGAGCAGGACGAAGCCGGCACCGACCGCGATCCAGGTCAGCCGCTCCCCCTGATCGAGGAGCAGGTTCGCCGGGAGATCCGGGATCGCGGGGAACATCGAGTCTACTTGCGCAGCAGCATGGCGTTGCCGAGGACCGCTCGCGCGCCGGTGCCGAGCGAGGACGCGAAGTCGACCTCGATGACGAGCTCGCGCTTGCCTCCGAGTCCCTTCACGAGGACCTGGACGGGATCATCCCCGGAGACCAGCTGACCGCTCTTCCAGACCTCCTGACCGTCGGCCAGGACCCGCATCACGACGCTGCCGGGTACGGCGCGGTTGCGGGTCAACGGATCGACCCCCACCTCCGCCTTGAAGACGGCGTAGCGGCCGCCGAGGTCCCACTTGCAGGTGGACCGCGCGTGGAGTCCGACGCCCTTGTGGTACTTCCGCGTCCCGATCGCGAGGTGTTCCTCGCGGCCGAAGCCGCGGTCGCGCACGACGCCGAACGTCGGCCCACCCTCGAGGAACGGGACCTCGGCGTGCTCCTTCGGAGCGAGCTCGGACAGATAGCGGAACGCCGCGTTCTTGAACGCGAGCGAACGGATGAGGCGGCGGTCGAGAGTGACGGTCGGCCCGACGGTGAGCTTGAGCAGCAGCGCGCCACCCTCGTTCCCGGTGAGGACGCCCGTGAGCTGTCCTCCGTCCCGGAAACCGACGACGCACAGCAGGCCCTCCGGCTCCTTGTACTCGTCGGTCGCAGCGAATCGAACGGCGACGACACGGTCCTTGATGAACGAGAACAGGCGGTCCTTGCCAGCATCGCTGGTGAATACGACGCCGGTCCGCGCGAGGCGCTGGACCTCCCCGGGCAGCGGATCGAGCCCGTCGCCCGCGCGCAGGAAGAGCACGTCGTCGACCGCATCGTCAGCCAGCGGAGGGAGCTCGGTGCCGGATCCCACGTGGTCGAGGTAGGTCACGCATGCGACGTAGTCGAGGAGCACGCCCATGGACCCGGCGGAGATCGACGACACCTTCATCTCGTCGAAATCGCCGCCCTCGACGACACAGATCAGGCGGTCGCCGGACGTCAACTCGAGCGCCACGGTCCCCTTCGCCGGAACCACAGGACTGTTCGAGAACGCCACGGAGACCAGCTTCTCCTGCGGCAGGCTGAGCACCTCGTCGCCAGCCCCACGGACCTTGATGTCGCCGTTCTTGGCGACGCCGACGAAAGCGGTGTCGAGGGGACCGCCCTCGACACGGGTGACCGTGATCTTCTTCTGGGCCGTCGCGACGAGGCTGGCCAACAGCAGCAGCCCGCACGCCGATCCCCAACGGCTCATCTGCATCGTGTGCTCCCTAACGTGGCCAAGCCTAACGTTCCGGCTCCAAAGTGCATACGGCTTCGGCGCCGCCGGAGCGAGGCCGAGACCCGGGTCCGCCTGCCAGATTGGCAGAGGCCGCGCGGACGACGACCGGCCGCTCGCTGTCATCCTGGCAGGGGCCGCGTCCCTCGTCGCCACCCGCATCACGTCTGACCGCATCCGCAAGCGTCGTCCACGGTCCGGCCCCTTGTTTGCTTCAAGGGGCGGTGTCAGCCTCCCGGGTCGCGGTTCCGAACGACCTGGACGGCGCCACGACTCATTCACCCCCCGGCGGTTCGCCGGGCAATGCCACCTGAAGGAGAAAGGGAGCATGGCCAAGCAGCTCTGCTTCGATACGGACGCGCGAGAGGCCCTCAAGGAAGGGGTCCTGAAGCTGGCGCGTGCCGTGAAGACCACCCTCGGACCGCGCGGCCGCTGCGCCGTGATCGACCGAGGCTGGGGCGGCCCGAACATCACCAAGGACGGATACACCGTCGCGGACGAGATCGAACTCTCGGACCCCTACGAGAACATGGGCGCGCAGCTCCTCAAGGAGGCGGCGAGCAAGACCCATGACGTGTCCGGAGACGGCACGACGACGGCGACCGTCCTCGCGGAGGCGCTCTACACCGTGTCGCTCAAGCACCTGGTCGCGGGGGCCAGCGTCGCCCAGATCAACCGCGGCCTCGTCGAGGCGTCTCAACGGGTAGTCGCCCAGCTCCGCAAGGAAGCGAAGAAGGTCAGCCTCGAGACCCCCGACCGCCTGTCGCAGATCGCCGCCATCGCGGCGAACAACGACAAGGACCTCGGCGGCATCCTCGTCGACGCACTCAAGCGCGTCGGTGGCGATGGCGTCATCAACATCGAGGAAGGCAAGGGCACGGAAACCGAGGTCAAGATCGTCGAGGGCATGCAGTTCGACCGCGGCTACCTGTCGCCGCACTTCGTCACCGACACCAAGAGCCTCGAGTGCGAGCACCGCAACTGCCTCGTGCTGATCCATGAGGAGAAGCTGTCGAGCATCAAGCCGCTCATCCCGCTCCTCGAGAAGCTGTCCAAGGCCAACAAGCCGCTGCTCATCATCGCCGAGGACGTCGAGGGCGAGGCGCTGGCCACGCTCGTCGTGAACAAGCTTCGCGGCGTCGTGAACTGCGTCGCCGTCAAGGCTCCTGGCTACGGCGACCGCCGCAAGGCCATGCTCCAGGACATCGCGATCCTGACGGGCGCCAGCGCACCGGTGTTCAAGGACATGGGCACCGACCTCGAGAACCTGGACATCAAGGACCTCGGCACGGTCAAGAAGCTCACCATCACCGCCGACGCCACGACCATGATCCAGGGCGGCGGTTCGAACTCCGACATCAACGGCCGGATCAAGCAGATTCGCCAGGAGATCGAGAAGACGGACTCGAGCTACGACAAGGAGAAGCTCGAGGAGCGCCTCGCGAAGCTCGCGGGCGGCGTCGCGCAAATCAACGTCGGCGCGGCGACCGAGACCGAGATGAAGGACAAGAAGGCGCGCATCAAGGACGCGCAGTCCTCCGTCAAGGCCGCGCTCGAGGAAGGCGTCCTCCCCGGCGGCGGCGTCGCACTGCTACGGGCGGCGCAGAACGTCGACCCCGAAGATTGGAAGGGTGACGTTCGCACCGGCGCGACCATCGTCCGGGACGCGTTGCGCGCCCCGTTCCACCAGATCTGCGAGAACGCCGGCCATCATGGTGCGGTCCACGCGGCGAAGGTGCTCCGGGAGCGCAAGAAGTCGTTTGGCTTCAACGCCGAGACGGCCGAGCTCGGTGATCTCCTCGAGATGGGCGTCATCGACCCGTGCAAGGTCACGACGACGGCCCTCACCAACGCGGTGTCCGTCGCGCAGGTGCTGATCTCGACCAACTGCCTCATCTCCGACGTTCCCGAAGAGAACGAAGAAGAAGGCAGCGAGGACATGGACTGATCCGGACTCGCGTTCGGTGTGAAACACGGGACGAGGCATCGGCCTCGTCCGAAGGCAACAGACAAGTTTGGAAGAGGAGCACCTGAAAAATGGCGCTGAAGATCAACCCCCTCGACGATCGTGTGGTCGTCACCCCCCTCGAAGCCGAGGAGCGCACCGCCGGCGGCGTCATTCTGCCGGACAGCGCGCAGGAAAAGCCCGCTCAGGGCAAGGTCGTCGCGACGGGTCCTGGCCGCATGCTGGATACGGGCGATCGCGCCAAGCCTGCGGTGAAGAAGGGAGACGTCGTGGTCTACGGGAAGTACTCCGGCACCGACGTAAAAGTCGAGGGCAAGGAGTACAAGATCCTCCGCGAGAGCGAAATCCTGGCGAAATTCGCCTAGTCGGACGAGGAACGTTCACATGGCCAAACAGATCCTCTATGCCGAGGACGCACGCGCGAAGATCCTGGACGGCCTGACCAAGCTCGTTCGAGCGGTCAAGGTCACGCTGGGACCGGGCGGACGAAACGTCCTCTTCGACAAGTCGTTCGGCGGCCCCACCGTCACCAAGGACGGCGTCACCGTTTCGAAGGAGATCGAGATCGCAGATCCCTTCGAGAACATGGGCGCCAAATTGGTGAACGAGGTCGCGAAGAAGACCAACGACAAGGCCGGCGACGGCACGACCACGGCGACCGTCCTCGCCGAGGCGATCTTCCGAGATGGTCTTCGGTACCTCGCGGCCGGCTGTAACCCGCAGGCGATCAAGCGTGGCATCGAGAAGACCATCGCCGCCGCGGTCGAAGACCTGCACGGGCAAGCCTCACCGGTGAAGAGCCAGGAGGTCATCGCCCAGGTCGGCACCGTCTCCGCCAACCACGACACCGAGATCGGTGACCTGCTCGCGGACGCCATCGAGCGCGTCGGCCACGACGGCGTCATCACGGTCGAGGAGGCCAAGGGCATCGACACCACCCTCGAGGTCGTCGAGGGCATGGCGTTCGACAAGGGCTACATTTCGCCCTACTTCGTCACCAACCCGACGAAGATGACCGCCGAGCTCGAAGAGCCGCACATCCTCATCCACGAGAAGAAGATCTCGAACCTCCGCGATCTCCTCCCGGTGCTCGAGAAGGTCGCCCAGAGCGGGCGTCCCCTGCTCATCATCGCCGAGGACATCGAAGGCGAGGCACTCTCCACACTCGTCATCAACCGCCTCCGCGGCGTGCTGAACATCTGCGCCGCCAAGGCGCCGGGCTTCGGCGATCGCCGCAAGGCCATGCTCGAGGACATCGCCGTCCTCACTGGCGGCACCTTCATCTCGGAGGACCGGGGCATGAAGCTCGAGAACGTCGAGATCGCGCACCTCGGCACCGCCCGCAAGGTCGACGTCTCGAAGGACGAGACGCTGATCATCGAGGGGGGTGGCAAGAAGAAGGCCTTGAAGGATCGAGTCGAACAGATCCGCACCAAGATCGAGAACACCACGTCCGACTACGACCGCGAGAAGCTCCAGGAGCGGCTCGCGAAACTGTCGGGCGGGGTCGCCGAGATCCGCGTCGGCGCCGCCACCGAGAAGGAGATGGCGGAGAAGAAGTACCGCGTCGAGGACGCGCTGCACGCGACGCGCGCAGCCATGGAAGAGGGCATCGTGGCTGGCGGTGGCACCGCGCTCCTGCGTACGCTCCCGGGCCTCGATGCAATCCGCAAGAAGCTCCGTGGCGACGAGAAGGCCGGGGCTGACGTCGTCATCTCGGCGGTGCGCGCCCCCACGGCCCAGATCGCGGATAACGCGGGCTTCGATGGCGCGGTCGTCGTCGACAGCGTGTGCGAGCGAAAGGGCAACACGGGCTTCAACGCTCTCACCGGCGAGTACGAGGATCTGGTCAAGAGTGGGGTCGTGGACCCGGTCAAGGTCACGCGCCTCGCACTCGAGTACGCAGGCTCTGTCGCGGGCATGATGCTCACCACAGACACGGCGGTGACCGACCTCAAGGACGACAAGCAGCAGGTCTCGGGCGCGATCGCCTGACCTGGCTCGTCACGCGAAAAGGCGCCGTTCCGGAAACGGATCGGCGCCTTTTCACGAGAGAGTGAGCCGAGCGGATGGCCCAAAAGCGCGACTACTACGAGATTCTCGGAGTCCCCCGCGAAGCGGGTGAGGACGAGGTCAAGAAGGCCTACCGCAAGACCGCCTTCAAGTACCACCCCGACAAGAACCCGGGCGACCTGGCCTCCGAAGCGAAGTTCAAGGAGGCGGCCGAAGCGTACGAGGTCCTCTCGGACCCCAACAAGCGATCACGCTACGACCAGTTCGGGCACGCGGGAGTCGATCCGTCGATGGGTGGCGGCGGCGGCGGCTTCTCGAGCGCCGAGGATCTGTTCTCGTCGCTGTTCGGCGGCGAAGGCGGCATCTTCGATGCGTTCTTCGGCGGCGGCGGACGTCGTCAGCAGGGGCCGGCCGCGGGCGCAAGCCTGCAAGCACGTGTCTCCCTCACGCTGGAAGAGGTGAAGGAAGGGACCACCCGCCGACTCTCGGTCAAACGCCGCGAACTGTGCACCGCCTGCAACGGCAACGGTGCGAAGGAGGGTACGCGTCCGGACATGTGCACCACGTGCGGCGGGCGCGGCATGGTCATGCAGTCGTCCGGTTTCTTCAGCCGCAGCGTCACCTGCCCGCACTGCATGGGTCAGGGCAAGATCATCAAGAACCCCTGCGATGACTGCAGCGGTCAAGGTCTGCACAAGAAGAGTGTCGAGATCACGGTCCGCATCCCGGCCGGAGTCCAGGACGGCACCGAGATCCGCTGCAGCGGCGAGGGCGAACCGAGCACCGAAGGTGGAACGAGGGGCCACCTCTACTGCCACGTGACAGTCGAGCCCCACGAGCACTTCCAGCGACGCGGCCGCGATCTCTACGGAACGTGGAGCATCACGATCTCGCAGGCCGCGCTCGGCACCCGGGTCGAGATCCCGACGCTCGGTGCGCGCGCCGACCTGAAGATCCCCCCCGGCACGCAGCCCGCCGAGATCTTCCGTCTCCGCGGTCAGGGCCTTCCCGACCTTCGGGGCTATGGCACCGGCGACCTCTACGTCCAGATCGACGTCGACATCCCCAAGAAACTGAACGATCGCGAGAAGTCCCTCATGGAAGACCTCGCGGTCGAAGAGGAGAAGCGCCGCAAGGGTCCCACGGGCTTCTTCAAGAAGGTGAAGGAGATCTTCGAGTAGCGCGATGGAACGCACCGAGAACGAAGAAACGTCGTCGGCAGCAGAGGAGCCTCGAGGAGCGGACGCGGCGGGAACGCCTCCACCACTCCCGGAGGGATCCGACCCGTCCGATGCATCGGACGAGGCCGTGGATCCTGCCGAGCTCGATATCCTCCGCGAGAAGGCGGGCGAGGCCGACGAGTTGAAGGAGCAATGGCTCCGAGCCGCCGCTGACCTTCAGAACCTCCAGAGGCGCCTTGTCCGCGACAAGGATCTTGCGCGGAGGATGGCAAAGCGCGACCTCATCGGCTCCCTCCTCCCCTGCTTCGACAACCTCGAACGCGCCGTCGCTTCGGCCGACGGCACCGACGTCGATGTCATCGTTCAGGGTGTGTCCATGGTCAGCAGCGAGATCTACCGCGTCCTGAAGGAGCATGGCGTCGAGATCATTGCTCCTGCGAACGAGGTCCTCGACCCCACCCGTCACGAAGCGGTGTTCAGCCGGCACGATGACGATGTCGAAGAAAACCTCATCCTCGAGGTACATGAAAAGGGCTATGCCCTTGGCGAAATGGTCATCCGCCCCGCACGGGTCTCCATCTCCCTCGGCAAGGCCCCCCCCGAGGACGAACGGGAAGACTGATGCCGACCTACGACTACGTCTGCACGGCCTGCAACCACAAGGAAGAGATCTTCCAGTCGATGTCCGACAAGCCGAAGCGCACCTGCCCGGCTTGCAAGGCCCGGAAGTTCAAGCGCCTCATCGGCACCGGAGCCGCCGTCATCTTCAAAGGCTCCGGCTTCTACGAGACCGACTACCGCAGCGACTCCTACAAGGCGGACCAGAAGAAGGACACCGAAGCGGGCTCCAGCGACAAGAAGTCTGAGTCCAGCTCCAAGGACTCCAGCTCCAAGGACTCCAGCTCCAAGAACTCCAGTGGCCAGGACTCCGCCAGCAAGAGCTCTGGCGATACCCCCACCAGCTCGACGGATGACTGACCCTGAATCCACCGATCCTGAGTCGACCGACTCCCCCCCGTCAGCGAACCCCCGCATCTGCCCGCGCTGCGGCCGCGACCTCCCCGCCCCCCAGACCGAGGACGGCCTCCTCACGAACCGCTGGCCCCACTTCCCCTTCTGCTCCAAGCGCTGCGGCCTGATCGACTTCAACGGCTGGATGACGGACGCCTACGTGATCCCCGGGCCACCGGCCGATCCGGACTCGGCGGAATCCTGAGCAGATTCACTCCGGATTCGGCTTCGCCGTCAGAGCAGATTGCTTCACACGCTCTGGGGGTCCGCGCCCCCGGCCCTGCGACCTAGAGTTTGATCTCGAGCACCTGGCCCGCGAGGACCGTCGAGACCGTCGAGACCCCACCGAGGAGGTCCGCGAAGGAAACCACGCCTTCGCGCTGGATGACGCTGATGCGGTAGTCGCCGGCCGGGACGCCGAGGATCTCGAAACTGCCCTTCCCGTCGGTGCTGCGGGTCCACTTGGTCAGGGGGTTGGAGATACTCACGACCCTGACCTGCGCTCTCGTGTCGGGGGTGCCGTCCTTGGCCTTGATGGAGCCACGGATGCCGCCGGCCTTGGCGAGAGTGATGGGTTCGGCGGTGCGGTCGTCGTTGGCACCGAGCGTAAGGGTGATTCGACGTTCCGTCGCGTACAGGCGATGAGTCGCCGTGAGAGACCAGTTGCCGTCGCGGAGGCCGATGATCTTGTAGCTGCCGTCTTCTTTCGTGGTCGCGTGCATGCGTAGAGCGTGGGCTTCCATCATGGGACCCAAGAGCATGAACATGGGATCGCCGGTGGCCGCCATCTTGCGAACGGCGGGGACGCGAACGCCTTTGATCCCGGCGCCGGCTTCGTCGGTGACCCGGCCGGAGATGCTGGAGCCTCTGCCCATCGCGATGGTGATGTTCTCGATGCGGTCGCCCTCGTTGACGACGAGGGGGCCGTGCACCGTCTCCGCATATCCCGGCGCCCGGACGACGACGAACAGCTTCGGCATCGTTTGGACGCCGGCGAACTCGAACCGGCCTTCGTCGTTCTTCACCTTGAGGCGATGGGAACGGGAGGAAATGACGACCTCGGGGTTCGCGGTGAGCAACAGTGTGAATTCCTTCACGGGTTCACGCGTCCCCTCGGCCAGGACCTGGCCCGCGAGACGCGCGGCTGGCGGGACCTCGATCACGACTCCCGTCGCTCCGGCCTGCACCACCTGACGCTGGCTGACCAGGTGCGCGTCGCCCCTCGCAGAGACCTCGCAGTTTCCGGAGACGAGCCCGTAGACCAGAAACTTGCCTTCCGGGTCTGCAATGACCGACTCGATGCGCGGCTGGCCACGACTGTTACCCGTAAGGAGACGAACGATGACGCGCGCACCCCCGACGGAGACCCCGGTCCCCTTCTCGACGACCATGCCCTCGATGGCGAAACCGTCGTTCATGACGAAGTCGATGCTGTCGGTATCGGCGGGCACCTTGAATGCCGACCGGATGCTGGACGCGAGCCCGGACTTCGACGCTACGAGGCGCTTGATGCCCTTCGACAGTCCCTTGAGCTCCCAGGTGCCGTCGGTGCTCGTAAGCGCGGACCGCTCGAGCTGGTCCTCCGGCTCGTACGCCTGGAATTGCATGTCGTACGCGGCGACCTTCACACCTTCCAGCGCACGCCCGTCCTTGTGGGTGACGCGGCCGCGGATCGAGTGGCCAGCGCGGACGCGGATGATCTGGAACAGCGTCGACGCGCGCGCCGCATCGATGCCGAACGCCTTGCCCATCGTGTATTCGTCGTGGGTGACGCGGACGATCATCCGCTCACCCGGCTCGAGGCCTTCGAAGAGGAACATCCCCTTCTCGTCGCTCTCGGTCGATTCGTGGAGCTTGCCGAGCTGATGAACACCATCCATGTTCGCGTTGTCTTGCATCAAGTCGACGGTCGCACCCGGGACGATTCCGTTGCCGGAGACGACGCGTCCCGTCAGCCGGTAGCCTCCGCCCGTGGACGGCTCGCCCGCACCTGACGCCTCGGCCTCGGTGTTCGGGGTCTCGGTGTAGCGGCTAGGCTCGAGCGCCCTCGGGCTCCCCCCGTTGGGTGTGGGCGTGTCGGTATCGCCAGACCCGGTCTCCCCGACCGCCTTCGTTCCGGATTCGGCCGGCGAGTCCTCCGGGGCCTCGAAGACACCGCCGAGCCAAGCGCCGACGCCGATCAGGGCCAGAATGCCGAGTCCGGCCAGCACCATCCGTGAGCTCATTCGTCTGCTCCATCGGCCCCCTCGGGGCCGTTCCGAGATCTGCGACCGCAACCGCGACTGCCCATCTACAGCTGCAGATCGATTTCCTGGCCATCCGCCACGGTCACGATCTGTCCCGGGTTCGCACCCCGCTGCAGGAGGGTCAGGATATCGAAGACCCCCTCCCGTTGCGTGACCAACACCCGATAACTCCCCGGTTGGAGCCCCTTCACCCGAAACCGCCCGTCCGCGCCGGTCGCCGTCGTCTGGTTCACGTACGCCTTGCTCGGGTCGGTGTTGGTCACCATCACGGTGGCGCGCTCGTCCGGCTCCCCGCTCTTTCGCTTGACGATGCCGTGAATGATGCCGCCGCGAAGCAGCGAGAGCGGCGGAACGGTGACCTCACCCCGATCCTCGCACGTAACCGATTCGCTCTCGCCGTCACAAAAGTCCCGATGCGACGCCTTCGCCTGGTACTCACCCGCCATCGCATTCTCGATCACCCAGCGGCCCGAAGCATCGGTCATGGTCCGCTTCGCCCCCTGCGCGCGGAGCTGCTGACGGATGATCTGCGTGAACGGATTCGGCGGCAAGTGGTCGCCCGACTTGGCAACGAGGTTCACCTCCGCGCCGCTGACCGGGGTCCCGTCTCGTGCCTGGACGACTCCGGAGATGGTCGCGCCGCGCACGAGTCGGATCTCGATGCCGGTGATCTCCTGCTCCGCCCTGATCATGAGCGGCTCGGTGCGGCCACCCGCATATCCGTCGGCCTGCGCGATCAAGTGGTGCTTTCCCGGGCGTACGTCGATGAACGTGAATGCCCCGTCCTCAGACTTGAACCGCTGCCGGGTGTGCATGGGGAGGAACATCGGGTTCGCTTTCGGGCTCGACGCGATCATGAACGCACCGACCGGATCCCCCGTCTCATCGTCGACGACCCGTCCGACGATGCGCCCGCTCGGGGCGATGGAGATCTCGATCTCGCCGCTGTGCCCGGCGTCGGCCGTGCGGCCGGATGACATCAGGTAGCCCTTCGCGCGCACTTGCAGCATGTAGCGCGCATGCATCAGTCCCGTGAGCACGAACACTCCGTCCTCGCCGGTTGTCGCATGCTCGAGCAAGTACGACTTACTCGCAATGTCACCCCGGCGCAGCTGGATACCGGGCACTGTCTTCGCGGCGTGGCTGCCGACGGCGTGGCTGCCGACGGCGACGTCGCCACCCGGGACGGATCCCGGTTCGACGGGCAGAGGTCGCCCAGGCGGAGGCGGCGGCCGGGGTGACGAACGCGCGATGTAGGACACCGCTCGCGCAGTCACGGCGGCGCCGGCCACGGGAAGCCCCGAACGAGAGTCCGTCACGATCCCCTGGATCGAGTAGCCCTTGGAGATCTGGAAATCGACGCCGTCGCCCTTGTTGCCCCGCAAGTCGAACGCGTTGCGCCCGACGGTCGCGTACCCGACCTTGCGCACGAGAATGCGCTTCATTCCAGGGACGAGGTGCGGGACCTCGTAGCGGCCACCGGCATTCGATCGAGCGACCCGTTCGGGGTCGGCCTGCAGGCTCATCGTCTGCACGTTCATGTCGAAGACGAGGACCTCGACATCGTCGACGACCGCACCCGCCTCATCCGTGATCGTGCCCGACAGCGTGAGGCCGTCCTGCAACTTGATCGTCGGCTTGAGCGTGTCGGGCCGATTAGGGTCAATCGGATGGGCGCGATCCGTCGTGTAGTTCACGTGCGACGCCCGGATTACGTAGAGGTCGCCGGGCACGATATTCTCGAATGCGAACTTGCCGCTCTTGGTCGTCTGGAACTCCGCGATCACCTCGCCCTCATGCGCCCGGGCCCGGAGCTGACTGACGTCGCGGATGAGCGCCACCGTCGCGTCGCCCAGCGGACGACCATGGGGGTCCTGGACCTGGCCCATGACTTGCAGCCCGGTCTCCTCGCCGTTGAGCCGCGCGACCACCGTTTCGTCCTCTCCTCTGAAACGACTCACGCTGATGTGCTCGGTCTGCGCGCCGTCGGGCGACTTGCTGTTGCGGTTCTCGTCCTGGCGTTCGGCGATCTGGTCTCCCGGGGCCATCGGATCTTCCGCCGGATCGAAGAACCCAAGCAGCCACAAACCCGCTGCGACCCCCATGACGATAAGAAGGGGGAAGAGCATCTTCATCTTGCTGCTCATGACGACTCTCCGCTGCACTCAAAAACGATCGGCGAAAAAGCCGACCGGGACCTGCTCATTCCTCGCGCAGAACGACCATCTTGCGATCGCCCGCCGCCACCGTCACGATCTCGCCACTCCGTCGCCCGGCCGGAACGATCGGTTGAAAGGCGCCGCGCCGTTGGACCACGACGATACGGTACCGACCCGCTTTCAGGCCCCCCAGAACGAATCGACCCTCGGAATCGGTCGTCGCGGGAGGAATCGGACGCGAAGATTTCCAGCCATCAGGCACCGCGCTCACGGTCGCCGCGTGGTCGGGCCGGCCGTGCCGGTCCTGAACGACGCCGCGAATCATGGCACCGCGCTCGAGGACGATGTCCGGGAGCTCGGCAGTGGCTTCCTGCGCGATCTGGAAGGTTTGCGTGACCGTCCCCGAGTAATCCGGATGCGAGACCCGAACGACGTAGCGACCCTCACCTATATTCGGCACGAGGAAGCTGCCGTCCGCAAAGGTCGTGGCGAGCTTCCGCGCGACCCGGGTCCGACGGGAGGCGAGGATGCCTGGATGTGTCCTCGACGCCGCGAGCTGGACCTCCTCGATGAGCGCCATCCGCGCGCCCGGCACGGGATCGCCGTCGGCGGCGATGACTCGCCCATGCACGACGCTGCCCGCGCGCAGCACGACGACGACCCCGCCCACCCGCTCTCCGAGCCCGGTGGTGATCGGCCCGGCGTGACCCGGTGCATATCCCGGCGCCTCGACCACGACGTGATGGCGCCCCGGCGGGACGTCCGTCAGCGTGAAAGTGCCATTCGGGTCATCGGTGCGCTGGCGGAGCCCGGGAGCCACCGCGGCGGGCCGCGACCCGTGCGAGATCGCGACCGAAAACCGCGTTATGGGGGCGCCGTCGGATGCGAGGACCTTGCCCGTGACGACGCCGCGGATCTTCAGGGTCAGCGTGACGTCGTCAGCACCGGACTTGGCGTTCGCCACGGTGCCGCGTCCGCGCTTGCCGACGATGCTCACGACGTGCAGCCCGCCTCCGAGTCCGGGGACTGTGAAGCGGCCCTGGGCATCGGTCTCCGTGACGTCGCCCCGCGCGGCCGGCGAGGGGATCATCTGCGCGTTCGCCCCTCCGAACCGGCCCGTTCGCACGTTCCCTTGCCCGACTGGCGCCGCGCGAACTGCGACTCCGGGCACCCCCTGCTGGGTATCGACATCAACCACACGACCCGAGATGGCCGTACCATCGCGCAGCCTGAAGTTGACGCTCACCAGATTCCCCTGGACACGAACCGGGGATCGATCCGCGGTCGCGCGTCCCTTCAGCCGTGCGGCGATCCGCTTGACGCCCTCGGCGAGGTGCTCGACGGCGTAGTGACCGTCTGCGTCCGTCGTCGCCTCGCCCTCGACCACGCCGATCGGGTCGAGCGCGCGGGCCTGGGAGTCGTAGATGGTCACGCGGACCCCCACCAGCGCACCCCCCTTTCCGTCGGTCACACGACCAGTGACACTCGCGCCGGGCCGCAGGGTCACGATCTGCTCGAGACTCGAAGGTACGAGTGGATCAAGCGGACTCACGCGGGCCTGTGCGAAGTCCGGGTGGCTGACGTCGAGGGCATACCGTTCGCCGAGGCGGATGAAGCCGTCCATCACAAATCCGCCATGCTCGTCGGATCGCGTCTCGGCGACCACGTCACCGATCATGGGACGTCCGACGTCCTCGCTGAGAATCGCTCGAATCGCCACGCGCGCACCCGCGACCGCCGTGCCTTTGCCGTCCTGGACCCTGCCCGTGATCTTGCGGGCTTCGATGTCCGCGTCGAACGCGGCCCACGCGGAGCTCTCGGGGCGGTCGGTCGTGGCTGGGGCGCCCGCTTCGAGCGGGCGCGAGATCAGGGGAACGTAGTCGGGTTTGAGCGAGGTCCCGGAGTTCGCCGCTCCCGAACCTGTGCCCCCGGGTCCAGGGTCCGCGAGGGCGCCCGGCTCCACGGCCGCGGGATCTCCCTCTGCCAGCTGGTTCCCGAACCAGATGACGAACGCAGCCAGGGCCACGAGGCCAATGACGATGCCCTGATTCTTGTTAATCATTTCGCACCAAGATCTTACGGTGTACACCCGAACCGAGCAGCGGGATCGGAACCCGGGCGCGATCCTCTTGGACGACGGCCACCGAGCGCCTCTTCCCCTTACTTCCTCGCCACCGCGCCCATTCTGGCTCCGGAAGCAGCGCGGCTATGATCCGTCCCCTCATGAGTCGGTGCCGCATCGGAATCGCCGCGATGGTCTGCCTGCTCGCAGTACCAGGCTCGGCGCAGAACCCGAATCAGGATCCAGGTTTCCGCGCCTGGTTGTGGCTCGAAGCCGCACGCACCCGTGACCCGGCGCTCGCGAAAGCCCTGAACGCGCTGTCGATCACGGGCATCTCGGCGGAGCCGACCGAAGACTTCGCCCGCCTCGACGACCTCGGAATCCCGTACTACCTCGACCAGATCATGCGCGGGGGGTTCCTCGCCATCGACAAGAAGACGTTCGACGAGGCGCTGCGGCAAGAAGGCGCGACCGCAAACCAGCGCCCTCGATGTCTGGCCGAACCGGAGACCCTCTCGGCCGGCGACGCGTTGATCACCAAGGTCCTGGCGCGGCTAGGCAAGAGCCGGCCCGCTTTCGTGTCCCTGCGCGATGAACCCTCGTTCACGCGCCTCATCAATCCCGCCGACTGGTGCCACGCACCGGCATCGCTTCATGCCTTCGCCCGTTTCGTTCGCGACCGCTGGGGCACCGCCGACCGCATCCGCCAGGCGTGGGGCCTTCCGAAAGACGCCCCGCTCGGACCACCCGGCGAGGCCAGCAACCCCTCCCCGACCGCGCTCACACCGCCGTCGACCTCGGCGATTCGCGACGGGCTGTTTCACACTGGCCCGACGACCCGGGGCCTGGTCGCATGGAACGACGCACGTGCGTTCGCCGATCTCGTGTTCGCTCGCTCAGTGAAGCGGTGGTGCGACCATGGCCGCGCCACGGCGGCGGGGCTGGACGTCGGCATCCTGGGCGGACAGATGCCGCACGCGTTCGGCGGGTTCGACTGGGAGCAGCTCCTCCCTTCACTTGACGTGGTCGAGGCCTACGACTACGGCGGTGCCCGCGAGATCCTGCGGTCGCTGGCGGCGCCGCAGACCCGCATTCTGCAAACGGTGCTGCCACGCCCGGGCGAACCGGCGATCGCCTCCGTGCACGACGCGTGGAGCGGGTTCTTCCACGGAACGCGCGAGCTGGTCCTCTACTCAGGAGACGCCGTTTTCCAGGGAAAAGACGCCTCGAAACCGTCGGCGTGGGCTCGGGCCCTCGCACCCGCACTGGCGAGGATGAGCGGTCCCAAGCTCGCCGCCTGGCGGCGGGCACGGGAGATTCCGGCGCAGGTCGCAATCCTCACGAGCATGCCGTCGGTGCGCCTGCAGTGGCTGTTCGACACCCGCCACGACGGCGTGGGCTGGCAGCGACGGCTGACCTCGTACGCACTGAGCCACTCGACCCAGGCTCGGACCCGCCAGTCGTGGATCGCGCTGCTCGAGGATCTCGGCCTGAGGTACGTTTTCGTCACCCCGCGGCAGATCCAGGCCGGCGCCTTGAGCAGGAGTTCGCTCCGTGCGCTCGTTCTGCCGCGCAGCATCGCGCTGTCGTCGGCGGAGACCGCCCGCATCCGGAAGTTCCTGGACCGCGGCGGCCTCGTCGTCGCGGATGCGCAGACCGGGCTCTACACCGGCCGGCTCGCGCGTCGGTCGATCGGCGCTCTCGACACTGCCTTCGGCATCCGCCGCAAGGACCGCCGTACGAACCTGGCCGGTGACAAGATCCGCAAGTCGGCGGCGCGCGTCGGAAACTGGCCGATCGCCGAGCCGGGGCTGCTCGGGGCGGGCGCCGTCCCGCTTCACACCGCCGGCGGAGTTCCCTGCCTCCTGACGGGCCACCCATCGGGAGGCCTGCGCGGCCGCACCCTCTACCTGAACCTGCTGTTGCTCTCGTACGCGGAGGCGCGGCTCGAACGTCCCAACGACGCCGCCTGGCTACGAAAGGAGCTCCGGCCGCACTTCCAGCACGCCGGACTTCGCCCGATCGTCGACCTTGATCGTCGAGAAGGCGAGCCGACCTGGCCGGTGGAGATTCACGCGCGCCGCGACGGGACGGACCTCCTCGTCGCGCTGCACTTGAGTCTGCGCTCGGGTGCGGTGCCCGTTCCGTGGAGCAGCGTCGCGAAGACGCCGCGCATCGCGTTGACGGTGCACCTCGCCGGCACGTTCGCCGTGTCCGAAATCACCTCGAACCGATCACTCGGACGCCACAACTCCGTGGAGGTCGAGATCGCCGTCGACGCCCCGGTGATCCTGCGTCTCTCGCGGTGACTCTCGTCATCGTGCTTAATCGGCACGATTCGTTGCGAAACCAGGAGCTGGGTGTCAATTTGATTTTCATACCACATATGGGGTATACAGATCGCATCGTATGCGATCTGGGCGGCAAAACCGAGGCCCGATCCTCCGCGTCGGGATTGACCTGGCCCCCGCCCTCCCTATAATCGCTAGATCGGCCTGCGACACCGCGACCGAACGTTTGCAGCGAAAGAAAAGGCGCCCTGAGAGACCCGTCTCGCGGGGCGATCGATAGAGGGGTGTGAGTGCCCCTCGGTTTTCGGATCAACGGATTGGAAAAGGTCCCGTAAGCCTTCCTGAGCCGCATCCGGAATCTTGAGACCCCGGGCCTTGCCCAATTCCCCCCGGGGTCTCTCTTTTTTTCGCCTCTGCAGTCGTGTGGCGAGTGCCCGGACTCAGGACGCTAGAATGGGGCCCCTGCGATTCGCGACTGCACACTCCCATGGCTCACATCCTGATCCGCAACGAGATCCTCGAGGATCAGAACCTCGACCTCACCAGTCCCGAGGTGATCGTCGGTCGGGGTGCCGACGCAGGACTCCGACTCGTGGACAAGAGCGTCTCCCGATTCCATGCGCGGCTCGAGAACGGCGACGGGGTCTGGCGCGTCACCGACCTCGGCAGCAGCAACGGGACGTTCGTCAACGGCGCCCGTATCCAGACCACGATCACCCTCGAGCCAGGTGACGAGGTCCGCTTCGGGAATATCACGACGCGTTTCCACGAACCGGGAGCGGCGCCGCCAGTCAGCGTCGCGCCGGCCGACGCCCAGGCTCTCCAACCCCAGGACGCGCGCGTGGCCGCACCGGGCGGCGCCATCGACGTTGGACCACGGGCCCGACCCGCGTCCTCGACGCGAGGACTGGTCACCGCGGCGATCGCGTTCGGCGTCCTCGCGCTCTGCGTGACGTCCATCTGGATGCTCGTCCGGAACAACGACGAAGCGGCCTCGACCGACAACCGGCGGGCCGTTGCCGATGCGTCCGGCGGCGCCGGATCCCGAGGCGACCCGCCCACCGCCCCCGACCCGCCCACCGCCCCCGACCTACGAAGCGACCCCGACCCACGCGGTGCCCGGGCGCCGGTGTCACCCACGCCGACGGTTCCCAAGCGCGACCGCCCTCCCGTCACGCAACCGCCGGTGCCCGTGCCGAGCGGTCCAGAGCCCGTCGAGATGGTGCTGAAAGATGGACGCAAGCTGGTCGGCGTCGTCATCGACAAGACCGATCCGATCTTCCTCCACTTCAAACGCCGCGGAGCGCGGCGGTCCCAGGCGTTCGAACGCGAGAGCATCACGTCGCTCGAGGGCAAAGCGTTCGAAATCAAGCTGGCGTCGATCTACGCAGCCCGGCTCCGCGCGGCGGGAGACCCCGACGCGTTGCTGGACGTGTGTGATTGGTGCGAGAAGGCCGGAATGACCAAGGAGCGCGTGGAGGTCGCACGCATGGTCGTCGAAGGCGACCGCGACCACGTCCGCGCGAACGCGATCCTCGGTCGCTATCGCTACCGGGGCGAGTGGTTCAAGAAGACGGAGCTGCAGGCGAAGGGCTCGGTCGACGCTGATGGACGTCTCGTGGGCTCGTTGAAGGACCTCCATGAGATCCGGCGTTTCTACCTCGTCGCCATCGGACGTACGCCACTCGAAGAGGAGCGCGTCGAGGCACTCGCGCTGAAGCGCGAAGAGCTCGTCGAACAGCTCCTCGACAGTCCGGATCACTGGGCATCGTGGCTGAACGAGCTGCTCGTGCGATTCCTCGGACCGGAAGGCGGCGCGACCGTCGCCGAACAGTACGCGGAAGTGGCAGAAGAGCTCGCAGAAGGCAGCGTGTCGTTCAAGGAGGTGTTCGCGCGGATCGCCACCTCCGACGCCGTGCGCGTGAAGTACGCCACGCCGCGAGAATTCGCGCGGCAGATCCTGCTCGTCTTCATCGGCGAGCACGCGCTGAAGGACGCCGACTTGTTGCGCAACGCGACCCGCATGGTCCAGGGCGACCGTGTCGCGGTGTTCGGCGAACGTGGGACCTCCCGCGAAGACTTCCTCGAGATCATCACCAAGCAGCCTGCGTTCTATCGCGGGCAGCTCCGGTATGAGAGCGTGCGCATCCGCGGCAAACCCCTCGAACGCCGTGGGCTGACGCGCGGCGCGATGCGGCTCGCGTCCGATCCGGACAACTTCAAGAAGATGCGCAAGGCGTGGATGCTGGACGACGAGTCCCGCCAGTCGCTCTCGGTCGCGCGGGTGAAGGACGACGGCCAGTTCGTGCGGTCCTTGCTCGTCGATGCTTTTGGGCGGGCGCCGAAGCGCGAGGAGGAGGGACGGCTGCGCCGGGTCGTCTCCGATCTCCGCAACCCAGCCGGCCTGCGATCGCTGCTGGCCAGCTTCGTGGCGCGATCTCCCTCGCTCGAGCTGGGCCGGGCGTCATCCATCAAGCCGGCCCACTGGGTCGAGAACCAGTTCCGTCGCCTGCTCGGGCGCCCCCCCAGCAAGACCGAGCGTGACGCGTACGTGAAGTCGCTGACCGCGAAGGGCGGCGGCCCGGCGGCGGTGATCAGCGCCTTGCTCCAGAGCCCCGAGTACCAGCTGTACTGATCCGAACCGGGTCGTCGCGTTAACATCAGACTCATGCGCCAAATCCGCACGACCCCCGTCGTCAGCCGCCGGACGGCACTCGCTGCGATGGCGACCTCCGCCACCGCCGCGATGCTCCCGTTCGGCCGCGACTCCGGGCGGGCCGATCAGCGGGTGGTGCTGGTCATGCTCGGTGGAGGCGTGCGGGTCCGGGACACGTTCCTGCACGCGGACCGCACGCCGCACCTCAGACGAATCGGAGCGCTGGGCGCGCTGTCGACATCCTGCAAGGTGCCGATCGTGACTCCGGAGATCGGGCAGCGAGGTGTGTTCGCCGGTGTCGTCGAGGAAGCAGATCCGCGCCCCCGCAATCTGCGCGGCCCGTTCCCGTCGATCTTCGAGTACCTTCGCAAGGACGCGAGCCTCGCGGCTTCCGACGTGTGGTTCGTCCCGAGCGGCACCGGCTCCGAAACGCTGCTGGGTCACTCCGATCACGTCGACTACGGGCCCCGGTTCGGGCCATCGACGTTCTCGCCGGACGCCGTCGTCTCCGGGCCTCTGCGGGAGGCGCTGAAGAAGATGGACGTGGCTGCACCGGCCAATCAGGCCGAGGCGAAGGAGCTGCTGCGCTTGCTCGCGAGTCTCGACAAGAAACACGCGGCCGGCGCCCTCGCGAACGCTCCTGGCGGCGCGGCACTCCTGGCCTTGCAGCGGTTCGTGGTCGCGGAGATCGCCTTGAAAGACGACGCCGGTCCGGGCGCGGGCGACGCCCGCGCGCTGCGCGCGGCCCAGGCCCTCGTCACGGGAGCGCGGCCCCGCATGTGTGGAGTCGCACTGCGGGACGCCGCCATCGCCGGCCGCAGTGAGCGCGACTACCTCGCGGTCCTCGGCCGGGTCGACGCCGCCATCGGTGCCCTGTGGGATGCCATCCAGGCCGACCCGAAGTCGAAGGCCGACACCTCTCTCATCGTCGTCTCCGATCACGGACGCAATCGCAAGGCGGCCCCCAAAGGCGGTCTCGGGTTCGACGACGGCAGCACCTCGACGAACCGGGTCGGACTTCTTTGCGCCGGTCCACCGTTCAAGCGGAAGGAGAAGATCCGCTCGTCCGTCAACACTATCGATGTGGTGCCCACGATCTGTCACCTGTTCGGTATCAAGGCCGGGTTCGCCAAGGGACGCGTCGCCCGCACGCTCCTGGTCTGACTCCGTGATCCGCCGCTCCTGCTCGAGCCTCGTGCTGCTCCTGCTGCTCGGCATCGTCGCCGGATGCGCGGGGTCGGCCGACGATCCCGGCCCGAAGCCCCCGCCACCACCGCCTCCACCGGAGGCGTACGGGATCTCCCCGACCCTCGGGCGATCGCTGGACGATACCCAGCGGGAGATCCTGCGGCTCGTCGACAAGAAGCACATCGACGAGAGCATGAAGGTCCTCGCGGCGCGGCCCCACCACGCGGGCAGCGTGCACGACCTCAAGTCGGCCGAGTACGTCCACCAGCGTTTCCTCAGCGCCGGGCTGGAGAGCCGTATCGAGACCTACGAGGTGCCGATCCCGCGGCCGATCGACGTCACGGTCGAGCTGCTCGCTCCGTTCGCCTATCGGTGCGCGCTCAAGGAAGAGCCCTCGGACAAGGACTTTGATACCCACACGACGATCGCGCTGCGTCCGCACCTTGCATTCTCCGCGGACGGCGACGTGACGAGCCGGATCGTCTTCGTGAACCGGGCGACGTCGGACGACTTCGCCCGGCTGAAGGCCATGGGGATCGCCCTCGACGGGGCGATCGGCCTTGCGCGCTACGGGGGGCTATTCCGCGGCACCAAGGTCAAGAACGCTGCTACCGCCGGGCTCGCCGCACTGCTCATCTACTCCGACCCGGCGGACGACGGCTACATGCGCGGCGATCCGTACCCCGACGGGCCATGGCGGCCTCGGTCGGCCGTGCAGCGCGGCTCCGTTCTCGACATCGCGCAACGCCCGGGCGACCCGCTCACGCCGGGCATTCCGGCGTTCGGGAACGCCAAGCGCATCCCGTGGGAGGACGTCGAGACGCTGCCCTCCATCCCGACGACGTGTCTCTCCGCGGAAGATGCGGAGCCGATTCTCAAGAGCCTCGGCGGCGGCCCGGTCCCCGACGGCTGGCAAGGAGGACTCCCCTTCGCGTACCACCTCGGTGGCAGCAAGAAGGTCGTGGCGCGCGTTCGCATCCAGTCCGACTGGAGCATCAGGAAGATCTGGAACGTCATCGGGCACTTGCGCGGCTCGCTCCACCCCGACCAGTGGGTCGTGATGGGCAACCATCGGGACGCATGGGTGCACGGAGCCGTCGACCCGTGCAGCGGCACGGCCGTGATGCTGGAATCGGCGCGGGTCCTGGGCAAGCTCGCCCGCAGCGGCCAGCGGTCGATGCGGACCATCGTGTTCTGCTCGTTCGACGGAGAGGAATACGGACTGTTCGGCAGCGTCGAGTACGTCGAGCACTTCGCCAAGCAGATCCACGAGCGCGCATCGATGTACATCAACGTCGACGCAGCGGTCTCGGGCCCCGAGCTGGGCATCGTCGCGTCGCCACAGCTCGAGCGCCTCCTCGTCGGGACCTTGCGCGTGGTCCCTGACCAACGCACCGACCCGCCGCGAAAGATGCTGGAGACGGTCCAGCGGTTCGAGATGTCCCCTCCGGGGGGCGGAAGCGACTTCACGGCGTTTCTGCATCGGCACTGCATCCCCGTGATCGATCTCGCCTCGTCCGGACCGTGCGGCGTCTACCACTCACGATTCGACACCTACGGCTGGATGAAGCACCACGGCGACCCGGGCTTCGCGACCCATGCCAGGATGGCGCGCCTGCTTGCGGTGCTCCTGCATCGGGCGGCGGGCTCGACGATCAACCCTCACGACTATGTGGCGCTCGCGCGCTGGCTCGACGTCCAGACGAAGGCGCTCGGCGTCGAGCTCGCGGACACCGGACGTCCTCTCGACCTGAAGCCCCTCGAAGACGCGATCAGCGCGCTGTCCGAGGCCGGAGCCGAACTCAACACAGCGCGCGAGGCCCGGGCGAAGTCCGACCCCGATCCGGCCGCAGTCGCGCTGCTCAACCGAACGATCGCCGGCGTGAACCGTACGCTCGTCACCGACGACCTCCTCCCGTCCCGCCCGTTCTTCCGCAACCCGTTGGTCGCCACCGATCCGAGCGACGGCTACGGCGCGTTGGTGTTCCCGGCGATCCGCGAAGCCCTCGACCACGGCGATACGAAAGCAGCGACCGCCGCGCTGCGGGATCTCTCTGCCCGGATCGTGTCGCTCGGCGCGCGCGTGACCGGGCTGGCGAGCAACCTCGAACCGTAACGTTCGCTCGAGGACGGTAGGGCGCTGCAGCGAGACCCAAGGTGTCCCCCTGGTTCCCGGTACAGGTCTCGGCACCGTAGGATGAGCCCCATGAGGGGGACGTTGATCTGGACGCTGGCCGTTGCGGCCGTCCTGCCCGGGCAGGACCTCACACCGCTGCGACTCGGAGACGTGGTGAAGCTGATCGGCGCCGACGTCGACGCCTCGGCGCTGCGCGAGTCGGCGCGCAAGCACGGACTCGCGTTCCCGGGGACACCCGCGGTACGCAGGTGGTTGCGAGCGCGCGGCGCCACCGATCCGACCTTGGAGGCATTGTTCCCGACGCCGGCGGCGTCGAAGCGGCGTCAGGCGCTCGAGCCGTCACGGCTGTCTCTCGAGTTTCCCGTGGGATGGACCGCGACGCGGCGGGAGCGAACATGGCGACTGGCGCCTGACGACGGAGCGCCCGCGTCGACGTCGTACGAACTGTCGATCCACCTCGCTCCCTGGACCGCCGACCCCGCGATCACCACGATGCAGGATCTGCTGGATGGACGCCTCGCCGCGTATACCAAGGAGCGGGGCTACACCGTCGGCTCGCGATCGCCACTACCGGCCCGCGGGATCACCGGGGTCGTGGCCACGCTGAAGCGCGGGCGCATCGGCGAACGCCCGGCGCACGTGCGGCTCGCGTTGTTCCAGCATGGGGCGTGGCTGGTGACCATTCGCGGGGCCGTGGCCGGTGCGGCAAACGACCCGTTCGTGCAGAGGGTCATGGACGTGACCGGAGCCGTGTTCGCGTCCGTCGCGCCCCATGCCACCCCGCTGCCATCGGGGATCGCGACCCGCGTGATGGTCCTCGAGCAGACGTCACGGGGTCGCGAGCTCGTCGTCTGCGATCGCGCGGGACGAGCGCAAGTCTCACCGGCCGCCGAAGCCCCGCACCGCCTCGTCAACGACCCGCTCGGCCTCACGGTCGCGTGGTTCGATGAGGGGAGGCGACCCGCGAACCAACTGGGCGACGGCGACGCGCAAGTCATCGGCCGGGGCCTGATGGTCCGGGACCTCGACCCTTCCGCGCTGCGGACACTCGACCCCGATCAGCGCAACGCTCGCATGGACGTTGCGGAGCGTCAGCTCCTGTTCGTTCATGCCGGCGACACCCCCGACACGTTGCGCGTCGGCGTGGGGCCGCTCCTCAAGGACGACGAACGCCCGCCGACCGTCTTGGCGACGTTTCGCCCGGCGCTCCACATCGAGCTCGTCGACGATCCCGGCTCGAGCTGGGTGCTCTGCGCAGTCGCTTCTCGCCACTTCCCCGTTCCGGGATCCGGCGGCAGGCCCGTGTCCGCGGGCCGACTCGTCTATGTGTCCCGCGACCCGGAACAACCGCCGCGCGACCTGCTCGTGAGGACGGCCGACGGCCCCGAGGCGCCGGTCATCTTCCAGCCTCGCTTCCTCCCCTCCGGCTTCGAGGTCCTGTTCATCGACCCCGCGCGCGGGCTCTGTGTCATGCCGCGAGACGGTGGACTCCCCGTGATCCTGCGGCCGGGAGCATCGATCCTCGCCGCCGAACCCTGGATCGACGCCCGCTAAGTCGCCAACCGCCCTCGTGTCCAATCCGTATAGACACCCGGGTGGACCGGTTTTCGACCAGCCGAGACCACGCCACGTCCGATAGGGAGTGACGAGCGGCGGGACGGCCGCCGGGGAGGCTGCAATGGCATTCTTCAGCTACGCGAGAAACGGGCGTGTCCTTCTGGTCCGCACGGTCACGGAACGAGCCGCCGAGAGCTCACTGATCCTGTGCGCGGTGGGCTTTATGGTCTTCGGACTCGCAGTCGGCGCGATGGGCCACCCCGCCTACGGCGTCCTCACGGCGCTGTTGGGCGTCGCATGCCTGACCATCCTCTTCCTCGACGTCCGACTCCACGTGGAGCGCGCGGGCAACCTCCGCGTCAAGCACGTCCTCTTCGGCCGGCTCCCGGTCGCCTGGAGCACCTTCGCCTCGGGCACGTGGAAGCTCTCCGTCGTGGCCGGCCGCGACGACTGGAACCCCGAAGGCCCCCACCCCTGGCAACTCGTCATCCGAGGAGACCAGGGGCGGCAGATCGCGCCCTACGCCTTCTTGAGGAAGGAAGGCGCGCTGCGACTGCGGCAGCGCATCCTGGCGTTTCTGCAGGACAGTCCGTTCTAGCGGGTCGGTAGCCCTGGCCGGGAAGCGTTGGCGAGCTCCCGCGGCCCGCTACTTCCCGGGCGCGCGCTCCAGGACCTGGATGTCCTTGTACTCGACGTGCATCGCCTGGCCGCCGTGCAGCTGCACCGCGAGGTGCCCGTCCTTCCGGCCGGGATCGTTCTTCAGTTCGGACGTCACCTTGCCGTTGATCTTGACCACGATGTGCCCGGCGTGGGCGTGGAGTTCGAGCTGGTTCCAGCGGTCGGACTTGTAGCCCCTGATGGACCTCTTCGCGGGTTTGTTGACCCAGGCGCGTCCGCCGGTTTCGTACAGGCCCCCGGTCTCTTCGCTGGTGTCGATCTCGACCTGGAATCCCTTGGCCGAGACGTTGCCTTTGACTTCCTTGATGCGGAAGTAGAAGCCGCTGTCGCCAGTGTGAACCTTGAACCGGGCCCGGACGGTGAAGTCCTTGAAGATGGCGTCAGTGACGAGGAGGCCGTGGCGGCGCTCGTCGGCCGGCGAGCGGCCGACGATGGCCGCGTTCTCGACGTTCCAGGTGCCTCCGGGTCGGGCGTGCCAACCGCTCAGGGTCTTGCCGTCGAAGAGGGGGCGCCACCGGTGTCTGCCAAGGTCCTTGAGGCGGACCCGGCGGAACCGGTAGAGCTTGCCCTTCTCGCCGTGGTGCTGCAGCGCGATGTGGCCTTCGATCGTCATGGCGTCGCGGTAGTCGGATGTGAGGACGTCGTTGACCCAGACGCGGAGGCGGCCGCCTTCGGCATGAATGCGATAGCGATTCCACTGCTCGGGTTTGAACGCGGCCTGCGCCTTCGGCTTGCCCCGGAGAGGGGCGAGCCAGGCGCGGCGGCCCTCGTCGTAGATACCGCCGGCCCAGGCGCGCTTGCTGGGGTCGACCTCGGCCTGGTAGCCGAAGACCTTGTTCTTCTTCCACTCGCTGCGGAACTGGATGCCGCTGTTGCCGCCGTTGGGGACGTTCACATCGACCTCGAGGATGAAGTCGGAGTAGGTCTTCTTCGTGGTGAGGAAGAACTTGCGGTTGGCGCGGAGGTGGATCTCGCCGTTCTCGACCTGGATCTGGCCCCACTCGTAGGGGTTGAACCAGCCGTCGGTGGTCTTGCCGTCGAAGAGGTCGACGAAGCCCTCGTCCTGGATCGGAGCTTCGTCCTCGATCTTGATCAGCACCTCGGCCCGTTCCTTGACCGGAGCCTTGTCCGGAGCCTTCGCCGGGGGCTGGCCAGCAGACCTCCGCGGCGGCTGCGCCGACGCACCGCCCGGGATGTTGATCAACGTGTAATACGCGTGGGGGTGCAGCAAGGGAGCGCCGCCCTTACTGCGGACGCCCGCTGGGTGCACCTCGTGGACATAGCCCGCGCGCAGACCTTGGACGGTGAGCCGCACGCGGCGGCCGTCCGACGAAACCATCGCCGCCTTGACGATCGGCGTGCCCTTGTCGACCTCCTTGCTGCCGTACGAGCTGTGCAGGAGATACGTGTAGCTCTCCATGCGATACGACTTCACGTCGGACGCGGACTTGACGTCGACGGGCTTGGTGAATGTGAGGTCGAAGCCACTCTTCTGCGCGGTCATGGCCTGGATCTCGAACGGGACCTTGCCAGTCCACGAGATCCGCTGGATGCCAAACGGTTTGCCGCCGCGTGAGCCCCATCCGCGTTGGGTCTGACCAACGAAGAGGTACTTCCGGTCCTTGCCCCACGCGACGCGGATGGCCCCGCATTGCAGCCCGCCCCGGAACGGATAGCACGCGCCCTGCCAGTGACCGTTGACCTTCTCGAGGCTGGTGCGGAACACCCATGCGTGATGTTGATCCGAGACGAAGAGCTGGCCGTCGAACGGGCCGAACTTGCCCGAAGTGTCGTCCCACACGAACCCGGCGGGCGATTTGCCCATCTTGTCGTAGGGGAACCACACCGCCGGAAGCTTGAACGTGGGCATCTCCGCGCCGACCTCCGGCATGCGCTTGCCGTTGGGCGGCTGCTTGGGCTGGTGGAAGCCCCAGAGGTCCTTCTTGGTCGAGAAGACGCCCCACGGGTGACCGTGGAAGTCGCCGGGCTCGAGGTGGCTCAACTTGCTGGCGCCGCACCATTCGCCCTGGTTGTCGGTGTAGAAGACGTCGCCCCACGGACTGTTCTGGACGCCCGCCGGCGACCGCAGGCCGCAGGAGACCGGTGTCATCCTCTTGGTCTTGGGGTCGATGCTGATGGCGTATCCGCGCCAGTCCGCCCGGCCGAAGGGTTCGCCACCGAACGGCTTGTTGGTGGTTATCCAGAGCTTGCCGTCGGGGCCGATGCGCGGGCCGAAGTTGTACTCGTGGTAGTTGCCGCTGATGCGCCAGTCGTCGCAGACCGTTTCGAACTCGTCTGCGATGTCGTCGCCGTCGGTGTCGCGCATGCGCGACAGCTCGCCCCGCTGCACGAACCAGATCCAGCCCTCGTGCACGAGCAGACCGAGCGGCTCCTGCAGACCATCCGCGAAGCGCTTGAACGTCGCCTTCGCCGGGTCCTTGGCGTAGGCGTCCTCGACGATCCAGACCTCGCCCCGGCGCGTGCACACGAGCGGGCGCCCGTCGGACAGCATGGCGATGCCACTGACCTCGAGCACCATCCCCTTGGGAAGAGGCAGCGTTTCCACTGGGTAGTAGTCGTCCTCGGTCGGCACCTTCTGAGCGAGCGAGTGCGCGGCGACGGCGGCCACGAGGAGGGTAATGAGCATCATTGAACGGTTCATGTGTTCTCCTCGTCTACCACCAGATCTGGGCGTCGATCACGTACGGGGTGCCGCCACTGAACTTGAGCGGCACGCGCAGCTCCTCCCCCGCGTCCGTCTGGACGACAAACGGAGCGAGGACCCCGTCGAGCGCGATCGTCACCGGACGCGTGCCCGCGATCGTCCACCGTCCGGGCGACGTCTCCGTGATCGAGGAGCCCGTGCCGAGCCGCAGGTAGGCAGCGCCGCCGCCCGGCTCCGATGCGACAGCGAACCGGCGCCGCAACCCCGGTCCGTGCTCCGACAAGAACGGGGTTCCCGATTCGGCGATCGTCATCCCGCCGAGCGCGTATCGGAAAGCAGGGATGCCGTTCTTGTCCAGGCGGCGACCAAGCACGCGGAACCCCGCCGCGTGGCCCACGTCCTTCGGCCACGCCGCATCTGGCGAGTCCAGAATCGCGATGGCGTTGCCCTTTGGCAGATCGAGCACGTCCGTGCCCGGCGGCGACTGCAGCGCGCCAGCGCGGGCGTGCCAGGTGCCGCGGGCGTCGAAGAACGTCCCGCGCCACAGCTTGGCCAGCCGCGAATTCTGCACGTCGAACGCCCAGTGCACCCGCTCCTTGTTGCCGACCACGACCGTGCGCGGGCTGACGCCCTTCATGAACACTCCCACCATCGTCGGGCGCTGCCCGGGCACGACCTCATAGGAGCCCGGCTTGGTCACGAGCCCGTCCGGGAGCGGCATCGCCGATCCGAGATGGAGGTAGGTCCACATGGCCTGGATCTGCTGCTCCGGATCGCCGCCGAGGATCGTCTTCGCCGCGCTCTTGCCGCCCTCCCAGAACTTGGGCATGCGGGTGTCCATGTTCACGGAGTTGGGATCGAGCAGCAGGTCGTGGAAGAAGCCCCAGGTGAGGCGTTTGGTCATCGGCGCGAGATCGACGGCAGGGATACCGAGGGAATCACGGCCATCGAACTTGTGGCAACGGATGCAGCCGAGTCCGTCCTTGATGCCCATGAGTCGGCGCCCGAACTCGGCGCGCCCGGCCGAGAACTTCGGCGGCGCGAGCTCCTCCTTGTGCGCGTCAGACGCGATGAAACCCTCGGCGACGTGCCGGATGTTGTTCGCACCGAAATCGGGCATCCGGGTCGCCATGAACTCGTGGGACCGGCGTCCTTCGAACAGGATCGCCTTCAGCCATCCGGGATGGAGCTTGCGTCCAACCCCCGTGAGCTCGGGCGGGACGCGCCCCTCGTCACCGAGGTCGGCCACGATCAGGAGCTTGTGATAGTCCTTGCGCAGAGGATGCGGTCCGCCGACGTCGTCGCGGCGATGGCAGGAGTAGCAGTTGAAGCGATGGAGCGTCGCGGACAAGCGCTCCTTCGGAGACTGCGGCTGGCGGAGCGACGCGAGCGTCTTCGCGATGTCGCGACGCATCGCCGTTCGCGCCTCGGCATCCTTGACCCCGTTGACGTGAACCGCCTTGCCGGTGGGGTTCTCGCTGAGACACCCGCTACCCATCCGTCCCAGCTCCAGCAGCGGCGGGCCGAGCCGCGTCGCCTGGAGGTCGATCTTGCTGTCGGACAGCGTGTGGCAGCTCGTGCAGCCGACCTCCGAGAACAGGCGCTCGCCGAGAGCCGCCTTCTTCGGGTCGACCTTGAACGCCGCAGTGCCCTTGGGGCGGTACGTGCGCGTGAAGTGCGAGAACGCAGCGCCGGGGATCTCCGACTTCTTCACCTCGGGGCCTTGCCACTGGACCTTGAGGCCTTCGCCACCCCCGACCTCGAACATCGTCACCTCGATGGCGTGGCGGCCCTCGGTCAAGTCGATCGTCCCCGACTTCTCCCGCATGCCGTGGACGTTGTCGTTGTTGACCACCAGCTTGCCGTCGATGAGCAGGCGTGATCCGTCATCCGACGTGGTGTAGAACGTCCACTCGTCCTCCTCCGGGATCTCGATGAATCCGGTGAACCGGAAGCCGAAGTTGTCCCCGCGGTGCTTGAGCAGACCGATCTTCTGCGTCGAGCCCGTCCGCACCGGCTCAAGGCCTTCGACCCGCAACTCGGGCGTCTTCACGCGCACCTCGTAGTACTCGTACTTGAGGCCGGACATTCGCTCCGGCTCCTGGCCGCCCTGCCCCTCGAGCAGATACACGGCGAGCGCGTGCGCTTCACGGCCGTCGAGCATCAGCGAAGGCATGCGCCCAGACGGACGCGCGTGCAGCGGATTCTGGAGGAACTTCGCCAGCGCCGGCACGGTGGTCTTGGTCGCGAGGTCGGGCAATACGACGTCGGGCGGCGCGACCGTTCCCTTGGGCAGGAACGGATCCTGCTCGCGTGAGTTGAACTCGCGCTCCTCGGCCGAGATCTGGTCCTTCGCCCAGTGCGCGTACTCCAGCTCCCACGTCGCCTCCTTGGGCTTGTGGCAGGAGAAGCAGCCGACCTGGTGAAAAAGCTGCCGACCCCGCTCGAACGCACCCGGATCCGCGACGACCGGATCCTGCGAGATGAGACCACCCTTCGACGCGAGAAAGTGTACGAGCGCGTCGATCGTCTGGTCGCGCATGCCGGCCGGCAACGTGGACGCGATGTCCGGCATGGTGGTACCGGGCTTCGTTCCATGCGGGTCGGCGATGAAGCGCCGCAGATACTGCGGCGTCACCCGTGCGCCGACCCCCGACAGCCGCGGCGCGATCTTCGGTTGGAGCCGCTGGACGACGGAAGCGGACGCCTGGTGGCAGGCGAGACAATTGTGATCCGAGATCAGGGTCGCGCCGGGGTCAGGTTGCTGAGCACCGACCAGCCCCGTCAACACCACGACAAGCATCAGGACATGGACGCGCATGAGCGGCATTCTACGGCGAACGCACACGCATCGGCACACCACTGCTGAGCCTCGGATATCGCGTTAACCGACAGCGACGAGAGACCGCTGTTCGGGGCGGGCCATCGCACAAAGCAGCGGCGACTCCGAGCGTTGGCGGGCGACGAAATCGTCCTTGGAACGGACACCGTTCCACCCCTCCTCCACGATGATCTGGCCGATCGCGCCACCGAGGGTATCCCCTGGGCCGAGGAGTACCAGGATGTCAGGCGCGAACTCTCGCAGAACAACGCGCACGGACCGCGTGAAGTCGTAGGTGTCGGTCACCTGATGGCCGAGCGTGTACGCGAGCAGGTCGGAGGGTCGGGTGGTCAGCGGACGAAACACGTGACCGCGGCCGTCAACGAGGCTCACGCGCGGCGTCCGCCACGGCAGGTCGGCGAGCTCCTCGACGGCCCGCGCCGAGGTCTTCGCCATCAACCCGGTGTGGAAGGCGGAGTGGCCGAGGAGCTGGAACGGGTACTCGCGTTCGCCGACCACCGCCTTCGGCAGTGCGTTGAGGAGGAGGCGGACGGCGTCGGCATCACCAGCAAGCACCTCGTAGCCGCCGAGGCGAATGGACTGGAACGCGGGATGACCGTCCTTCTTCACCTGTGCGACCGTGCCCGCAACCGCGGCCTCGAGCACCGGGTCGCGACGCCATTGGTCATCGACCACCGGCAAGATGACCTGGCCGCCGATGACGCCCTCCTCGGCCTGGAAACCGCCCATGGTGTCGGCAAGGCGCAGCCCGTCCTCGAATCCGAACACGCCAGCGACGTGGAGCGCCGAGTACCAGCCCATCGAGTTGCCACACACCGCGACGACCTCGACGTCCGGCGCGAGGTGCAGCGCATCAGCGGCGGACGCGGTGTAGATCAACGCAGCGGCGTTCTCGCCGGCGAGGTGGCTCGAACCGAACCGATCGGCACCGTCGAGCTCCGTGACGGTTGGTCGTCCGACGTGTTCGCGCCACCCATCCGCCCGTCGGACGAGGTCCGCTCGCGAGCCGCCCGGGTCCGCCCGCTCCGCAGACGTCAGCGAGCCGAGCTCCTTGCGGTTGTAGGTCCCGCGCCCGGGACAGATGACCGCGACCCGGGTCATGACCCGGCGTCCCGCTTCGATTCCTGCATCAGCGCCACCGCCGCGGCGACGATGCTGTCCTCGGTCGGCAGCACCTCGTGCGCGGCAGGACCGAGCGGGATATAGGTGTCTTCGCCCGTGATCCGCGCGAGCTGAGGCATCCGGTCGCTGAGCCGATCCGCGATGATGGTGTACACCGCCTCGGAGATGCCGGCGGTCTTCCGGCTCTCGTCCACGACCAGTACGCATCCCGTCGCAGCGGCCTGTTCGACAATGAGATCCTCGTCCAGCGGAGCAAGCCAGAGCAGATCGACGATGCGGGCCCGGATGCCGTGCGCGTTCGCGAGGGTTCGCGCAGCGCGATGCGACAGGTACGTCCCGTTGGCGTAGGTGATGATGGTCAAGTCGTCCGCCGATGCGACGGCGTCCGCCTCGTCACCCGCGTCGAGCGGATCGACGCGCCCGCGGCCGAGCGGTGCCGCGTCTCCGGGCGGCGGGTAGTCCGTCAGCCACCGGCCGTCGCCGGGCTCGTGGAGGTCCTTCATCATGTAGAGCGCGATCGGCTCCAGGAAGACGCAGACCGCGCCATCGACCTTGGCCGCAGCAAGGCAGGTCCTCAGCAGACGGACCGCGTCGTCCGGACGTGCCGGCGCGGCGATGATCAGTCCGGGCAGGTCACGCAGCACCGCGATGCTGTTGTCGTTGTGGAAATGCCCGCCGAAACCGCGCTGATACCCGAACGACGCGATCCGCACGACCATCGGGTTCTTGAACTGGCCCTGCGAGAAGTACTGCAGCGAGCAGGCCTCGCCGCGAAGCTGGTCTTCCGCGTTGTGGTAGTACGCGAGGTACTGGATCTCCGGCACGGGTAGCAAGCCGAGGTGCGCAGCGCCGATGGCGAGACCGAGGATGGTCGTCTCGTCGAGCAGCGTGTTGAAGACGCGACCTATGCCGGCGCGTTCGGTCAGGCCAGTGGTCACGTTATAGACCCCGCCCTTGCGCCCGACGTCCTCGCCGAAGAGCAGCATCTCGGGATAGGTCGCAAGCGCGTCGGTCAAGGCACGGTTGAGCTGGATCGCGAGGTGGCGCCGACGCGTCGCGTTCTCGGGGAGCGCTTTCTCCGATCCGAAGAGCTCGACCCGCGCCGCCGGATCCGGAATGCGCTGACACTCCTCCGCCACCTTGTCCTCGCGGTGCGGAGCGAGCGGCGCCATGATCTCCCGAGCGGACTCGAGTTTCGGGCGCGTCGCTGCCTCGCGGCCGCCAGCGACGACCCGCGCGCGGATTTCCTCGTAGAGATCCTTGATCTGGGTCGGCGTCACGAGTCCGGCGTCGAGCACGAGCTCGACGGACCGGTGCAGCGGGTCGAGCCGCTCGTCCGCCTCGATCTCCCCTCGCAGTCGATACTCCGTCTCCACGTCCGACCCGGCGTGACCGAGCAGCCGCACTACCTCGAGGTGGAGAAACGCTGGCGCACGCCGCCGGCGTACGTGGTCGACGGCAGCCCGCGCGGCGTTCCACGCCGACGGCAGGTCGAGCCCGTCCCCGCGGAAGTACGCAATGCCCGGCATGTTGCGGAACCGGTTCAACACCCAGTTCGCCGGCGTCCGCACCGAGATGCCGATGTGGTTGTCCTCGCAGACGAAGAGCAGCGGCAACGGCAGCTTCTGAAACGCGGTCCACGACGCCGCGTTGAACGCCGCCTGCGCGGTCGCGTGGTTCACGGTCGCATCACCGAAGGTGCAAGCGACGATCGCGTCGGCCGGAGCGTTGACCTCCTGGCCGACGGCGTGGGCGCGGTCGAGCGCGAACGCCGTCCCCAGCGCCTTCGGCAGATGCGAAGCGATGGTCGACGTCTGCGGCGGCACCCAGAGCTGACGGCTGCCGAACACCTTGTGGCGTCCGCCGGATATGGGGTCCTCGCGAGACGCGGCCAGGGACAGCAGCACGTCGAAGATCGGTGTTGCCCCGGGGACGTGGCGCGCCCGTTCGACCATCAACGCCCCGGAGCGGTAGTGGAGGAACGTAGGATCGCGTTCGCTGAGCAGCCTCCCGAGGACGACATTGCCCTCGTGACCGCAGCTCCCGATGGTGTAGAAGCTCTCCCCGCGCTTCTTCAGGTCCCGCGCCACGAGGTCGAGGTGCCGCGCCACGAACTGCGATTCCAGCAACTCGAGCGCCTCGCGCCCCGTCAGGCTGGTACCGGCGCGGACCCCGTCATCCGGATCGGGCCGGATGGTCTGGCTGCGGCCCGGGCGCTGCTCCCACCGCTCGATGAGCTGCAGGAGATTCCGGTCGACGATTGCACTGCGGTCGACGCCCATGTTGCGTGTGATACGGGGCGGCGGAGGATCTCTCAAGCCAGGAACGCTCGGACCGCGTGAACGAATCGGTCCAGCTCCTCCAGCGTCGTGTAGACATTGGGGCTGATGCGGTTCCCGGACACCGTCTCGCCGCCGATGGAACTGGTGATGATCCCGTGGTTCTTGAGCAGGTGGGAATGCAGGTCGCCAGGCTTCACGCCCTCGATGTGGAGGAGCCTCAGCCCGCAGCTCTGCGCCGGTTCATCGTTGGTGCGGATCGTGACCCTCGGATCCTTGTCCAGGCGCGCGATCCAGTACCGGTTGAGGTAGCGCAGGCGAGCCGCCTTGTTGGCGACGCCGATTCCCTCGTGGAAGGTCAACGCCTCGCCGACCGCGAGCGCGTTCGCGGCGGGGTGCGTCCCGATCTCCTCGAACTTCCGGATGTCCTCGTCCTGGGCCTCCGTGGCGGCCATGAGGGGCCAGATCTCCTTGATGCGCTCCTTCTTCACATAGAGGAAGCCCGTTCCGTGAGGAGCGAGCAGCCACTTGTGCAGGCTCGTGCCGTAGAAGTCGCACTCGAGGTCATCGCGGCGGAACGGGAAGTGGGCGAACGCATGTGCTCCGTCGACCAGCACCGTGATGCCGCGGGCCCTACCCAGACGGCAGATGTCCCGAACGGGCCAGATCTGCCCGTTCCGGTTCGCGACGTGCACGACCTCGATGACCTTGGTGTTCTTGCGGATGCGCTTCTCCACCGCGGCGACCAGATCGGACGGGCGGTCGGGGTTCGTCGCGACGTCGAAGGTCTCGAGCACGATGCCGTCACGGCGAGCGCGCTGTCGCCACGTGTTGAGCATGCGCGGATAGTTGTGGTCGCAGGCGAGGACGTGGTCGCCCGGTTTCAGGTCCAGACCGAAGATCAGGGTCTCCATTGCCTCCGACGCGTTTCGGGTGATCGCGATCTCCTCGCGGTCGCAGCCGAAGTGTTTCGCCAACCGCGTCCGCACCGTCTCGCGTCGCGGCTCCAGATGCCGCCACATGGTGTAGCTCGGCGCAGCCTGGCTGTGATCGAGGTAGCGCTGCATGGCCCGCTGCACCGAGCGCGGACTCGGAGAGACCCCACCGTTGTTGAGGTTGACCAGGTTGCGGTCGATCGAGAACGCGGACTGGATGTCGCGCCAGTACCGCTCGTCGCGCGCCACCTTCTCCGGGTCGTCGGGATCGGCGAGGCGCGCGCGCGCCGCGCTGACACGCGCCAGGGCATCGTTGGTCAGGCAGGGCAGGGTCGCCACCGCGCCGGCACCGGCGAGGGTTCGGAGGAAGGTGCGTCGGGTTTTCATGGTTCGACCATTCTCCCCCGCAACGGGACCGAGGTCTACCGGCGTTTGCCGCCGTGCGCGTATCCTGATGGCCATGATCGACCTCGCGCCCCTCTCGCGCCGGACGAGCCACCTCCGGGAGGCCAGTATCCTCCGTGCGCTCACGCTCAAAGTGAATGCGCTCGACGACGGCATCAACCTCGGCCAGGGCGTCTGCGACCTGGAGATGCCGCGTCCGTTGCGACTCGCCGCCGTCGAGTCCTTGCTTCACGATCGCGCCACCTACACGAACTTCGCTGGCGTCCTGCCGTTGCGAGAGCAGATCGTACGGCGCATGAAGGAGCGTTACGGCCTCGAGTACGACGTGGGTGAGGTGGTCGTAACGGTGGGCTCCAGCATGGCCTACACGTCGACCCTCATGACCCTCGTCGACCCGGGGGACGAGGTCGTGCTCTTCGAGCCGTTCTATCCCTATCACCACACCGGTGCGCGACTCGCGGGAGCGGTCGTGAAGCCGGTCCCGCTGACTCTCGGCGACGACGGCATCGACTGGCTCTATGGTGGCGCCGGAGACGATTCGCTAGGCGGCGGCACCGACAACGACTATCTCAATGGTGGAACGGGAAACGACTATCTCAATGGTGGAACGGGGACCGTGTTCGTCGTACCAGCCCACGGTTTTGATGAACTCCTTTTTCCATCCGTAGCGCCATAATTCGAGCTTGTACTGCCCGACGGCATGAACACGAAACTCGGATTTCTC
>NZBC01000083.1 GCA_002687715.1 Planctomycetota bacterium | reverse complement strand
GATGTCCGTGAGGCAGGTGATCTGGTCGCAGGTGCGGTGGCGGCACGGAGAACACGGCATCCGGCGGTAGAAGACGCGTTCGGGATGACCGAGGGGGTAGTAGAAGCGGGGGTCCGACGGGCCGAGGATTCCGATGGTCGGTACGCCCTGCACGTAGGCGAGATGCAGGGGGCCCGTGTCGCCCCCGACCACGAGGTCGGCGCGCGAGAGCAGGTATCCGAGGCTCTTGATGGTCGGGGTGTCAGGGAGGAGCTCCGACGGCTGCTCCATCAGCTCCCGGATCTCGTCGCAGAGCGGGCGCTCGCCGGGTCCCCAGCTCAGGAGCACGCGCGCCTGCGCCTCGCGGGCGAGCGTGTCTCCGAGTGAGGCGAACGACGCGAGCGGCCAGCGCTTGTTGGGCATCCACGCGCTGGTGCCCGGATGCAGGATCACCACGGGCGGCTCGCCGTCGGGGAAGGGGATCGTGGCGTCACCGGCGCGGCGATCATCGGCGTCGTATCCGATGCGCGGCGGTCGGTGCTGAAACGGGACCCCGACCTCACCGACCATCAACAGATCGCGCTCCATGCGGTGGATGTGCTGGCCGCCGAGGTCCAGGTGGCGGTTGGTGAAGTAGTGATTCGGTTCCTTGCACTCCGCCTTCGAGTACCCGAGACGCACGGCGGCGCCGCACCCGATCGTGCAGGTGGCGCTCTTCAGGTTCCCCTGGAAGTCGATGGTGAGATCGAAGCGACGCTTGCGCAGGCCGCGGTAGAACCGCCACGCGTGCGGCAGGCATCGAAGCAAGCCGAAGCGCCGCCGACGGATGTCGCGCCACACTTCGCGAGGAAACTCGATCACCTCGTCCAAGGCCGGGTGCCCGTCGAGGACATTGCGCGCACGGCGCTCGACGATCCAGGATATTCGAGCGTTCGGGTAGGTCTCACGGAGACCTTCGAGCGCCGGCAAAGCCATGATGACGTCGCCGACCGAGCTCATGCGGATGACGGCGATGTTGCGGAAGGACCCGACGCGATCAGTCGAGCGTGTCTTGGGGCTCGTCTGGGTCTTCGCGCTCGTCATCGTTGCCGTCCTGCTGATCCTCGTCGAACTCGCCGCGTGCCCGCGCCGCTTCCACGTCCTCGTCGCGCGCTTCGCGCAGGAGGGTGGAGACGCGGTCGACGCCTTCGATGGCTCGGTCGAAACTGAACTCGAGCTGAGGCGTGATGCGGGTCGAGAGCATCCTGGCCACCTCGCGCTGGACCCAGCCCCGCGCCTGGTCGAGGGCGTGTTCGATCGCCGTGCGCTTGCCCCCCGGTTCCAGGCTCGACCAGTAGATCTTCGCGCTGGACATGTCCCGTGCAAGGTCGACTTTGGTGATGGTGATGAGCCCGAGACGCGGGTCGGCCAGGTCGCGCATCACGACGGTCGCGACCTTCTGCCGGATCATCTCCTGGAGCCGCTCGATCTTGATTGACGCCATCAGATCACCTCCGTCTGGACGTCCACGACCTCGGAGTCCGGCGCATTCTCGATGAACTCGACCACCTTCTGCGCTCTCTCCCGGGCATGACGGGCTTCGTTGGACACGAGTGAAATCCCCAATTGGGCCGACCGGTACACACTCGTATCACCGACCTCGGCGATGGCGACCTTGAAGCGCCGGTGCACCCGCTCCTTCAGGGAGTTCACGATCCGCCGCCGCTCCTTCAGAGTGCGCGGCTCGTGGAGCCGAAGCTCCACCTGGATGATCGCTACGAACATCGATTGGAATGGTGCCGGGGGCGCCGCGGATTCGAGCGCGGCGACCGCCCGGTCTCTCAGGTGTCCTCGAACTTCCGCCGGATCTTCTGGATTTCGTACGCCGTGATGACGTCGCCCTCCTGGATCTGGTCGAAGTTCTTGACGAGCATGCCGCACTCGAAGCCCTCCTTGACCTCCTTCGCATCATCCTTCATGCGCTTGAGGGAGTTGAGGGACGACGATTCCAGGACGACGATGCCGCCCCGCGACACGCGAACCTTGCTGGCCTTCTTCACGATGCCGGAGGTCACGTAACAACCGGCGATCACGCCGAGACGGGTGACCTTCCAGGTCTGGCGGACCTCCGCCTCTCCGGTGATGACTTCCTTCTCCTCCGGCGCGAGCCGTCCTTCCATGGCGTCCCGGAGCTCTTCCATGAGCTTGTAGATCACCTGGTAGATCCGGATGTCGACGCCCTTCTGGTCGGCGAGTCGCCGCGCGACCATGTCGGCGGACACGTGGAAGCCGAGGATGACGGCGTTCGATGCGTCGGCGAGCGTGACGTCGGTCTCGGTGATTCCGCCGACCGCACCGTGGATGATCTCAGGGGAGATCTCCGGGTGTTTGAGCTCCATGATCTCGCGCTGGAGCACCTGCAACGAGCCGGTTACGTCCACCTTGAGGATGAGCTTGAGGGTGTCGCCTTCGAGCTTCTCGAAGAGGTTCTCGAGGCTGACGTTGGACGCCTTGGCGATCTCTTTCTCGCGGGCGAGCTGCGACCGCTTTTCGGCGATCTCACGCGCCTCGTCAAGCGCTTTCAGGACGTAGAGCTTGTCGCCGGCCTGGGGGAGTTCGTTGAGGGCCGTGATCTCGACCGGCATTGCCGGACCGGCCTCCATGATGAACTTCCCCTCCGGACCCTTGATGGCCCGGATGCGGCCGAAGGCCTTTCCGCAGACGAAGATGTCGCCCTTGCGCAGCGTGCCGTCGTTGATGACGAGTCGCCCGACGTTGCCCTCGCCCTTGCTCTGTTCGGCTTCGATGACGGTGGCGACGGCCGGTCGGGTGTGATCGGCCTGGAGCTCCATCACCTCGGCCTCGAGCAGGATCGACTCGAGCAGGTTGTCGATCCCCTGGTTGGTGATCGCCGACACCTCGCAAATAATGGTGTCGCCGCCCCACTCCTCGTCCTGGATGCCCTCGGACGCGAGTTCCTGACGCACCTTGGCGACGTTGGACCCCGCCTTGTCGACCTTGTTCAACGCCACCACGATCTTGACGTTGGCGGCCCGGGCGTGAGCGATGGCCTCCTTGGTCTGTGGCATGACGCCGTCGTCCGCTGCGACGACGAGGACGACAATGTCCGTGACCTGCGCGCCCCGGGCCCGCATCTCGGTGAACGCCTGGTGTCCCGGCGTATCGAGGAAGACCAGTTCCTTGCCATCAGGGAGCACGACGCGGCTCGATCCGATGTGCTGTGTGATGCCGCCGTGCTCTTTGCCAGCGACGTTGGTCTTGCGGATCGCGTCGAGCAGTGACGTCTTGCCGTGGTCGACGTGACCGAGGAACGACACGAGTGGCGGACGGGAGGTGAGCGACTCCTCGTCGCTCTCCCAGCCCGCTTCGAGCTTGTCGATGACGCGGGTCTCGATGTCGACCTTTTCCTTGCAGCTGATCTCGCACTCGTACTCGAGACCCAGCAGCTCGACCGTTTCCTTGTCCAGCGAGTCGTTGATCTTGACGATCTTCTTGTGCTGGAGGAACAGGGTCTGGATGAGGACGTTCGCCTTGACGCCCAGCTTCTCCGAGAGGCCCTTCAAGGTGATGGGCATCTCGACGGTGAGCTTGTCGGGCGTGATCGCGCTGAGGTCCTGCGTGCGCGGCTTCGTCATGCGGCGCTCGCGTTCCCGCGAGCGCGGACCGCCACGACCGGCGCCGCCAGCACCACCGGCGCCACCGCGTCCCGGGCCGCGTCCGCGACCGGTCACGACGAAGGTGCGCTTTCCGCCTTCGGAGCGGGTGGCGATCAGGCCGGAGTTGCCGCCCGGGCCGCCGCCAGGACGGCCGGGTCCGGGAGTGCGAGCGGGCTGGGGGGGCAGCTCGCGCCGGCCGAGGATCTCGGCCTGACGACGTTGGATGGTGGGCTGGCGTTGGACCAGCTTGTCCGCCGACGGCGGACTGGCCGTACGGGACGGGGGCGTGACGACCTCGTCGGCGGCCGGGCTCGGAGGACGGGATGCTGCGACTTCGGGGACGACGTCGGCCACGGGCGGGTCATCAGCCGCGGCCGGCCGGGCCGTGATCGAGGGAGGCGGCACCTCCTCGCGCTCGGGCACCGGTCCGCCGGGATCGGTATCGGGGGACGGCGCCGGTGCACCGGGAGGCCGCGCCACGACGGCGCGCACGGGCGGCGCGAACACCTCGTCGGGTTCGGGCGCCGGAGCTGTTTCCAGGTCTGGCTCTTCAGCTACTGGAGCGGGCCGTGGCGGTGGGGGCGGCGGCGGCGGCGGAGGCGGGGGAGCCTTCACGATCGGCCGGAGCTCCTCGAGGAACGCACGCAGCATGAACTCGTCGCTGTCGGAAAGCGACGACATGTGGTTCTTCACCTGGATGCCGTGCTTCTCGGCCTCCAAGATGATCACCTTGGAGTCGATTCCGAGCTCCTTGGCAAGCTGGTGAACCCTGATCTTCGCCATCTGGCTCCCTTGGTCTCACGTGGCTCAGACCGCGTCCGGGGGCGGCGTGCCCTCGGTGTCCGAGTCCTCCGTTGTGCCTTCTCCGTCGGCACTGTCGTCTTCCGTCAAATTCAACGGGACCGCAACGGTTTGTCCGGTCGAGATTGGGATCTGCTTGCCGGCGGCGTCCACCACCTGCGTCGCCATGATCTCTGTGCGGCTCGCGCTGCCGGGCATTTCGGCCGGCGCCGCCGGAACGTCCGGCTCCTCCGCAGCGCCAGGCCCTTCTGCGACGGCTCCTGCGGGCGCCTCCTCTGCGGGCGCCTCTTCCGCGGGCGCCTCTTCCGCGGGCGCCTCTTCCGCGGGCGCCTCTTCCGCGGGCGCCTCTTCCGCGGGCGCCTCTGCTGCGGGCGCCTCCTCTGCGGGCGTCTCTTCTACGGGCGCCTCTTCTACGGGCGCCTCTTCTACGGGCGCCTCTCCTACGGGCGCCTCTCCTACGGGCGTCCCTTCTACGGCCGCCTCCTCCGGGAACCCACCGGCTTCGAAGAGCGCCTGGGCCTCCCGGTTGGCCGCCGCCTGCGCACCCTGGTCGTCCGCGGAGACGATGTTGATCGCCCACCCCGTGAGCTTCGCCGCGAGGCGTACGTTCTGGCCCTTCTTGCCGATGGCCAGCGACAGCTGATCTTCGGCGACCAGAACCTCAGCCTCCTCGGTGGCGTCGTTCAGGGTGATGCTCTCGATCTCCGCCGGCTTGAGTGCGTTCATGATCAGCACCTCCGGGGAGTCGTTCCACCGGATGATGTCGATCTTCTCGCCGTTCAGCTCGTCGATGATGTTGCGGATCCGGCTGCCCCGGACCCCAACGCACGCTCCGACACAATCGATCTTCGGGTCGTAGGATGTGACCGCGATCTTCGTGCGGTACCCCGGCTCGCGGGCCAGGTGCTTGATCTCGATGATCCCCTCCGCGATCTCCGGGACCTCCAGCTCGAACAGCCGACGGATCAGATCGGGATGCGTGCGGGACAGGATGATGCGGACCCGGCTGCCCACGCGCTTGACATCGAGCACGAGCGCCCGGATGCGGTCGCCCACACGAGGGTTCTCGCCACGCACGCGCTCGGACCGCGGAAGCACGCCTTCGCCTCGGCCCAGTGCGACGACGATGTCGTCGCGCTCGAAACGCTGGATGGTCCCCGTGGCCATCTCGCGCTTGCGGGTCTCGAACTCGCCGAAGACGACGTCCTGCTCGGCCTCGCGGATCTTCTGGATGATCACCTGCTTTGCGGTCTGCGCGGCGATGCGACCCAGCTCCATGGCGTTGATCAGGTAGCCGTCCTTGTAGGCCGTGATCTCTCCCGTCGCGCGGTCGATCCGGATGTCGAGGGTCTCCGCATCTTCGTACTTCTTGCGCACGGCGGTCTCGAGAGCCAGCTCGATACTGCTGAACAGGGTCTCCGGATCGATGTCCTTCTCGCGATGGATCATGTCCACCAACTTTAGAAGTTCGGCTCCACCGGACATCCTGGCCTCCGACGTACGCTGCCCGAAAACCGGACCGCGCTCTTGCGCGGTGAACGGCCCCCAGGCCAAAAAAAGAAAAAAGTGGGTTACCCCACTTCTCGCGAACACGGGAACGCCTGCTGCGGGCGCCGCCCGAAAAATCACGCTAAAGGTAGCGGGGTTGGGGAATTCCGTCAAGGATATCCCCGGCTCGAGGGGGGTCTCGCGAGCAGCGGCCATTGTGCGGGCGCGGCGGGCGGTCGCATGGCTCCGCTTTATGCACCGGGTTTTGTGAATGGACTCATGATCGGCAGTGTCCCGACGGCACGCAAGTACACCTATGGGGTGATTCTGGTTGGGGTTGTGGGGATTGCCCTGATGGCCCTGTTCGTCGCCGTTGCGGGAGGCCGGATCGACCGGTTCGGAGACGGAGACCTGGAGAGTGACTCGTTGAGGAAGGCCCGTACCCTTCGCAGCCTCACTCTCAAGGCGCTGGCCAGCGCACGCAGCGAGATCGGAGATCTGCAGTGGCGGCAGCTCGGGCACGGCCCCGAGAACCCGGATACCTGGATCGAGTTGGGTCCTCGCTTGCCCCTCGACGGTCTCACCTTCGGCGACGTCGTCGGCCTCGTCGCACGGGACCGGAGGGGGCGGGTCCTGTGGTCCTTCGGGCCGGGCGTCGAGGGCCGCAGGGTTCCCGAGCTGAGCGAGGTCGAAGGGATCGGATACGAGCGATTGGGAGGGCCGTGGGTAGCGGTGGGCTGCCGGTTCCCGGAAGGTGCTTCCAAGGACGCGGGCGCCCGGATCACTGCGTACCTCGACCTGGGGCGCGACCTGGATGAGCGAGAGAGCATCACCGGATTCCTCACGTTCGGGCTCATCGCGCTCGGGGTCACGATCTACGTGCTCGCGGCGGTGACGATCCTCCTCAATCGCGCGCAGACCAGTCTCATCCAGCGCGAGCGGGAGAAGGCGACCCGGTTGCGGGCGATCGCCGATGTTGCGGGGGGCATCGCCCACGAGGTCCGCAATCCTCTCAACGCCATCAGCCTGTCGGTTCAGTACATGCAGAAGCTGGCGGAGCGGGGCGATCGATTGCCGGCCACGCGCGATTTCGTTCGCGTCCACCTGGAGCTCGGCAAGATCCGCAAGGTGGTCGACAGCTTCGTCAAGTTCGCCCGCACCCGGGACATGGTGATGACGACCCTGGACGCGGGAGACGTCATGGCCGCGGCCCTGGACCGGTTCCAGCCCGATCTGGACGCGGCAGGGATACGGCGCGACTTCTCGCGGGAGGGAGATCTGGCCTGCGTGGGTGACCGGGAGAAGATCCTCGAGGTCTTCGCCGGCGTCCTGCACAACGCCATCGACTCGATGCGTGAGCAGGATGCCGCTGAGCTGCGCATTCGGGTCGCGGGTTCCCGCAACGCGATCCGAGCCACCGTCCGGGACACCGGCGAGATCACCGACGAATCCGCCCTCACCAACATCTTCGAGCCGCGCTTCAGTCATCGGGATACGGCGATGGGTCTCGGGATGACCGTGGCTCGGACCTTCGTGGAGAGCCATGGAGGTCGGATCGAGGCGGCCCTTGCGCAGGGGGGGGGTGCGTCGTGACCATCGAGTTGCCGCGCAAGGCCACGAAGGTGTGAGGTGCTCCGCGACGGATCCCGACGCGGACGACCGTGTCCGACCCCCGCCGAGCTGATAGATTCCCTCGCGATGAACTCCGATTCCGAGACCCTAGAGCCGCGGGTGCTCATCGTCGACGACGACAACACCCAGGCGGACATGCTCCGCAAGATGCTGGAGCTCGACGGGTTCGCAACGGAGTCCTTCTACGACCCCGTGACGGCGTTGGAGAAGATGCGGGAGTCGCCCGCCCACGTCGTGGTGTCGGACTACAACATGCCCGAGATGAACGGCGTCGAGCTCTTCGAGCGGCTTCGCTCCGGGCACCCGGACCTCGTGTTCATCATCATCACCGCGTTCGGCACGTTGGAGACGGCCGTCGACGCGATGAAGCGGGGCGTCCACGATTTCGTGACCAAGCCGGTCGATGTCGGCGAGCTGGTCCTGAAGATCAAGAAAGCGCTGAGGGTCCGCGACCTCGTCGTCGAGAATCGCGACCTGAAGGGTGCAGTCGAGGCGCTCCGGCAGAAGGTACAAGTCGTCGGCGACTCGGATGCGATGCGCCGCATCCTGGAGACGGTCAACCAGATTTCGCAGAGTCCGGCCACCGTGCTCCTCCAGGGCGAGAGTGGTACCGGTAAGGAACTCATCGCCCGCGCGATCCACCTGCAGAGCCCACGCCACGCCGGCCCCTACGTGAAGGTCAACTGTGCGGCGATTCCCGAGAACCTGCTCGAGGCCGAGCTCTTTGGTCACACCAAGGGTGCGTTCACCGGTGCGGTATCGGCGCGCAAAGGCAAGTTCGAGATGGCTCATACCGGCACCTTGCTGCTGGACGAGGTCGGCGACCTGCCGTTTGCGTTGCAGCCGAAGCTGTTGCGGGCCCTCCAGGAGAAGGAGGTCGAGCCGGTGGGCGCGGTCGAGGCGGTCCCCGTCGACCTGCGCCTCATCGCTGCGACGCATCGCGACCTGCCGGCGATGGTGGCGGATGGGACGTTCCGCGAGGACCTGTTCTATCGACTGAACGTCATTCCTTTGGAGCTGCCGCCGCTCCGGGAACGTCCCGACGACGTCCTCGCGCTGGCGCACCATTTCCTGCGACGGTTCTGTGAAGAGAATCTCCGCCGCATCTCGGGGTTTACTCGGACGGCGGAGGAGCGCCTGGTCACGTGGTCCTGGCCGGGCAACGTTCGTGAACTCGAGAACTGCATCGAACGCGCCGTAGTCCTCGCCCCCGCCAACCTGATCGACGAGGCGGACCTGATGCTGTCGGCGCCCAGGAAGAGTGGGGACTCCGGGCTCGACCAGATCATCGATGGCCTCTTCAACACCGGACTCACGCTGGACGTTCTCGAGCGCGATCTCATTCTCGCATCGTTGCGTCGGTGTGGCGGCAACCTCTCGCGAACGGCTCGCACGCTCGGACTCACACGACGTGCGCTGCAGTATCGCGTGGAGAAGATCCGCAACCAGGGCCACGAGCCACCGGAGGGCGACGAATCGTGATCGTCGTCGTCAACGGAAAGGAACGGACGGTGAAGTCCGGTTGCACCGTTGAGAAGCTGTTGCAGTCGCTCGACATCCGCGGGAACGCGGTCGCAGTCGAGCTGAATCGCGAGGTCATTCCGCGCGCGGAGCACGCCGTGCAGCCGGTGCGGGAAGGCGACACTCTCGAGATCGTGACGTTTGTCGGAGGAGGCTGACCGTGAGCTCGGACGCGGAGAACCACCAGGACACCTTCGAGATCGCGGGGCGCACGTTCACGTCGCGTCTCGTCCTCGGCACCGGGAAGTACCCGGACCTGAAGACGATGAGGACTGCCCACGTTGCGAGCGGCACCGAGATGGTGACGGTCGCCGTTCGACGCGTGGACCTCACCGGTGCCTCCGGGCCAACGGTCCTGGACTACATCGACCGCGAAGCGATCGCGATCCTGCCGAACACCGCGGGGTGCTTCACCGCCGACGATGCGGTGCGGACGGCCCGCCTCGGCCGTGAAGCGGGGCTGTCGGACTGGTGCAAGCTGGAGGTGCTCGGCGACGAGCAGACCCTCCTGCCCGATCCCGTCGCCACGCTCGAGGCCGCGAAGCAACTCGTGGCCGAGGACTTCATCGTCCTCGTCTACACGAACGACGACCCCATCATGGCGCTCCGGCTCGAGGAAGCGGGGGTGGCGGCCGTGATGCCCGCCGGCTCGCCGATCGGGTCGGGCCAGGGTGTCCTCAACCCGTCGAACATCCGTTTGATCCTGGAGCGCGCGAAGGTCCCGGTGATCGTGGACGCGGGCGTCGGTACGGCGTCGGATGTGACGCTGGCGATGGAATTGGGCATCGCTGGAGTGTTGCTGAACACGGCCGTGGCTTGCGCGCAGGACCCCGTCGCGATGGCCGAAGCGATGCGAGATGCGTGTCGCGCCGGTCGGTACGCCTGGCGCGCGGGCCGCATCCCGCGACGGCTCTACGGATCGGCGTCGTCACCGCTCGAGGGCCACATCGTCGAACGCCTCGGCGACTCGAACGCGTGAGCGACTCGCGACTCTGGGTCGGCGGGTTGTTGTGGATCGGCGCCGCCGCCGTCATCCGCCGCGCCTTCCGAGCGATGGATCGGCGGCCCGCGCCGGCACCCGACCTTGGCCCGGACCTGCTGCTCGGCGCCCTCGCCGGGATTGCGATTGCCCAGGGCGTGATCGCGGGGATCATTCCGCGGGCGATCGCCGGCGGTCCGGAGCAGTTCTTCGCGATGAACGCCTGCCTGGCTGGTCTCGGCTCCGCGCTGGTCGTCGGTTCGCGACGCGTCGGCGTGGGCAAGGAGATCCTCGGACTCACATGGCCGTTCGTCGGGCGTGGGGTGGTCTGCGGGGTGGCGTTGTACGTGCTCATCCTGCCCGGGGTCCTCGGGCTCCACGCCTGGAACCGCGACCTGATCGACCAGCCGGATCGGATCCAGCGGACGATGCAGATGTTCCTCGATCGCGTTGCGGAAGGACGGCCGGCGATCCCGTTTGCGATGACGGTCGTCCTGGTCGTCGTCGTTCCGATGTTCGAGGAGGTGCTGTTCCGGGGGTGGCTCCAGTCCGGCCTTCGGGCCGTGTTGGGCGGCGTCACCGATGGTCCCGGGCCCGCGGTCATCTCCGTCGTCCTGACGGCCGTCGTGTTCACGGCGATCCACCCGTCGTTCACGTGGCTGCCGATCCTCGCGTTGGGGCTCGTGCTCGGCGCTCTGTTCGAGCGCACGCGGAGCTTGTGGCCCTGCGTCGCGCTCCACGGCCTGCACAACGCGTTCACGTTGTGGTATCCCGTGCTGTTCCCGCCCGACCAGTAGCTTCCCGTGCGCCAGCCCCACCTCATCCGGTACGGTGCCGCGTTCATCGCCGATGACGCGACGATCGTCGGCGATGTCACGCTCGGCAAGGACGTCAACGTCTGGTACGGCACGGTCGTGCGCGGCGACGTCGCGCCGATCACCATCGGCGCGCGGACGAACCTGCAGGACCTCACCGTCGTGCATCCGCAGCACGACGAGGACGTCGTCGTGGGCGAAGACTGCGTGGTCGGGCATGGGGTCATGCTCCACGGCCGCACCGTCGGTGATCGCTGCCTCATCGGAATGGGCAGCATCCTCCTCCCGGGGTCCCACATCGGCGACGAGAGTCTGGTCGCTGCCGGCGCCCTCGTCCCGATGGGAATGGAGGTCCCACCCCGCAGCCTCGTCCTGGGCTCACCCGCTCGCGTCGTGCGCGACGTCACCTCTGATGAACTCCAGATGTTCGCAGAGTCGGTGAAGCGCTACCTGGACCTCGTACGCGAACACCTGCGCGACTGATCCATCGCTGCGATCCCGCGACGGCGAAGCCGAATCTCCTTGGGAGCGCGGATCTCCAGGTCCGCTCCGGGGCTGCATGGGAGCGCGGACCTCCAGGTCCGCTCTGGGTCCGGATCCGGCTGCGCCGTCAGAGCGGACCTGGAGGTCCGCGCTCCCGTCAGAGCAGATCGCCTCACACGCCCTGGAGGTCCCCGCTCCCGGCGGGCGGTCTCGCTACAGCACCAGCCGGTACCCGACCCCGTGAACCGTCAACAAGTGCTTGGGTCGCTTGGGCGAGGCCTCGAGCTTCTTGCGGAGTGTGAAGACGTGGGTGTCGACGGTGCGAGTGCTGGGGGTGACGTCGAAGCCCCAGACCTCGCGGAGGAGATCCTCGCGGCGGAAGGTGCGGCCGGCGTGGCGGAAGAGGAAGCTCAGGAGGTCGGCCTCCTTCTGCAGGAGGCGGTGGTAGTCGCCGTCGCGATGGACGAGTCCGCCCTCGAGATCGACCTCGGCTTCGCCGATCATGATGCGGGAGGGGTGGCTGCCGGCCCGGCGCAGCACGGCGCGCACGCGGGCGTGGAGCTCATGGACGCTGAACGGCTTGAGCACGTAGTCGTCGGCACCCAGCTCCAGCCCCTCGACGCGCTGATGCTCTTCGCCGCGTGCGGTGATGATGATCACCGGGACGCGGTTGCCGTCCCGTCGCAGGGATCGGAGTAGATCGAGGCCACTCCGCCCGGGGAGCAGGACGTCGAGCAGCAGGAGAGAGAACTCGCCCTTGACGATGGCGCGCGCCGCGGTCTCGGCGCAATCCGCCTCGGTCACGAAGTAGCCGCGGCCACGCAGGAAGTCGGAGACACTCTCGCGGATGCTGGTGTCGTCTTCGACGAGCAGCAGCTGCGCGCTCACGACGTCGCCTCGGAGGTCAGGGGGAGGGTGATCTCGAACACGGCGCCTCCGCCCTCACGGTCGCGGACACTGGCCGTCCCACCGTGGGCGTGGGCCGCGCGCTCTACCAGGGCGAGTCCGAGTCCGGTGCCGGCGACATGGGGTACACCGTGGCGATGGAGCCGGCGGAATGGCTCGAACACGTCGCGTCGCGAATCCGCCGGCACGCCGGGGCCCCGATCCTCGACATGGAAGGTGACGTGGCCGTTCTCGCGCGCCGCGGAGACCAGGATCTCCGACGCTTCGGGCGCGTACTTCGCGGCGTTCTCGATCAGGTTCTTCAGCGCTCGGCCCATGACGCCCGGGTCGACCCGCAGGGATGGAAGACTGCGGGGCGCGACGACCCGCACCCGCTGGCGTGCGTCGGCGATGGACGAGCGCGCGGCTCGCAAGCCGTCCGCGAGCAGGCGTCGTGCCGGGACGTCGCGCAGCTGGAGTGTCTCCCGCCCGCGCTCGATGCGCGAGAAGTCGAGGATCCCGTGGACGAGGTCGGAGAGGCGCTCAGCGTCGGCGAGCAGGGTGGCCTGATACGCACCGCGTTTCTCGTCCGGGACGCTGCCGTCCGCGAGCATTTCCGCCTTCAACAGCAACGATGCGAGCGGCGTCCGCAGCTCGTGGGACACGGTGTCGATGAACCGGCTCTTGAGCGCGGAGACGGCGGCCTCGCGCTTCAGCAGTCGTGCTGCGACGAGGTTGCCGACCAGGAAGGCGACGAGGGCCGCGAGCAGGAGCCACCGTGCCGTCGAGGCGAGGCGTTGGCTGGGCAGGGTGCCGTTCGCGACGACGGCGACGGACACGTCGAGCGCGGCGAGGTGGGTCGTCGCGAGAGCGTCCGCGGGTGGAGCACCCGTGCGAAGTGCATGGGGGCCCCCGGTGTCGATCGCCTCCACCGCCTCGGCGACGGCGCGTGCGGCCCGCGAACGTGCCGCCACGAGCAGTGCGTCGCCGCGATCCTGGACCCAGGCGTCGCCGGTGTTCAGCGATTCGATCGTTGCAGACCTGCGCTCGGCCGATGCGAACACGCGAGCCAGCCGCTGCCACCCATCGAGCTCGGGTCGGGGCCGGGTGGCCTGGCGCACCAGCCACTCGGCAACGGGTTCGGCTGCGGCTGCCGTCACGGGCCAGCGGTGCGCGGCGACGTCGGCGGCGAGACTTCGGATGGCGTCCGGCGCGCCGGCGTTCCGCTGGATCCGTGCGGCGAGCATGGCCGCACACAGACCAACGGGGAGCGCACCGATCCGCTGGTCGTCGCCCAGCGACATGAGCGAGGTCAGGACGTCGAGGGCGCGGCTTCGCTGGTCGACGGCATCGAGCGCGCGGGCCCACGCGAGCATGGCGATGCCGTCGAGTGCGACGCCCGCGGTTCGAGCGTGGTCGAAGAAGATGACCGCTTCCGCGGCGCGGCCCGAGCTCTCCAGCTCGAGCGCCGTGCGGACGTTGATGGACCGGCGCGGGGGCAGCTCTGGGACGACCTCGTCGTGTGCCGGAACGAATGGGCCCGTGGGGCGGTCACGCTCATCGAGGGTGATGAGTCCGCCGTCGTGACCTGGCTGCAGATCGGCGAGCGTCCGGAGGACGACCTCGTCGATCCGGACGAGCAGCCTTCCCGCCCGGGCGCGTTCATCGTCGGCCCATGATGCGGAGATTCCGCCGAATTCCACGAGTGCCCACGCACAGAGCAGCACACCCGGGAGGATCAGACCGAGCCCGAGGACCCGGCCGCGATGACGCTCGCCAGTCGCCATGACCCCATGGTACGGGGCTGCGGCGGGGGGGCGCGTCCTCTCGAGTGTCAGGGGCCTGTCAAACGTGGCGGATTCGGGCGGGGGTTTGACCCCGCGATGACAACGTTTCGCCGCCGAGCCGGCAGGATTGGTCGAAGCGGACCCAGGAGGAACCGAAGATGACCCGCACGCTCGTGCTCTCGATCTTGCTCGCTCTCGGCTCGAATGCCGGCGCCCAGACCCCGACCCGGGATCAGCTCGCGTCCGAACTCGCGGACCAACGCGCCCAGCGGGAAGCCCTCCTGGTCGAGCTCTCGACGACGCGCACCCGGCTCGATCAGCTGCGGGCGGACTCCGCCGCGCGCCGCCAGCAGCTTCGGGACACGGAGAAGCGCACGGCGATGCTGGAGGCGCGGCTGAAGGAGGTCCAGGCGGCCGAGGCGCGCAACAAGGTGGCGACCCAGGAGGATCGGATCAAGGCCCTCGAAGCAGATCTGACGAGCCTGCACGAGAGGTTTCACGAGAGCTACCCGGGTATCAGGGTGGCCCGCGCGAATCTCGATCGCGAGAAGCAGGTCCTCGCGGACCTCGTCGACGTCGTCAACAAGCGCGTGCTCCACGCGGAGGTCCAGTCCTACATCCAGGACACCGTGGACGGGCGCGCCCAGGCTGCGCAGGCTGACCTCGCCGCCGCCATCGCGATCGCCGACGAGAACCAGCGCCCCCGGCTGATGGTCCAGCAGGCGGTTCTGCTCGAGCGCAAGAACGACCTCGCCGCCGCGCGGGAGGTGCTCCAGGAGCTTCGTCGCCAGCCGGCGCCCTACGCCGAATGGGCCGCGGAGCGGCTGACCCACCTGATCCGCCGCGAGGACGAGGTCCAGATGCAGGCGACGGACACGCTGCTCGCCGTCGTCAGCAGGCTGGACGGTCCGGCGAACTCCCGGGCCGTCATGGAAGCGCGCCGCGCCCTGGACGAGCTCGGCGCGCTCGCGGTCCCGACGGTGACGGTGGCGATGGACACGTTGGGGCCTTGGGGACGGCGGCACGCGCTCGCGTTCCTCGCCGGGCATGCGAACGACGGGGTGGCGTCTTTGATCGGACGCATGCTGGCGACGCCCGATGAGACGATGCAACTTGCGGCCGCGGAGGTCCTGGCCGGGTTGCCGGCTGAACATCGGGTCCCGCTCGCGGAAACCGCGCTGCGAGCCACGTTCCCCGGGGTGCGTTTGCAAGCGGCCCGGGCGCTCGCCCAGGACGCCTCGCGTCGCGAGCACGCGCTGGCGCTGATCACCGAGCTCGTCGGGTCCGGCGGCATCGAGTTGAGGCGGCTCGCGGTCGCGATCCTGACCGAGCCGGCGTTTGCCACGCACGCCGCCGCCGCCGAGCAGCTCGCGCGGCTGATCCGTGACCCGGACCCGGACGTCTGGGCCCGCGCGCTCGACTCCTGGGCCTCGCGGACGCCGGGGCCGAGCGGCGACGAGGTCGCGGCTCTTCTGGCCAGTCTGACCGATCCGGTGCGACGTTCGCGCTGCGTCATCCTGTGTCTCGAAGCGAACGTCCGCGATCAGGAGCGGTGGCTCGCCGTCGCGCTGTCCCATCCGCTCACGCCGGCGGTGCGCAAGAGCGTGCTGATCGCGATCGACGACCGGTCCCTCGTCGGATGTCGCGCGGCCGTCATCGCCGCG
>NZBC01000082.1 GCA_002687715.1 Planctomycetota bacterium | reverse complement strand
TCCAGGTCCGCTCAGGATCCGGATCCGGCTTCGCCGCCAGAGCGGACCTGGAGGTCCGCGCTCCCGTGAGTCCCCAGGCGTTTCCGATCCCCCGCCCCACCGGGCGGGACGAGGCCGGCGTGATCTCCCGCCGCATTGCCCTCTGTTGACCGCCTTTCGGTCGGCTTCTACAATCCTCGTCGCCTCTCTCTGGATGGAATGAAGGTCCGTGGGGGCCGGAGGCGCTGGTTGGAAACGTGCGCGGTCGCACACCTTGACGGAGTGCGGTTCAGCACGGCGCCGGAAGCTGCTCTAACATGTTGGAAATGAAGAGGTTCCGTGCGGGCACGGCGTCGATTCGACGCTGGCATCCCGTTTGCACCGAGCCTCATCTGACCTCCCTTTGATGGGGCGGTTTGCCGGAAGCTGGTCACGGACCGAGACCCCGCATCGCGGGTCAGCCGTGCGCTGAATATGAAACCGGGGCGGGAAACCCTGGTCGGACAGATTCTGAGAACAAGGAGTTCGCGGGAATGATGAGCATCCGAAGGGGAGCCCCCCTCCTCGTGGCGATGGTGGTCGCTGCCGTGACTGTCGGGCTCGCGGGCTGCGGCGGTGGAGGCGGTGGAGACGAAGGTGGTGGTGGTGGCGGCGGGAGCGGCGACGCACTCGTCGTCTCGATCCGCCTGTTGAACGTCCCGACGCCGAACGGCTTCGACACGATCGAGATCTGGAACAGCCAGATCGGCGTCACGTCGCCGAACCCACCCGGTGGCATCCCGCTCAACGTGGCCATCGAGATCGTATTCGCGGGCAACGTGAACGGGGCGACGCTCCCCAGCGGAGGCGTCGCGCTCGGCTCGATCAACATCACGACGACCGACGGGGTGACGACCGTGCCCGCATTCGGTTCGTTCGGCGTGTCCGACGATCCTGCGGGTCCCGCGAACAACCAGCGCATCGTGACCTTCCTGCCGACGCCCCCGACTGATCCGATGAACCCGGCGCAAACCGCGGGCTTCGGCGGCAACGTCCCCTACACCGTGTTCATCCCGCGTGTCGGGGCGAGCCCGCAGGTGGTCCAGGTTGCGGGGAGCCCATTGCAGAACGACGCCAACGCGACGTTCGTGACGTGTGACCCGGCGACGAACCCGCTCGGCGCGGCCGGCTGCTTCACCGACCCGGTTCCGGGTCCTCCGCACGTCGAGATGACCATCCCGGCGAGCGACGACCCGTCGCCGATGGCCATCGATCCGATGAACGTCGTCAACGACACCGTGACGGTCCTCATCAGCGAGCCGCTCTTCCCGGCCGGTATCAACCTGCAGAACGTCCGCCTCGTCAACGCGGGGTCGGGGGCGCAGGTCCCGGGAACGGTCCAGTTCTTCCAGGCGGGAACGCCTGAAGCCGGACCCGACACGTCCCGCATCGACTACATCGCGTCGTCCAGTCTGCTCGCGAACGCAAGCTACGAGATCCAGATCGATCCCGCCGTTCAGGACTTCGGTGGCAACTCCGTCGTCCTCTACGATCCGAACGAGCCCACGGCGCCGCCGAGCGGCCAACGGTTCTTCTCGACGATCGTCGTGCCCTTCTGCACCGCGCCCGCGATCACCGAGGACTTCACTTCGACGGTCAACCGGGACACTCTCTTCGGCGCGGTGACCTGGGACGGGTCGGGCCAGCTCTTCTCGGAATTCCCGTTCGACCTCGTCGGTGGCGGCGCGTTCGGCAACCTGGCGTTCGCCGCTGGACCGGGAACGCTCGATTCCGGCATGGCCGCCACAGCCGGCTTCTCCGAAGGCAACTGGGAAGTCGTGGACTTCACGGTGGCGGCGATGGCGGTGGTCCGGGCGATCGGCCCGTACCGCGCCCACATGCGTTGCCTCGGCATCGCGACCATCTCGGGCACCATCAACGGCAACGCTGGCCAGAACGCGTTCGCACCGATCACCAGTCCCGAAGCTGGCCCCGGCGGCGGCCTGTTCAACAATGGCGGCAACGTGGCCAACTCCATCGTCCGCGGTGGCAACGCCAACTGCGGCGCTGGCGGCGGCGGCCGGGCCTCGCAGGAAGGATTCACCGTCCGCACCGAGGCGGGTGAGTCCGGCTTCGGCCCAACCGTGAATGGCGCACCCAACCCGGGACCGTTCGCAGCCAACCCCTCCTTCGGAGGCGGACAGGGCGGCGACGGTGGCTTCCGCTTCCCTTCGGGCGGCGTCGTCGGTGAGCTCGGCGGCCTCGGCGGAGCCGGTGGGTCCGCGTGGGCGACCGGCGGCAACGGCCAGCCGTTCACCGTGCCGCTCATGGGCTGCACCCCGTTCACTCCAGCGGCCCAGAACATCGCGACGGCCACGCCGGTCCCGCCGATCATGATCTTCCCGATCACCATCGCATCCGCCGGCTCGGGCGGTGGCGGTGGCGGCGACCGTCAGGAAGTCGCGGGACCGACGTCCGACGACCAGGGCGGTGGCGGTGGCGGTGGCGGTGGCGGCTTCCGCTGCTCGGCCATCGGCAACGTCGACGTCCAGGCGGGCGCGATCCTGCAGTTCAACGGCGCCAACGGCGGCAACGGCAACACCTTCTTCGGCGGTGGAGGCGCAGGCGGCTCCGGCGGCGAGATCTGGCTGCAGAGCTTCTCCGACGTGCTCATCAGCGCGGGCGCGCAGCTCCAGGTCACGAACGGCGCCGGCACGAACCTCTGTGGCGACCACGCGTCCGGCCCCGGCGGCAACGGCCTGTACCAGTTCGAAGATGCCGACGGCATGATCAACACCAACTTCCTGGGTGGTCAGGCCGGCGGGATGAACGTCAACGTCGAGCTGTTCCCGTTCTCGACGACGGTGAGCGGCATCGCGACGTCGGTGTTCTTCGACACCGCCTACGGCGACCCCGACTATGACCCGACCTCGGTAGTAGAGACCATCGATTTCGGCGCCAACCCGGCTCCGGGCTCCTCGGTCGTCATCGAGTACCAGGGCGCATTCGAGTCGTTGACGGGCGGCCAGCCGGATCTCAACAACCTCTCCGCGTTCGTAGTAGGTACCGACCTCAACATGCTCGACGGCTATCGCTACATCCGCTTCCGGGTGACCATCTCGTACGACGCGCCGAACGCGGCGGGTACGGGAACGACGCCGGCGAACACGCTGCCGACGGTCTCCGACATCCGGTTCGAGTACTCGATTCCCTGCACGCTGCTTCCGTAGGAGGCACCGGAGGCGGTCGCGCGGCCTCGAGCCCGTCGCCGACCGCCCTCCTCCACGCAACCGAGAGCCCCCGGAGCGCACATGCCCCTCCGAGGGCTCTCGTCGGTTCATCGACAGCCATCTCCCTTCGCAACCCCTCCTGGATCGGAGCGCGAATGGAGAGCACATGTTCCGCCATCTCGCGCTGCTGCCGTCGCTCGTCCTGCTCGCCGCTTGCGGCGGGGGATCCTCCAGCGGGCCCGGCGGGCCTGGCACGCCCGGCTTTTCCGGGTTCGCCGAAGTCACGAACATCGCCGTGGTCGGGGTCGGTTCGGTGGGGATGGGGGCAGGTCCGGGATGTACCGCTCCGGTGCCGCTCAACGCGGAGATCCGGATCCAGTTCAACGCAGCGGTGTATGCAGCGACGATCCCCCAGGGCACCCTCGCCGTCGGGAGCATCGCCATCACGCGCCCGGACGGGGGTGGAACCTCGCCCGCGGTGGGCACCTTCAGCGTCGAATCGGAGTCGGGCGGCATTCCCGGATCGGTCGTCGTTTTCCGCCCCAAGCTGCCGGACGACCCCCTCAACCCCTTCGGCTCGGCCGGACTCTTCCCGAGTTCGGTCTACACGGTCACCGTCACGGGGCTCGAACCCGCGATCCCGGGAGCGTCCCTCATCCTCGCTGGCGGCCGCCCCCTCGAAACGACGGTGGCCGGGTGCTTTTCGACCTGCGACCCACTGTCCAGTCTCTGCTTCAACGACCCGGTGCCCGGCTCCCCGTACGTCGTCCAGACCACGCCGAGCACCAGCGACCCCGCGCCCCTGGTCGGTTGGGGCGCGGGAACGTTGAGCGCGACGTTCAACGAGCCCCTCTCCCCCATCGGCATCGACCCGGCGTCGATCCAGGTCGTGAACCAGACGACTGGCCAGCCTGTCCCGGGTGAGATCGCGCTCGTGCAGGCGGAGCCGCCGTTCACGACCGGCGCCCGCGTCGACTTCATCGCGGCGTACCCCTTTCCGCCCGACACCACGTTCGAGTTCATCCTCAGCGGCACGATCGCCGACCTCGTCGGAAGCCCGGCGACTCTCTACGACCCGGCGGGAACCGGGGTCCCCCCGAGCGAACGCCGTCTGTTCACGACCGACGACGGCGGGTTTTGCGAACAGACGCCGTGGATCGAGGATTTCACGACGACCCAGAACCTCGACACCCTGACCGGTCCGATCGAGTGGAACGGCGATGGTGCGGTGCGCGCCCGGTTCCCGCTCGAGGTGATCGGCGACGGCAGCTTCGGCGCGCTCGGGTTCGGACCCGGGCCCGGGACGTTGGACACCGGCGCCGCCGCCGGCCCCGGGTTCGACAGAGGCACGTGGGACGTCACGACCTTCAACGTCGAAGTCGGCGCCGTCGTGCGAGTCATCGGGCCGTTCCAGGCTCGCATCCGGAGTCTGGGCAACGCGACCATCGCCGGGAACGTGAACGCAAACGCAGGAATGAACGCGTTCGCCGCGACCGGTACCCCGGAGCAAGGACCGCAGGGCGGCCAGTTCGGCGCAGTCCCTCCGATCCGCGGTGGAATCGGCAACGCGGGCGGCGGTGACGGAGGTCGTGCGGGTCAGGAAGGCTGGGCCGTCCGCACGTTCCAGGGCGAGCCCGGGTTCGGCCCCACGATCGACGGCGCTCCCAACCTCGGGCCGTTCGCCGCTGACCCGACGTTCGGCGGCGGTTCCGGGGGCATCGGCGGATTCCGCTTCCCGTCGGGCGGATTCATGGGCGAGCTCGGAGGCCTCGGCGGCGCGGGCGGTTCGGCCTGGGAGCCGGGCGCCGACGGCCAGCCGTTCACCGTTCCGATCCTGGGATGCATGCCCTTCGTCCCCCAAACGCAGCCCATCGCCGCAGCGACTCCGAGCCCCCCCGCCATGGTGTTCCCCATCACGCTCGCGTCCGCAGGATCGGGCGGGGGCGGCGGTGGGTCTCGTTTCGAAGTCGCCGGCCCCCAGTTCGATGACCACGGAGGCGGAGGAGGCGGCGGAGGCGGAGGTCTCCGCATCACCGCCGTGGGGGACGTTGCCGTGTTGCCAGGCGCCGTCATCCTGGCCAACGGCGCCAACGGCGCCAACGGCGACACCTTCTTCGGCGGTGGCGGCGCCGGCGGATCCGGCGGCGAGATCTGGCTCCAGAGCTTTGCCGACGTACTCATCAGCGGGAGCGCGCAGCTCCAGGTGACGAATGGCGGTGGCGCCAACCTGTGCGGTGACCACGCGTCCGGCGCAGGCGGCAACGGGCTGTACCAGTTCGAAGATGCCGACGGCATGATCAACACCAACTTCCTGGGTAGTCAGGCCGGCGGGATGAACATCAACGTCGAGACGTTCCCGTTCGGCACGTCGATCATCGGCACCGCGACGTCGCTATACCTCGACACGGGCGAGGCGGGACCCACCTACCTCCCGCCCGTCGAGACCTCCGCGCTCGGCTCTGCCCCCGGTGGTACCGTCCTCATCGAGTATCAGGGGGCCGCTGCGCTCCCGAACGGCGCGCCGGATCCTTCGCGAACCACGCCGTGGACGACGGCCGCCGCGATGCAGTTCCTCGACGGTTATCGCCTCGTGCGGTTCCGCATCACGCTGTCCTTCGATGCGCCCACCCCGCAGGGCGGCGGCGCGGCGCCGACCGACACCTTCCCTCAGGTGACACAGATCGAGGTGCGGTTCCGGGGTGTGGGGGTCTGCCCCTAGGTACCCTTGCTCTGGGAGGCTGCTGCCGACCTTGGATCCCCGGGAGCGCGACGGGACGGTTCAGCTCCCGACGTACTGGTCGTAGAGGGCGCGGGCGCGATCGGCGTCCCCCGTGCCCGAGATCAACGCGCGGCCGTCGTCGAACACGGTCAGCGTGTGGTCGGGGACCTCTACCTTGAGGACGTAGGCATTGCGGCGAACGGCGAACGACGGAGCGAGCCGGCGTTCGACGGCATCGAGGTCGAACGCGCGGCCTCTCGACGCAGGAACGACCTGGACGGCATCGCGCCCGCAGTAGGTCAGGACTCGGGCGCGGTCCGTCGTGTCCAGCCACACGAATTCGCGCTTCCCGCAGCACGTGCAGTCCGCGCGCGGCGACGGGTCCTTGCCCCCGAACTCGAAGATACGGAACGGCCACAACTCGATCGAGAACAGCGTCGGCCGCACCGCCTCGAGGTTCCCCGTGAGGATCTTGATGGCCTCGGCGGCCTGGAGCGCCGCAACCACCGTGGCCGCCGGCGCGATGATCCCCGACGTATCGCAGGTCTCCGCCGCCCCGGCCGGGGGCGGCTCGGGAAACAGGCATCGCAGGCACGGCGTCTGTCCCGGCACGATCACTGCCGTGAGCCCGCGACTGGCCACACACGCACCGTAGACCCAGGGCCGTCCCGACGACACGCACCAATCGTTGAGGAGATACCGGGTGTCGAAGTTGTCGCAACCGTCGAGCACCAGATCGGCTCCGTCGAGGAGGTCCCGGATCGTCGACGCATTCAGGTCCGAAACCCGCGGCTCGACCGTGATGTCGGGGTTGAACTCCTCGAGGTGCCCCGCGAGCGCGGCGGCCTTGGGGAGGTGGTCCGCGGCGTCCTGCGCCGTATACAGCGCCTGCCGCCCGAGATTCGACTCCTCGACCACGTCTCGATCGATGAGGCGGAGGCGCCCCACCCCCGCCCGAGCCATCTGCTCGCCCAGCGACGCCCCCAGCGCCCCGCAGCCAACGAGCACGACCGTCGATTCCAGCAGTCTGCGCTGGCCGGCCTCGCCGATGGGCGGGAACAGGACCTGACGGGAGTAGCGGGGAGCGTTCGGGTCGTTCTGCATCGTGGTCCTCAGTATCTCCTTTCGGGAACCATCGGGCCACGTCTCATCGCCATCGGTTGCTGCCGTTCGAGGCCGCTCTTACCATGGCCGCGCATTCCGCGAGATGGAGCCAACCGTGATCGGCGAAAGCACGAGCCTCTTCAAAGTCTTCCGTGTCCTCTGGTTCCCGGTCTCCATCAACGCGATGGTGCTCGGAGCGGCCGCCGTCCTGATCTTCTGGCTGGGGACGTGGCTGGGCTGCCTCGTCATCGGGGAGACCGCGATGACGTCGACGGCGACCTCGGGGTTCCCGAAGGCCTGCGAGCTCGCGCTGCGAAGGACCGTGTGGCCGGGATTCGCGACCGAGGACGTTGACGTTGGTAACCAGAAGTTGGCCCAGCATCATCTTCTCGCCATCGAGGACCCCGAGAAGATCTCCGAAGAAGACCAGGCCTCCGCAGCGGCGGACATCGCGGTCATCGAGGAGCTCTTCGCTACCTGGCGCGAGGAGCACCTCGCGTCCTTCGAGGACGCCGAGGAGAAGCGCGACGCAGCCCGGGAACTCAGGACCACCCTCCCGCGCTACCGCCTCGTATTCGGCTGGCAGCTCGCGCTCTTCTTCTTTCTGTGGGCGACGTTCGGGGTCGCGATCTGTCGCGTCATGGCGCTCCGGATGGCCCGCGACGAGTACTGCACGCTCAGCGACGCCTTCTGGTACGCGTGGCGAATCAAGCTCACCGGCATCCTCTATCCGGCGGCCGTCCTGCTCCCGGTCGGATTCCTCGTCGTCTGCAACCAGCTCGCAGGCTGGGTGGCCTGGATCCCGGCCGTGGGTCCGCTCCTCGCCATCATCCTGCTGCCGCTGGTGCTGATCTCGTCCATCCTGATCATCCTGATGGTCATCGTCGGCCTCGTGTCGCTGGGGCTCATCCCCGCCGCGATTGCCGTCGAACGGAAGGGCACGTACGACTCGCTGGGCAAGGCGTTCAACTACGTCTTTGCGCGCCCGCTGCCGGTGATCCTGCACCTGGTCGTGCTCTGGCACTTCCTGGCGATCATCTGGTGGATCTTCATGAGCGAAGACCTCGTGGTGCAGGCGATCGGGGACACCATGGTCCCGATCTGGGGCGACGCCCAAGACCAGGAGATGATGACCGGAAACCCCGAGGGGCTGGACGGTCTCAAGAAATTCGGCGGCTGGATCTTCCAGGCACTGCTCACCGCGTTCCACATCCTCGTCTGGGGCGCGATGGTCTCGTTCGTCCTCGGTGCGTTCACGTCGCTGTTCCTGCTCCTGCGCAAGGACGTCGACGGCATGGACTACATCGACGTCGCGCGCGATCCCGCGGCGGCGCCGCCCGCGCCGGCGCCGCCCGCACCGGAGCCCACGGCCGCTCCGGCGACTGAAGCCGAGCCCGCCGCCTCTCCCGAAGACGCCCCCGCCGGCGATGAAGAGCCCCCGGGCGACGAAAAACCGCCCGAAAGCGGCACCAAACCAGCTTCCTGAGGCGGGCGCTCGAGTCTTCGGGGCCCATTCAGCCCCAAGAACCGACCGGGGAAAGGAAGAGGAAACAGGACGATCCCATCTTGCTATGGGGCTCAGGCGGTCCTGCCCTGTAGACTGCTGGTTGGCCCGCTTCTGATTGCCGTCCGCAGACTGATCACCCAACACCGCCATGACCCGAGTACTCCTGCTGCCCGGTGTCCTCGTACTGGCCGCCGTCGCCGGCCTATGGGGCCAGACGACAGAGCTAGTCGTGAAGGTCACCTCGCCGGTTGAGGCCGAGCGCCTCGCCGCATCGGGGCTCCTCGTGACCGGCGCGCCGCCGCAGATGCACGTCTTCGTATCCCAGGCACAACACTGGGAGGTCCTTCGCAGGCTCGACCTGCCGATGACCGTCCTCCACGAAGACCTCACGGCGTTCTACCAGTCGCGCCTCACCCAGCCGTCGTCCCGCAACGGCATCACGCCCGCGGTCGGCCAGGGATCGATGGGCGGGTACTTCACGTACACCGAGATCATCTCCGCCATGGATGATCTTCAGCAACAGTTCCCCAACATCGTCAAGACGCGGGAGACCCTCGGCCAGTCCTGGGAGAACCGTCCCATCTACGCGTGGAAGATCTCCGACAACCCCACGGTAGACGAGAACGAACCCGAGGTCCTGATCGACGGCGGGCACCACGCCAACGAGCCCGTCAGCGTCTGCTCGGCCGTCTGGTGCGCGCAGCAGCTGTGCGAAGGGTACGGCGTCGACGAGGTCATGACGGCACTGGTCGACACCCGCGAGATCTACATCGTCCCGATCGTGAATCCCGACGGTTACGTCTTCAACGAGATGACCAACCCCCTGGGCGGGGGCGCCTGGCGCAAGAACCGGACCCCCGACCCGAGCGGCTCCTTCGGCGTCGATCCGAACCGCAACTACGGGTACATGTGGGGATTCAACAACAACGGGTCGAGCTCCGACCCGACGAGCGCCACGTACCGCGGCCTGGCCCCGTTCAGCGAGCCATGCACCCTCGTGATGAAGACCTTCGCCGAGACGCGGAACTTCTCGCTCGGGATCACGCAGCACGCATGGGGCGACCTCGTGCTGATTCCGCAGAACTACGGAGCGTTCACACCCGTGCAGCCGCTTCGTGACGCCTATGAGGGCCTCACGGCGGACATGAACCGCCTCGCGCCGCGCTACCGCTGCGACTATCAGTGGCGCTCCCTCGGGTACTTCGCCAACGGAACGTGCCAGGATTGGTGGTACGGCGGACTCTACGGTGGGCAGCAGATGTGGTCGTTCGTGATCGAACTCGGGAACGGCCAGGACGGTTTCTGGCCCGCATCGTCGCGCATCGTGCCGATCTGCGAAGACGGCTTCGCGTACCAGACCTATCTGCTCTGCGCCGCGGGCAGCAGCCCGCGGATCGATGACATCGCCGTGACCGAGGCCTCCGGCGGGACCATCGCGAATGCGTGGGAGCCCGGAGAGACGCTCGACATCGTCGCAACCGTCGCGAACATCGGAACCCAGTCCGCTGACTTCACGGTCACCGTCGAGGCCACGAGCGCACAGGTCACCGTGATCAACGGGTCTGCGCCGCTCGGAACGATCGCCGGCGCCGCCGCCATCTCGACGAGCAACGCAGGCATCCCGCTCCGCGTCGATATCGACGCCAGCGCGGTCGTCGGACAGACGATCTGCTTCGACGTCATCGTGACGACCGCCAATGGCGCGCCCGCTCGCCAGACCGTGTCCCGGGTCGTGGGCCGCCCCTACATGACTTCGCTCTCCGACGACTTCGAGACCTCCAACGGTGGATGGACGGTCGGGTTCGCTGGCGACACCGTCACCTCCAACGCCGACGGTCTGTGGACCCAGGTGGATCCGACCGGCACGTCTCTGGGCCTGCTCGCGTTCAATCCCGAGGACGATCACACCCCCGGGGGCAACCGGTGCTGGGTCACGGGTGACGACCCCGTGAACCTGTTCTATGGTGCAGCCGACGTCGACGGCACGACGACGCTCGTGTCCCCCGTGTTCGACGTCGCCCAGATCCAGGACCCGCACATCACGTTCTGGTACTGGTTCATCTCCGAGGACCAGCAGGACTGGATGGACTTCTGGCTCTCCAACGACGGCGGCGTGACGTGGGTCCTGCTCGGCGACGTTCGCGGCCTGCTGAACGACTGGACTCTCGCCGACTTCTGCGTCGAAGACTACCTCCCGCGGACGGACGCGATGATGCTCCGCATCCGCGTTCAAGACGTCGGGTGGCAGCACGCGGTCGAAGCTGCCTTCGACGATTTCACCATCTCGGGTGCGGCCGGAACGCTCAACCTCACCCCGTCTGCGGCGCCGGCGATCGGCACCGCGATGACGCTCGCCATCGATGCGAGCCCGTTCCCCAGCACGGGCTACTTCCTGGGCGCCGCCTTCGGCGCCAGCTCCGGCATCCAGACCGACCTCGGGCTCGTTCCGCTCGACCCTGATCCTCTGTTCTGGCTCACCCCCCAGCTGCCCTCCATCTTCTCGGGCTTTGCCGGGACTCTCGACACCCAGGGCTTCGGGTCCGCCATGATCGTCCTCCCGAACGACCCCCAACTCGTCGGCCTGCCGTTCGTCGTCTCCGGCGTCATCGGCAACTCGTCGCTCCTCGGTATCGCGGGCGGAAGACGCCTGACGATCCAGTAGCAGCGGTCGGGAGCGCGGACCTCCAGGTCCGCCGGGAGCGCGACCTCCAACTTCCGCCGGGAGCGCGGACCTCCAGGTCCG
>NZBC01000081.1 GCA_002687715.1 Planctomycetota bacterium | reverse complement strand
GTCTCCAGGCCAGCCGAGACGGGGTTGACGAGCCAGATCGGCAGTGCGAACGCTCCTCCGGCAGTTCCGCGCCTGACTGCAATTTGAGCCGGACCGTCGTGACCGAGCGCGATGTCCGGGATGCCGTCCAGGTCCATGTCCCCAACGGCGAAACACGACACTGCACGTGCCGAGGTGAGCAGCGCCGTGGGTGCACCGAAGCCGCCGATCCCATCGCTGGGAAACACCGTCAGTTGGGACGACCCACGGACCGCGACGATGACGTCGGGTGCTCCGTCGCCGGTCACGTCAGCGACGTCGAAGTCGCGCGGCTGGCCCGTGAGGACACCCAGGCTGATCGGGGGAAGGAAGACGCCGAATCCGCGCCCGTAACGGACGAGGACTTGGGTCGCCTCACGCCCCTCGAGGATCACGAGATCGGGTCCGCCGTCGAGATCCACGTCGGCGACGAGAGTCTCGATGGGCGACCGCCCCGCCGACACCGTCGCGAACGGGACCAGCACGCCCGCTTGATTGAGGAAGAGCCGCAAGCGCCCGCCAGAGTCCCCCACTCCAAAATCCGTAACTACCGCGTCACGGTAGGCGTCGGCGTTGAGATCGACGGACGTGATCGAGGTCGTGGCGCCACCGTCCGCACGATCCTGGATCGTGAACGCCCATTGTCCCGAGACAGTGCCGCAGAGCAGGCAGGGAAGGAGCAAGGAGAGAGCGCAGGCGGGATGAAACCCGCGAAAGCCGGCAAACATTGGTGCAGTTCCTTACCGGGCCCACGCGAGTCAGGGTGGTGCGTGGTGCCGTGTCGCCGGTCTTCTTCTCGTCGTCCTATGAACCAGATACGTTCGCTGGAAATTCCCCTCGGGTCTTTTTGGGAATTCGATCCGCCGATCCGGTCGCGCCAGACAGAATGGCCCGGTCGTGCGGTCGGTCTTGACAGTTTCCGCACAACTGGGAGCGGGACCCGGCGCGCGAACTACTTCTTCGTCAGCGTGAACTCGAGGTCGTCGAACGACTCCTCGACGGTGATGCCCCACTGTCGTTGCGGCATCGGGTACTCGTATCCACGAGGGACGCTGGAGAAGTACAGACGACACTCACCGGGAGGCAGGACGAGGGTGAAGCGGCCATCCACGCCCGTGCGGGACGAGGCGATGCCCGCGTGCGGCTCGAAGTTCGTGATCGCGGAGATGTTCGCGTGCTGGAGCGGCTTGTCGGTGTCCACATCGCGAACAATGCCGGAGACCTTGAAGCCGGTCTCGAGGTCGATGTCGATGGACTGGGGCACCCGGTGGCGCAAGACCTCGACGAGGCGCGGCATCATGACGAAGTCCGAGGGCGGCTTTTCGATACGCACGGTGAACCTGGTCTGGGGCAGGCCGGTCAGGCGAAAGCCGCCCTTCGCGTCCGTCCGCGTCCGGAAGGTGTAGAGGTACGGGGTGGGGCGTTCGCGACCGTAGGTGAGGCGCGCGGTGACGATGAGTCCTTCGCGCAGCTTCGGATCCGGTGTCGTGACCGCTCCGACGAGCACCGCCTCCGGCACCATGTCCAACGCGAAGACGGCGTACTCGGGATCTCGGAGGTTCGAGTACTGCGCCTGGGCCAGCCCGGGTCCCTCGGCGGCGAGGCAGAGCCGACCCCCGATGGCCACGTCATCGAACGTGAACTCGCCCTTCGCGTTCGGCGTGCGCTCGAAGATCTGCGGGAGCGCCGTTTCGAGACCAGGGAAGGAGCCGCCGCCGCGCGGGAAGCCCGTCCCGCGCCCTTGGGGGCCATCAACCGAGAGCGCCCGAACCCGGACCTTCGTCACGTCGAAGCCCTCGGGCACGTTCACCTGGCCCGTGACCGCATGGCTCTCGCTCATGAGGACCGACGCCGGCTTCACCTCGTCCGACGGGAGCGCAGGGAATCGAGCGGAACGTCCGAACCCGATCAACCGACCCGGGACGCGCGCGACGAACCAGCGATCGAACCGGCCGTCGTCATAGGTGACGGGGGTCAGACCCTGGACCCGCCCCTTCGCATCGGTCTTGAAGCTGGTGCCGAGTCGGTCGTAGCGGAACTTGCCCGCGGCGTCCTTGCGGGCCTGGAACACGAATACCTCGGCGCCAGCAACCGGCTTCTGATCCGTGTCGCGGCAGGTAACGGAGAACGCGGCCTCGCCGGACTGGGCGGACGCGATGCCAGCAAGGAGCATCGCGACGAGGACCGCGCCCGCCACGTTGTTCATCAGACGAGCTTGGAGCGCCCGGGCACGGCGTGTCCGTGCGAGGTCATGTCCGCGTCCAACGAAAGCGACTTGGGGAACAGGTCGAGCTTCGACTCGTTCGCCGCGAAGTCCCAGCTGACCTTGCGACCCGTGTACGCCGCCATGCGGCCCATGACCGCGGTGAGCGACGAGTTGGCGGTTTCCTTCAGCTCGACGATCGGCTTGCCGGCGCGGATGGACGCGATGAGGTCCTTGTGCTCCTGCCAGTACGCAGCGCGGATGTCGCCCTTGACCTTCAGGATCTCCTTGCCTTGCTCGTCGACGATACGCGAGCCGCCGTTCATCGCATTGATGTAGGCGATGCCGCCCTGACAGTAGACGACGTTGTGGACGTCGCTCGCCGTGCCGGGGATCTGACGGCAGGCGAACGACAGGAGCCGGTTGCCCGGGTACGTGTAGTCGATCGACGCGCTGTCCCACATCTCGCTGTCGGCCGGGCGCGTGAACCGTCCACCCGACCCGTACGCGCTCTCCGGCGGTCCGCCGAAGACCCAGTTCATCGCGTCGATGTTGTGGACGGCCTGCTCGGTAATCTGGTCGCCCGACAGCCAGACGAAGTGCATCCAGTTGTGGATCTGGTAGCGCGTACCGGACATGCCGTCCTTGCGTCCGCGGTACCAGATGCCGCTGGAGCAGTAGCGCGCGGTCGCGGCGATCGGCTTGCCGATCTTGCCGCCGTGGATCAGTTCGATCGCTTTCAGGAAGCTGGTCTGCCGGCGGTATTGCGTGCCGGTGACGATCGCCGTCCCTTGCTTCTCAGCCTGCTCGTGGGCGCGCAGACACGCGCGGTAGCCAGCGGGGTCGACGCAAACGGGCTTCTCGGCGAACACGTGCTTCTTCGCGGCAACGGCCGCTTCCAGGTACGGCGGCCGGAAGCCCGGCGGCGTGGTCAGGAAGACCACGTCGATGTCCTTGGCACCGATGATCTTCTCGTACCCGTCGAGGCCCGAATAGATCCGGTCGTCCGACACGTCGACCTTCTCCGGGCCCCGTTTCTTCGCGAGCCCATCGCGCAGCCTCTTGCACTTGCTCGGAACGAGGTCCGCCATGGCGACGATCTTGACGTTGTCGTTGCCGTGAAGATTGTCGCTGCATGCGCCGCCGCCGCGGCCCCCGGTCCCGACGACACCGATGCGGATCGTCTCCAGGGGATTGCCGCCGGGCCGCCGAATGGCGAACGCTTGCGTGCCCACCGCGCCGACGGCGAGAGCCGCTGTGCCCGCGGACGTCTTGCGGAGGAAATCTCTCCGGGTCTGCTTTCGGGTCATGACGTGAACTTATCACAAGGTCCATGGGCTGCGCCCTGCCGGAGGCCCGGATCTCGAGATCCGGACCTCCGGCGACGACCTCCAGGCAGGAGGCGGATCGGCCGTCGTCCGATCAAGGGAGTCCGGGTCCCGACTCCGAGAAACCTCGACTACCCTGTAATGGATGGCCTTCTCGCGCAGAGAAGCAGTGATGAACGAGGAAACCACCAGTCAGTTGTTCCGCCGTTTCCAGGCATCGCGGGACCAGGACGCTCTGGGCGAGCTCTTCGACGCTCTCGCTCCGAACCTGCTCGCCAGGGCCCGCGCGACCGTCCCCGAGGCGGCCGAGGACCTCGTCCAAACGACGTTTCTTGCGCTGATCGAGGCCGCCCCGCGCTTCGACCCGGAGCGTCGCTTCCTGCCGTGGGCGCGGGGCATCCTGGACAAGGTCATCGTCATGGAGAAGCGTCGGGTAGCCAGGAGGGTCGATCGGGAGCGGTTGGAGAAGCTCGCGGCGCGCTCCGCGGCGAGTACGGCCGCGACGGATGAGACGCTGCGCCTGGTCGCCCATCACACCGCGCGCCTCCCTACGCTGTACCGCGGGGTCGTGATGCTCTCGATCAGCCGGGGGCTCGAGCCGGATGAGATCGCGACGGTGCTGGACCGACCGGCGAATCGCGTCCGGGTGCAGCTCCATCGCGGACTCCGCCTCCTGCGGCGCCGCCTGCCCGCTGGTGCGTTGAGCGCCCGGGTTCTCCCACTCTGGGGACACGACCTCGCCACGCACCGCGCGTCGCTCGTGGACTGGGCTGCGGCCTCCCCCCGCGCGGAGACACTTGGAGAGTCCATCGCCTGGGGCTGGGTCGCCAGCATCGCCGCGGCCGGCGTGCTGGCGTACGTGTTGACGCTGCCCGGCGACACGCCATCCGAGCCGATGAACACCTCGATCCCCGCGGACGTCGCGGAGTCCGGTGGAGACCCGGCTCCCCGCAGTCAGCCACCCACGGCCCCTGCGGAAGAGGGGGCACGCACCAACGTGAATTCGACGGCCGCGTCGAACGCCGATCCGCGCACGACCGAGCTGCGTCCGGTCGTCGGAACCCGCTTCGTCGACGACCAGCCTCCCGCCGGTGTGCTGACTCGTCGCGTCATCGACGCTCGCGGCCGCCCCATCGCCGGAGTCGCGTTGTCCGCGTACGTCCCGGCAGGGAAACCGGCGCTGCCCCCCGGCGGCGGCTTCCTCCGCTACAACGTCGCGGAAGTGGTCACCAACGATGACGGCATCGCTCGGTTCCCCGGCCTCGCCGAGAAGGCCCGCAAGGTGCGAGACGCCATGGCGGGCCTCGGCCACCCGAGCGAGCGAGTGTGCGAGCTCATGGTCAACGAGCCCGTTCACCCCCGGGTGGTCGAGAGGTTCCCGTTGAACGCCGTACCGACAAACGCGCGCGACCTCGTCCTCGCCGGAGAGCTCGGGTGGCTGGAGGTCGTCGTGCGGGGCGGCGTGTTCGTGCAGCTCACGAACACGATCACGGCATCCGTCGGGGATACCCGGTCCAACCTGTCGATGTCGAAGGAGCTGCGGCGAGGACGGGCACGGTGGCTCGTCGGCGCGGGACGCCGATTCCACGTCCACCTGCAAGGGCTCCGCGGCGGGCGGCCGGATCCGATCGCAGGACCGAGTGCCGTGGGTGAGACGAAGACCGTCGGCTTCTCCCTCGACGGGAAGCTGCGGGTGGAGGCCCGACTCGTCGACCCGAGCGGTCGCCCGATTACGGGCGCCGAAGCTCGCCTGGCCATCGAAGACGACGGCTCCCCAGGCGCACCGTACGCGGTCATCCTCGCGACGACGGACGCGGACGGACGGTTGGCGGGGTGGTACAAGGCCGACGAGATCGGCCACCTGCGAATGCGGCTCGACGCCCGTCGCAACCTGCAGGTCTTCACTATTCCCTCGCGGTCACTCCACATCAGATCGCCGTATCGCGACATCGAGCTGGGAGACATCGTCGTCCGCGCCAGGCCCCTCATCGCGGCGGGGCGCTGCATCGACGACCGCGAACGTCCCGTCCCGGGGGCACGCATCCAGGTGAACTGCGTGAACCAGGAGGGCGACACGTGGCACGAACACGTCACCACGTTCGCCGACGACGACGGCCGCTTCCGCGTCCACGGAGATTGCCACTCGAGCTTCAACGGGTTGCGCGCAGTCGCTGGCAACGGAGACCGTTCTGCGCGCGTGCGGTTCGCACCCGCCGCCACCTCGATCGAGGTCGTCATTCCGCGAAGCGGTTCCGTTCGCGGCCGCGTGATCGCTCCCGCCGGAACGTCGCTGAAGTCACTGTTCATCGGGCTCGACCACCCCAACCAACAAAGCTCGATGGGGGGCAGCTACCTGGTCGACGATACGGTCAGCGAAGAGGGAACGCATGTCCGCGACTGGACCCCGCTGGCCGCCGACGGCACTTTCACCATCACCGGCCTCTACCCCGGACGCCTCTCGGTGCTGGTCGCCTCCGACAAGAAGGGCAGCAACGAGTACGAGGTCCTGAAGGAGATTCGCGGCGTCGTCGTTCCGGCGGGCCAGCGGGCCGCCGACCCGCGGCTCCACGCCATCACCCTTCCGTGATCGCTCGCGCGCGATCGCGGCGCGCGGTCAGGCGCCGAGGTCGTTGCGGGGCCACGGGGTGGGATACCCCCAACGCGCACCACGAGAAGATCAGCCCGAAGTCCTGGATCTGCAGGTTTGCATCAGACCTCTCCATCGGCTCCATCGTTGGTTCATGACGTCGCCCGTCGGCACGGGCTCCGTGCTATTCGGGTCGCATGGGCAGAATCCATCGCGGGGCACCCAGCGTACGCCGCTCGGCGGCGAGCTGACGAAGCTCCGTGAGGACGCGGAGCTCCCGCAGCAGGAGAAGCGTCGCAAGCAGTAGCGATCCGCTACTGGTGCTGCGCCGTCGTCATCGCGGCAGTCAACGAGAACCCGGCCGCCGAGGTCGGGTCGGCGACGATCGCTTGCACCGCGATGTCAGGGTTCCCGGAGGTCGCGCCCTGCCCGAGCTGGAGCGTGCCCGCGAACGCAACCGATCCTCCGGCCGGAAGCGCGAGGGCCGGCGCGGGGTTGAGCCCGAGTCCGATCCCGTCCACCAGTACGCCAGCGTTTCCCGACGCGACCAGGGTAGGCGTGAGCGGGGTATGGAGGCGCCCGAACGGCGTGACCAGGTTGAGCATCAAGGTCGACGCGAACGGGGGGGGAAACGGCAGCGCCGGCCGGTTGGAGTAGAGCACTGCGAACGGCTGCCCCGCTCCACCCGCCACGGAAGCGGAGAAGGCGTGCGACCCGCCACCAATCTGGCACGCCGGGAACCCGCCGGGGCCACAGGTGATCGACTGCCAACGCCAAGCGAACGTTGCCGACGCCGTCCCCGGTCCGATGATCGCGCCTGCCGGAACGAACGCCGCCGTCATTCCGATCGTGAACGTCGCGCCTGGACTGTTCGCCTGGGAGCCGGGTGACGGGATCACCGCCGCGAACCCCGACGACTGGGCCAACGCGAGCGTGGGAAGGCAACACCACACGAGAAAGATCCTCATCGTCCCATTAGAACCGATGGAGCCGCCGTCCGAACCCATTATCGAACCCGGACCCCGGTCCGGCGCGCCCACGCCTGCCAGGCCGCAGCGAGCGTCTTCACTCGCTCCGGGTGCTGGGCGGCGAGGTCGTGCATCTCGGTGCGATCGGCGTGCAGGTCGTAGAGCTCCCACTCCTTGACGGCCCGATCCCACACCAGCTTCCAGTGACCTTCTCGAACGGCACGGTTCCGCGCGTACTCCCAGAACAGGCGCGGGTGACCCGCGCGTTCACCGCCCTTCAGCACCGCCACCAGGCTCTTGCCATCGATCGGGAGGAGAGACACTTCGCCGCGTGCCGTGGGGATTTTCGCACCCGCCAGCGCCGCGCACGTGGGGAGCAGGTCGATGATGTGCCCGACCTGGTCGGTCGACTTCCCGGCCGGGATGGCGGCGGGCCACCGGGCGACGAACGGGGTCGCGATCCCGCCCTCGTGCATCCACGACTTGCAGCGCCGGAACGGCGTGTTCTGTGCAAACGCCCAGCCGGGGCCGCAATGGGTGTACCACTCCTTCGGGCCAGGCTCGCGGGTGACGTCGTCACCGCCCGGCGTTTCCGCACAACCGCCGTTGTCGGAGAGGAACATCACCAGCGTGTCCTTCGCGACTCCGGTGTCGTCAAGACACTTCAGCAGCCGGCCGATCTGCTGATCCATGCGCAGGACCATCGCCGCGTACACCTCCATGCGACGCTCCTGCCACTTGTACTCGCGGGCCTTCTCCCACGGCTGGACCCGGCGATCGGTGGCGGGCAGCGTCCACTTCGAATTGACGAGACCCATCTCGACCTGCCGCCTCCACCGCTCGTTGCGCAGATCGAACCAGCCCTTGGCGTACCGACCCGCCATGCGCTTGATGTCCTCCGGGAAGGAGTGCAGCGGATAGTGCGGTGCCGTGTAGCACACGTGGACGAAGAACGGCTTCGACGCCGCGACTGACTCCTTCACCGCGCCGATCGCATGATCGGTGAATGCATCCGTCGTGTAGAAGCCATCCGGGAACCGGGTGATGCGCTTCCCGTTGTCCGAGAAGTGACGCACCCGCGCTCCCTTGAACTTCGGGTCGCGTTGGTTGGGGTCGAAGAAGTTGCAGCACCCGTCCCACAGCCCGTATGCGTCATCGAACCCGCGATCGATGGGCCGGCGCGGCGCTTTCGATCCGAGGTGCCACTTGCCCGAGAGCGCGGTGCGGTACCCCGCGTCGCCTAGCACCTCGGCGATGGTGACCATGTTCTGCTGCAGCAGCCCACCCTCGGGACGCGGGTACATCCCCGTGATGAGCGACGCCCGCGTCGTGGTGCACTTCGCGTTGTTGTAGAACTGCCGGAATCGCGTCCCTTCGCGGGCAAGGCGATCGATGCTCGGGGTCGGGATCTCGCCGCCGTAGCACCCGATGTCCGACCAACCCATGTCGTCGCACATGATCAGGAGGAGGTTCGGCCGCGGCGGGGTCTGGCCACAGAGAGCCGCGCCCAGCGCGAACACCAGCAGCGTGGAACGCATCATGCCGCGAGTCTACGCAGAACGGCGTTGGGCGGGTCGGATCTGGACCACTGGCGGTTTTCTCGGGATCGGGCCAGAAACTCTGGCCGCCCGGGCTCCCAAGTCGTGGTGTAATAGGGTGTTTGCTACGCGGATTCGGCCTCCACCACCGAGTCCCCTTTCATTGAATCCGAGGGCGAATCGTGTCTCCATTGCGCAGCGCGTCGGCGTTCCTGACTGTCGTTTTCATCACCGTGGGCAGTGTCTCCGGACAGTGTGGCGGGAACGGCGCCAACGCCGGCCTCTCGACGACGCCGTTCGTGATCAATTCCACGTTGAGCGTCGGGGTATCCGGCAACCCAACCGAGGCGTTCTGGGTTTTCGTGAGCAGCGCGAACGCGGTTCTCCCCGTCCCCGGCCTCGGCACGGTGTGTATCGACGTCAACAGCCCGCTGTTCTCCGTGGTCCTGGCCGGCATCGTGCCCGCCGCTGGCAACATCCTGTTTCCGGTCCCGATCCCGAACGACCCCGGCCTGCTCGTCGGAGCAGCGTTCGTGCAAGGCGTCGTCAACGACGCCGGGTTCCCCGGCGGGATCGGTCTGACGCAGGCGTACCGAGTCGATTTCGAAGCAGCCGACAGCTACCTCGACCTGCCCGTCATGTCCGAGCCACGGGCGCTCTCGAGCGCGAACCTGCTGCCTGACGGCCGGGTGCTCATCGCGGGAGGCGGCGGGGGCTCATTCCTCGTCCCGATCCCGTCCGGGACCTCCAACATCTACGACCCGTACACCCGCACGACGAACGTCGGCCCGACCATGACGGTGGCCCGCGCCTTCCATACGGCGACGACGCTTGACGACGGACGCGTGCTGCTCTGCGGCGGCGTCGACGCGGTCGCCGGGACGGTGACCGCGACGTGCGAGATCTACGACCCCGCGACCAATTCGTTCGCCGCGACGGCGTCCATGACCACGGCCCGCGCCGCACACACGGCGACGCTGCTCCAGGACGGGCGCGTGCTCGTCACCGGCGGCACCTCCCTGTTCCTCGGCACGATCGGCCAGATCCTCAATGCATCGACCGCGAGCGCAGCCATCTGGTCGCCGACGACCGGGATGTGGACGGCGACCGCGAACGCGATGTCGTCGCCCCGATTCCAGGCTGCTGCCACGCGGCTCAACGACGGTCGCGTCCTCATCACCAGCGGGATCAGCGGGGCAACCAGCCTCTTTGGAGTCGACATCCCGACCCTCACTTCTAGCGCGAACTACTTCACCCCAGCCAGTAACTCGTTCAGCGCCGCCCCCTCGGTGCCCAACGCCGTGGTGGGTCATCGAACGTCGATCCTCCCGAACGGCAACGTCTTCCTGTCAGGCGGTGCCCAGTCCGTTCCCCTGGGAGCACCGACCACCGGCAACGCCACGGCCATCTTCAACGGATCTTCGTGGTCTTCGGGACCGAACCTCCCGGACGCCGTGGCGCTCCACGGCCAGGTCGTGCTTCAGAATGGCGACCTGCACATCTTCGGGGGCCTGACGGGCACTCTCACCGCAACGTCGGCCTCGACGAGCGCCTCGCGCTTTGACGGCACGACTCTCACGACCCTGAACTCGTTGCCGGTCGCTCGGGGCACGTCGGTCCACGCCCTCCTCAAGTCCGGGACGATCCTCATCGCCGGCGGTGCCGACGTCCTGGGCGTCGCCGTCGACGCAATGTGGCTGTATACGCCCTTGCCGTAGTGCGATGAGGCGTCGGTGGCCCTTCCTGTGGGGAGCCCAGGAGAAGCCACCGGGCCACTACGCAATCCCCAGCAGCCGCCCCCGCGCATCGTCGTGCCTAGCGAGCCGCCGTTCGACCTCGGCGCGGTAGTGCGCGACGTGGGACGGATCGTGCTGGTATCGCGATTGGACGTCGTAGCACGCGAGCGCGTCTGCGATCCACGTGCCGTCGGCCGCAACGTCCAGGAACCGCGTGATCACGGCAAGAAGCTCGGCGTCGACGGCGTCCTGGAAGTAGCAGAAGAACCGATCCGGCCGGCGGACGCGTTGGTCGAGGAACCACGCGATCTCGTCGATCACCGCGTCGATCACGGCCTCCATCGTCGGCTCGCTGTCGAGGCCGCGGAAGATCTCCCAGTGCCCGGTCTTGAGATTGGAGCGTGCCGTGTCCAGCGGGTGCCGGATCGGCATGAGGAAGCGGACGCGCGGCTCGCGATCGAAGAGCGCATCGAGATCGACGGCGTGCTTGCGCAGCGTGTTGGAGGTGCGCAACGACTCTTTCCAGACCAGGCACTCGACGACGTCCTTCACGCGGGTGTCGCCGTAGCGGCGCTGATACGCATCGCGCATGACGTCGTGGTCGAAAGCGTGCGACAACGTGATGCTGCCACCTCGGTCGCCGCGCTGGCCACCCTCCGAGTGCGCGAGCGCGACGTCGAGGAACCGATCGAACGCCGCAGGGTCGGAGTTGAGCAGGAAGTTGTCACCGGGGTCGCGGAACACCTCTCCCTTGCCGTGATTCAGCACCTGACAGGTCGGATGGAGCGCGAGCAGGCTCGCGGTGAGGGTGGTGAGGTTGCGGTAGGGGCCGAGGAACAGGCAGACGCTCTTGATCCGGTTCATGACTTCTCCCCCTGCTTGCGGTAGCAGTCGAGGAACGGAGGCAGGGTGGCGCAGCGGTCGTCAATGAACGCGATATCCCCCGGCGACAGGTAGTCGACGAAGCCGCCGACCTTTCCGCGCCGCACCTTGAACGACTCCGGGTCCTGCGGGTCCGCGGCCGTGAGGGTCTTGCTCTCGAACGTGTTCTTCGCCTCGTCCGCCTTCATGCGGTCGAAGCGGCAACGTTCGACGGCGCGCGCGATGACATCCGGCGTGGCCGGGACGCCGACGAAATCCAGCACGCCCGCGAGCGTGCCCTCCGCGTCCGTATGCATGTCCTCGTAGCGCACGAGATGGAACCCCTTCACCGCGTCGCGCGCCCGCCCCCACAGCGACCAGTACGCGAGCAGCGTGTCCAGGCGGCCGACGGGACCTCGGATGAACTGCGAAAAGTCCTCCGTATGCTCGACGACCCGCGAGGTGTCGAAGCCCCACTCCTCGTAGAACTTCGTCCGCTTCGTCATCTCGAAGAACAGGGACACCATGACGTCACGGGGATCACGAACGAGTAGCAAGATGCGGGCATCGCTGAAGCGGTCACGATCCCGCGGAAGCTCGTCCACCGCCTTGAAGTGAGGATTGTCGTCGTGCTCCACCGTCAACTTGGGCAGACGCGCATCCGTGCGGTGCCAATCCCGGTGGCCGTCTAGCTGCAGCTCGGACAATCCCAGTCCGTCCTCGAAGCTGAGCTTCATCATCAGCTTCAACCAGGTCCGCCCGCACTTCGGGAACGAGAGGAGCGCCGCAGGGTCGGGTCGCGGGGTCGGCGTCGTCATGACGTCATCCCATTGGGAGCCGGGTCCATGGTGCGGGCGATCAGGCTGCCCAGCACCTCGTACGAGTCGAAGGCGCCAGCGACGTCGCGGGCGGCGGCGCAGTGTCGCTCGTAGTCCTTGTCGATGGCTTCGATCGCGGCAACGGCCTCGTCCAAAGAGGTGTGGGCGAGCAGGCCCGAGCCCGTCGGCACGTGATCCGAGAACCCCGTCTCCTGCGTCACCACCGGACGACCGCTGGCGAGATAGTGCGCGCTGCGTTCGCTGAACCACCCGCACGAACTGGCGACGTAGCCGTGCTTCGCGACCGTGAACTCGCCGCGCGAGCCGGCGAGATAGGCCTGGTAGGTCGACATGTCCTTCGTCGGCTCGAGCGGATTGATGACGGACCAGCCGGTTTGCCGCAGCCGGTCGCGCGGAACGCCCGGCCCCCCGACGGCCAGCTCGAGCCGACGATCGACCCGCGACGGCAGGTCCCAGTACGACTCGAACGACTCCGATTTCATGCCGAGGTGGAAGCCATCGTGCTCGCGGGCCACGTAGCTGTCCCAGAGCATGACGGTCGTAAACGCAGCGTGCGCAGGCCCCGGCGTCACGGGCCACAGATCGAGTACGACGGGCGGCCGACAGGGCTGCCACGGGACGCCGTCATCGGGGAGGTTCGCGCGTCCGGCGGGGATGTTCTCCCCGTAGGTGAAGAAGACGTTGTGCTGCAAGGTGCGGCGCCGCCGGTCCTCGTCGTCGAGGGAGCGCACCTGCTGGAACGCCGGGTCAGTGTCGACGTAGGCGCGGCGGGGCACCTGCTCCAGCCAGGGGCGAATGGGGTTGATGCCGGAGACGTTGACGAGCGCGTCCGCCGTCGAGCAGAGCTCGGGAATCCGGTCGGCGCACGGGCCGTGCCACGTGTCCGTGTGCGCATCGAAGTACGCCCACCGCTCGCCGAGTCCATGAGCCGCGAGGGCGTCCTTCGCGAATCCGAGACCGAACGTCGGGTCCTCGTCGGTCACGTGCCGCGTCGGGTCGTAGCAGCAGGGGTAGTCTTCGCTGTCTTCGAGGAAGTAGACGTCGTGGCCGAGCCGCATCAAGCCGATCGCGTACTGGATGAACGGCCACGTACCGCCCCCCAGCGGACGGCGGACGAGGTACCCGAGGACGAGGATGCGCAGTCGCGATGCCTCATCCATGACACACCTCAGGATGCGGGTTCATCGCGACGTCGATGACCCGAGCGAGGACGGTCCGGCCGTCGAAGTACTCCTCGGCGATCGCACGCGCGGCGGCGGCATGCGTCGGATAGTCTGCCTCGACCGTGCGGATCGCCTCGGCAGCTTCCTCGAGCGTTCGATACGCGAACAGGCCCTTGCCCGTCGGCAGCACCTTCGAGAACCCGGTCTCCTGCAGGATCACGGGTCGGCCCGCGGCGAGGTAGCACGCCGATCGGCATGAGAACCAGGCTGCCTGACCGACCACGTAAGCGTTCTTGGCGACGCTCCACTCCCCTTTCGAGCCCTCGATGTAACGCCGATAGGCCTCGTGGTCCGGGCAGGCCTCACGCGGCTCGACGAGTCTCCATCCCTTGTCGATCAGGTCTTGGCGTGGCAGCCGGCGACCGCGTCCGGCATTCGCCGCGACCTCGATCGTCGCCGGGCGAATGTGCTCCGGAAGGTCCACGAACCGCTCGAACTCGACGTCCTTCTGCCCGAACTTCTTGCCTTCGAAGACGATCGGCTTGAACGCCTTCCAGGTCATCACCGTCGTGTAGACGTCGCGATGAGGCTCCGATGGCCGCCAGATGTCCAGCGCGATCGGTTGCCGCGTCGGGTTCCATTGATCTTCCGTGTCCGGTGTGTCGTCGCCGGGCGACTCTCCAAACGAGAACAAGACGTCGTGCTGGTCGACGAGCCCGCGCAGATAGTCGTGCCCCTTCGCGAGCTTGACCTGGGTGAACACGGGATCGGTATCGACGTACGCCAGGCGAGCGCGGTGCCGGTACTCGCCCGGACGCTCGAGCGTCCCCGAGACGTTGATCACGAGGTCCGCAGTGCGAATCACGTCCTCGCGCCGTTCATCGGCCATCCCGAACCAACGTTCCTTCCACACGAACCGATACGCCCACCGATCTTCGAGCCCGTACTGCTCCATGAGTTCTTGGAGATAACGGACGTTGTCTTCGCACGTCTTGGTGATGCCGTCCTCGACCGGGTCGTAGGGCCACTGCCCGGTGTCTTCGATGTAGTACACGTCATGCCCGAGCCGCATGAGACCGAGCACGTAGTGGAAGTAGTGCCACGTCATTCCGCCCAGCGGGTACTGGGCGATGTAGCCGGTGACGATGATGCGCAACGAGGACGAGCTCATGGATCGGTGAAGAGCTTCTTGGCGATGTCGGACTCGGGTCCGACGGGGATGCGGGTGAGGCGGAAACGGTCCGGCGCGGGCACCCGGGTACGACCGCCGCCGTAGAGGTAGGCAGCGCGGTAGCCACACGCCAGCAAGACCTCTCCGACGGCAGTTGCGTCGTCTCCACCATCGCCGTAGGGAAACGCAAACGCATCGACGGGCACGTCGAGCGCGGATTCGAGAGCGTCTTTGGAGCGTCGCAGTTCGTCGTCCCGTGCCGAGGCGGCGAGATCGGTGAACGTCCGGTGGGTCACACCGTGGGACTGGATCGACACCCCCCGGGCGGAGAGCTCGCGGAGCTCATCCCAGTCGCACATCGGCTCCACGGGCTCGCGATCGGCGTCGAAGCGGTTCGTCGATCCAACGTAGTCCGTCGGCACGAAGAGCACCGACGGATACCCGAAGCCAGCCAGGATCGGCTCCGCGACCCGGAGCATCGAACGATAGCCGTCGTCGAACGTGAGCATCGCCGCGCGTTCGGGCAACGACTCCGGCTCGTCGAGCGCAGCCTCGAACGCAGCGTGCCCCAGCACGACGAACCCCTCGTCGCGTAGGAACTCGAGGTAGCCCGCGAACACGTCCTCCGACACGTAGTTCCACGTCGGCCTCGCACCCGGTGGGGGTGCACCGATCTTGTGGAACCCGAGGACGGCCACCGTCCGGACCGCGGCTTCAGACGCGGTCACGGCTCACCTGCCTCGGCGGAATGTCCATCGCGTGCTCGAGGACGGCGCGCGTCACCTCGACGGCGTCGAACTTCTCCTCGACGAGCGCGCGGGCCGCAGCGGCGTGATCGTCGTAGTGCGCCTCGACCTCGGTCAGCATCGCCGCTGCCTCGTCCGCCGACCGGAAACGCAGCAGGCCCGAATGGTCCGGAAGCAGGCGACTCTCTCCCGTGTGTTGGACGATCGCCGGCTTGCCGCTCGCGAGGTAGCAGAGAGTCCGGTCGCTGATCCACGCGTTCTCGAACGCCATGCACGACCGCTTAGCGCAAGAGAACTCTCCCCGTGACGACTGGATGTACCGGCGATACTCGGACGGGCTCGCGCTCACCTCACGGGCCGGACGCGTGCGCCAGCCGTTCTCCTCCATCATCGGCATGTCGGACGGGTGCCCGGGCTCGTGGTATATCGCCAGCTCGAGCGTCGCGGCGGTCCGCGCAGGGAGGTCGAGGTAGTTCTCGACGAATTCGGTCCGCTTCTCGTTGTTGACGTTGTCGCCGTCGATGATCTCGTACTCGCCCCACCAGTTGGTGACGGTGGTGTAGGGCGCGTGATTGCCCGCACGGGTCACGGGCCACGCGGGCAGGTACAGGGGTGGCGGAGTGTGGTGCCACGACAGCCCGCAATCGGAGACGCGCGCACCGGGCTGCCCCACCGTCTCCCCGATCGTCACGTAGGCATCGTGGGGAGTTGGCGTCACGTGACCGCTCGTGATCCAGAGCTGCAAGAGCCCGGGGTCGATATCGACGAGCAGCGATCGCCGGAACCCGTCCACGACCGGAGAGCGCAATCCGTAGCGGAAGTTCAACAGGACGTCCGCCGTGGCGTGGACCTCGTTCAGGGTTGGCAGGGCGTCACCGAGCACCGCATGGGCTTCGCCCAGGAGGTCGAGCTCCTCGTCGCTGCCCATCAGCGCGACCCGGAGGTCGAGTCCGAGTTCGGCCATGCGGGCTCGAAACGTGCGCACCTGGTCGACGACGGTCTCGGGATCGCTGCCTCGCTTCGCGCGCTCGAGCACGGTGATGCGTGCGCCGTTCTCCTGCAAACCGAGCGCCCAGTTCAGGAACACCCATGCGTGCCCGCCAAGGGTCGCGTTCCACAGCAGGTGCGTCGTGGCGAGAACGACGCTCGGGCGGCCGGCCATCACGGGGCGGTGCTCCCGTTGCCGTCGTCGGCCCGAGCGAGCATGAGCTCGTCGAGCGAATCGACGGAATTCGGGGCGGCGTACGCGACCACGCGGCCCTGATCGAGGACAAGGACGCGATCGCAGATCTCGAGCGTGCTCGGACGGTGGGCGATGATGAACGTCGTCCGTCCCTCCATCAGCCGCTCCAGCGCCTCCATGATCGCCGCCTCGGTCCGCATGTCGACGGAGCTGGTCGGCTCGTCGAGGATGAGGATCGGCGCGTTCTTCAGGAACGCTCGCGCGAGTGAAATGCGCTGCCGTTCGCCCCCCGACAACCGCTGGCCGCGATCACCGACGATCGTGTCGTACCCGTCCGGCATGGCGCTCACGAAGTCGTGGGCGTTGGCGAGCCGGGTCGCATCCACGACATCCTCGCGGGTGGCGTCAGGCACACCGTACGCGATGTTGTCGGCGACGCTCTTCTTGAACAGCACCGGATCCTGGAGCACCACGCCGAACTGCTCGCGGAGGTCGGTGACCTTCACGTCACGCAGGTCGTTGTCGTCCAGGTAGATCGCACCCGCGACCGGGTCGTAGAGCCGCGTGAGCAGGCTCATCAGGGTGGTCTTGCCGGCTCCGGTCGCACCCGCGATACCCACCCGGGTCCCGGGCGGGACATCCACGGTGACCTCGTTGAGGACCTTCGGCCCGCCCTCGTAGCTGAACGTGACTCCGTCGAACCGGACCCCGCCCGTGGCTCGCCCCAGGGAGCGCGCATCCGGTCGCTCCAAGACCTCGGGCGCCCGGTCGAGCAGGTGAAGCACCCGCTCCGCGCTGGCGAGAGACGACTGCATCGACGCGATCTGTCCGATCAGCAGCTGGAGGGGGGAGTAGAACTGCACCATCAGCGCCGCGATCATGATCAGCTCGCCGATCTTCAGGGCCCCGTCACGCACCATGCTGGCACCCATGAACAGGAACCCCGCAGTGCCGACCGCCGTGAGCATCGCGGTCAGGAACTTGAACTTCCCCTGCGTGACCGCGACCCGGAGTCGGGCGCCGAGCCCCTTCTCCGCGATCCCGAGCAGGTGTTCCATCTCGCTCTTCTCGCGACCGAATGCCTTCACGACCCGCACGGTCGAGAACACCTCTTGCAGCCGTCCGAGGACCGAGGTCTCGAGCTCCTTGATCTCGTGCCACTGCCGGCGAAGGCTCTTCCCGAACGGCCATGAAATCAGCAGCAGGATCGGCGCGATGAGCAACGCGACCACCGCCAGCTCCCAGCTCATGGACAGGATCACGACCGCGATCGTGCTCACGAGCGCGAACGCCTGCAACGACGGGATCAATCCGTCGAGGAGGATCGCCGGGATGACGGCAGTGTCCATCATCACGCGGAACGTCGACTCCGACGGTCCCTTTTCGTCGTGGTACGACAGCGACAACCGCTCCACGTGGCCGAACAGCCGCATGCGGAAGGCCAGGACCAGCTTCTCCTTGGTGTAGGTGCGGAGCAGGTTCTTCGCGAACCCGAGCGACTGGGTGAGGATCGCCACGAGCACCACCAAAGCGACCGCGACGAGCAGATACCCGAGGCGATCATCCATCTCGAGTACCGCATCCGGCACCAGCGCTTCGAGCGCGGGGTACAAGTCGTCTTCCTTGATATAGCTGTCGAACGTGATCTTGAGCGCGAGCGGCTGCAACAACCCCAGCGGCGCGGTGATCACCCCGAGCGCAGCGATGCCGATCAGGTGACGGCGGTAACCACCCAGCTCCCGCATGACCCGCCGGAGGATGTGCCACCCGGAAGATGACGGCGTCTTCTTCGCGTCGTCTACCACCAGTCGACGTCCCCCATCGTGTAGTAGAGATGGTTCTGCAGGTATTCCGTGTCGACGATCGAGTCTCGCACGAAGTGATAGACGTAGGTCCCGGAGTCCTTCGAATCCGGGAACTCCGGCGCGAGCCGGTTCGGAAACCAGAGCATCAACGGGTTATCGACATGGGCGGCGAGGTCGGCGAGTACGGGCTGCACACACGACTCCGGCAGCAGCATGTCCACGACCGGGATCTCCTGCGCACGCCCCTTCTTCCCCGGGGAGTCGTTGCCGATGATCACCCATCCGCGGACGTCACCGCCCTCGTAGATGCCGAGGAGCCGGTAGCCATTGATCGGGTGTCCGCCGTAGCGCCAGCTCAGGTACGCCGTGTCGCGAATCAGCCCCGTCCCGACGTCGATGCGCTGGTCGCGCCAGACCTGATCGATCTCGGGCGCCTTCCACGGCCAGTCGCGCAGCTCGAAGCGCCCCGTTGCGGCTGGCCCCGACTCTGCCTCCAGGATTCCCGCTCCATTGCCCCCCCGTCCGACGTACCGGGTCCGCGCCCGTTCGACGAGCCCCGACAGACCGATGCGCTCGAACCACCGGAAGGCGCGGTGCGAGGAGAAGCCGTAGAGCAGATGGTCCGGGTGGGTCTGACCGAGGTCCGCCATGATCTCGCGGGGCGCGATCTCGAAGTAGTCGTAGTGGAGGCGGTAGTCCGGGTGGACCATGATGTCCGCGAGCTGGAAGAACGGGACTTCCTTGCCGTCGTGCCAGCCGCGTGCCGGAACGGCTCCGATGTAGCCGACGACCCTGCCGTCGACCTCGCCAACCCAGCAGTAGTCGCGTGCGACCCACGGGGGACGGTACTTCCACGCCCACATCGGAGGCGTGACGGTATGGCCGAACACGAGGTCGAAGAGCTCGATGAGCTGCTCGGCGTCCTCGAGTACGTTCAGTCGGCGCGGAACGATAGTGGTCGTCATGGCGGGGTCCCGATCAGGCGTCGGGCTCGAAGCGGCGGAACGCGACGACCGCATTGAGGCCGCCGAAGGCAAACGAGTTGGAGAGCGCGCAGGAGACCTTTTTCTCGCGCGCCTCGTTGGGAATCACGTCGAGGTCACACTTGGGGTCCGGACCGAGGTAGTTCGCCGTAGGCGGCAGCACGCCGCGGGACAACGCCAGCGTCGTGATGACGGCCTCCAGAGCTCCGGAGGCGCCGAGCGCGTGTCCGTGAACCGCCTTCGTCGAGCTCATGGTCAGGTTCGACGCGAGATCACCGAACGCGTGCTTCACTGCGTTGATCTCATTGGGATCGTTGGCGAGCGTGCCCGTGCCATGGGCTGAGACGTAGCCGATCTCTTCACGCCGGAGGCTCCCGTCTGCCATCGCAGCGGTCATCGCGCGGGACGGCCCCTCCATCGAGGGCATCGTCAGGTGGTGAGCGTCCGCGGACATCCCGAACCCCACGATCTCGGCGTGGATGCGAGCGCCCCGGGTCTGCGCGCGGTCGAGCGTCTCGAGCACGAGCATGCCACCGCCCTCTCCGATCACCATCCCCTTCCGATCAGCGCTGAACGGGCGGCATGTGTCGGGCGCGACCACCCGGAGCGCGTCCCACGCGAGCAAGTGGCCGAGAGTGAACAACGCCTCGTGTCCCCCCGCGACCGCGGCGTCCGCTGCACCGTTGCGCAGCAACCAGAACGCGTGACCGATTGCGTGATTCGCGGACGAGCACGCTGTGCTCAGCGTGAACGCCGGCCCTTGCAACCCGAACTCCATCGAGATGCGGCTAGCGCCCGCGTTGCCCATGCTCCGGGGAATCGCGAACGGATGGAACCGCTTCTTGTTCAGGTGGTAGAGCTTGTAGTACTCGGCGTCCTCGGTGTTCTTGCCACCGACGGCGCACCCGGTGACGACGGCGGTTCGCGACCGCAGCTCGTCGTCCCAAGCGATGCCAGAGTCCTTGACCGCTTCGCGCGCGGGGATGATCGCGAACTGCACGCAGGGATCGAGCAGCTGATCCTCCCGGCTCTCGAAGAACCGAGCGGGGTCGAACCCGCGGATCTGGGCGCCGTTACGGAACTTGAGCCGCGAGTCGCCGAAACCCTCGAGCTGATCTATGCCGGACCGCCCCTCGACGGCGGCGTCCCACAATGCAGGCACGCCATCCCCCAGAGCGGAGATCGCCCCTACGCCCGTGATCACGACGCGCCGCGACACCTACGCCTCGCTCTCCGGTTTCGTTGGTTCCACGTCGTCGGCGCGATCGACGTCCTCGGACGCCGCTCCGCCCGTGGCCACGGACGGCGTTGGAGCCGGAGGTTCCTCGTATGGGATCTCCTCGCCCGCCACCAGCTTCTCGAGACCGTCCACGACCTGGTGCACTGCGCGCATCGAACGCGCGGGCCCGTCAGGGATGTCGACGTCGAGAGAGTCTTCGAGCTCGAACAGGATCTCGGCCGCGTCGAGAGAGTCGACGCCGAGGTCCTCGAATTTGCTCTCGAGCGTGATGCTCTCGACCGGACACTGCTTCTGGGTCGCGATGGCCTGGGCCACCTTCTCCAGAATCTGGTCCCGAGAAAGCTCGGGGGTGCTCATGCGGGGTTCTCCTGCCATTCCTCCACGGCGGTGCCGATGGAGTGGATCGCGGTTCCGCACTCGTAGGCAGAGCGCAGAGATACGCCGAGGTTCACGAACGCCAGTACGGCGAACGCCCCCCACGCGCCGTCCAGTGCGGCCACGATGCACAGGGCCAGGAACAGGGGGATCAGAATCATGGCAGTCCTCGTCATGCGAGGCCAGACCCGAACCCGGATGAGCTGCTTGCCAGCGCCGTGTTCCTCGACGGTCGAGAGAAGGCGCGCCGCGCCCAGAAGCCCGCACGAGGTGTGGATATCCCAGCGCTCGACTCCGCCGCCGCGGCGTACCGGCACCCGGTGCTCGTGGAGATTGCGCTCCAGCCGCTCCAGCCAGGTGATCTGCGACTGCCAACCCTCGCTCCAGTGGGTGAACGTGCGCGATCGGGGCAGGGTCGGGCCATTCGTCCCATAGCGCCGCCATGGCGTGAGCTTGCCTTCGATGCGACCGACGAGTCGCGACAGCGGCTGGGCCATGTGGAGGGACGCAGTCAGCAGACGCTGGCCGAACCGGACCAAGAGCCCGGCCGGGGTCGTGTACCGCCCCCGCGCCACGCTGAGCACGACCTGCGCGAACGGCGCAACGACGGCGAACGCGAGGAGCGGCAGTCCCCACAACAATGGCGACCAGACGATTCCGAGCCCGCACAGCGCGGCGAGCACGAACACGAACAGGTACCACTCCGGCATCAGCGTGAGCGACCACACCGTGTCGAAGTCCGTCGCGTACATGGACTGGAACAGTCGGCTCCCCCACACGCCCTGATCGACCCGCCGAGTTCGGAACGCCAGCGGACGCGTGTGACCCTGACCATAGAGGCGTCCGCCCCATCGCAGGTGACCGAGCCGGTTGTACTTACCCGGCCACTTCGACTCCAGCATCCCCTCCGCGCGCCCGTAGTTCAGCTGTTGACGAAGATACCCCGACACCGACCCCCGCCGGTGATGCCACACGACGGCGCCGGGCGCGAACCCGAGGGTTCCACCGGCCTCCTGCAACCGCCAGCACAGGTCCACGTCGTCACCCGCGATCCGGAATCCCACGTCGAAACCGTCGATCTCCATCAACGCCGCGCGGCGGAACGCCATGTTGCAACCCGGCACGTGCTCGGCGTCGAGATTCTCGAACAGCACGTGGCTCGGCCCGCCCGGCGAGTTCGCGACGCAGTCTGCGACGGCGCCGTCGTCGGGAGGCGGGAGGTTCGGGCCACCCACGCCGACGTGGTCCGTCGTGCGGAAGGCGATCGCGAGGTACCGCAGCCAGTCCTGATCCGGGTACGCATCGTCGTCGATGTACGCGACGATCTCGCCCTTGGCCCGGTGCAAACCCACATTGCGAGCGTTGCTCAGCCCGCCGTTGGGGATATCGATGCGCTCGACGTCGAACTCGCCGATGATGTCAGGCGTGGCGTCGGTGGACCCGTCGTTGACGACGATCACCTCATAGGTGTCGTAGTTTATCTTCGCGAGCGCTTCGAGCGTCTCGCGAATCGTCGACGCGCCGTTGTACGAGCAGAGCACGACCGAAATGAACGGGTCCGCTTCGAGCACACTACCGACCGGGTCCCGGAACACTGCTCGGACCGTCTCGAGCGCCAGCTTCGGCGTCCGGTCGCGCGTCGTGAGACCGAACCCCCAATCCTCGATATCGAAGCCGCCGCGATGCCACTCGTCGGTCCAGGAGAACACGAACGTCCCGGCGGCAGCGCTTCCGAACACTGTCTCGAGCTGCCAGCGCAGCGTGTCCGCCTGGATCGCCTCTCCGTTCCGCACGCTGTCGAGACCGACCTCGGCCAACAGGAGCGGTCGATCGCCAGCAACGTTCTGCAGGTGGAGCAAGTACTCAGCGAGACGATCCTGCGATTCGAGATAGACGTTGAAGCAGTCGAGATCCGTCGAAGGAGTACGGAGGTACTCGGTGCTCGGGTAGTTGACGTAAGTGAAGAGAGCGTCCTCGTCCTCGGCGCGTGCGATCCGCTCGAGTCGCTTCAGGAACCGCTCGACGCGCGCCTGACCGTGCCAGCGCGCAATCGGCGACGGGATCTCGTTGCCGATTGCGTAGCAGAACACCGCCGGGTGACCGGCGCAGCTCCGGACGTCCCTCGCAACCTGCGCTTCGATGCGGCGCGTGATGGCCGCGTCGTCGAGGAACGCGACGTGCTGCTCCCACGGCAGGCCGACCATGACCCGCAATCCGTTCTGCGCCGCCACGTCGAGCATCCAGCGCGGCGGTGGAGTGTAGGTCCGTACGGCGTTGATCCCGATCTCGGCCATCGCCGCGAAGTCAGTGGCGACGCGCTCGGGGGAGCCATACTCGCAGCCCTCGACGTCCGGACGAAACGGTCCGTACGTCACCCCCTTGATGAAGACCTTCTCGTCACCGTCGAAGAGAAACTTGCCGTGGGCACGCAACCGCCGCTCGACTGGCATAGGACGGAACGGGGGCTCAGGAGAAGCCACACCGGCCACCGCCTTGGTGCGAACGGGTTGCCCGCCCTCCCGGATCGGAGAGCTCTCAGGCTCAATCATGTCAAGAATGTCAAGACAAAAAACGAACGGTCAGAGCCAGCCGGTGGGGGTAGCAAGCGCGGGTGGTGCAGTCGTAAGAAACAAGCGCGGTCGCTTGAGGTTGCAGACTTCTTGGATTCCTCGTCCAAAGCCTCAATCCCCGCAATCAGCGGGGGATCAGCGAGGATCCAGGGCGATCCGCGGGCGGACCAGGTCGACCACCCGGATCGCCCCGGCCGCGGCCGGCTCCCCGGCGGTGTCGAGGACCAGATCGGCCGATTCGGGCACCTCGAACGGCGCGCTGATGCCCGTGAATTCCTCGATTTCGCCGGCTCGGGCCGCGGCGAAGGCACCCGAATCGTCCCTGGCCTCGCAGGTTTCAAGCGGGGCGTCACAGTGAACGAGCACAAAACGCTCGGCGCCGACAATGGTCCGTGCGAGCTCCCGATCGTCCGCGTGCGGCGACACCATCGCGACGATCGTGATCATCCCTGCATCGTTGGCCAGTCGCGCGACGTTCGCGAGGCGCCGGCAGTGCTCCCGGCGATCCTGGGGTCGAAACCCGAGGTCGTGGGCGAGCGAACTCCGCAAAGTCGAGCCGTCGAGCACCAGGGACGCGAACCCCTCGTCGAGCAACCGTCGTTCAACGCCGACCGCGATGGTCGACTTCCCGGACTTGGGCAGGCCGGTCAGCCAGATCGTGAGCGGGTCCTGCCCGAGCCGTCGGCAACGCTCGTCGCGCGAGACCTGCGATTCCGCTGCGTCGACAGCAGGCGGCGGTGGCGGCGAAGTGAGCGGTTGCACATCACGGATCATGGCCGCGCCGACGGTGTCGAACGACGAGCGGTCGATGAAGATCAGCCCGCCTGTGCTGCGATTGCGCGTGTAGGGATCGACAGCGAGAGGGCGCAGCATCCGCAGGTGGATGCGCCCGACCTCGTTCATCTCGAGCGCGTCGACATCCGATTCGCGCCGCAGCGTGCGGACCCGGGTCCGGTACTGGATCGACATCACGGTGGCCGGCACGAGGTTGGTTCCGTGCTGGAGGAGATACGCCGCGCCAGGCCGCAGTGGCTCCTCGCCCATCCACACGACCATCACCTCGAGCTCCTGCGTGCAGAGCGGGACGTTGGCCGGCCGCGCGAGCACGTCGCCACGTGAAACGTCGACGTCGGTGTCGAGAGTCACGACGGCCGCCTGCCCCGCGAACACGACATCGGCCTCGCCCGCAGGGTCGCGAACAGTGGCCACCCGTGCCTTCAGCCCCGACGGCAGTACGGCAACCTCGTCGCCGGCGCGCAGGGTGCCCGACGCCACGGTCCCCGCGTAGCCCCGAAAATCGGGCTCCGCACGCAGCACGGTCTGCACCGGAAACCGGAGATCGATCAGGTTGCGATCCGACGCAATGTGCACCGACTCGAGATAGCGCAGCAACGACGCCCCCTCGAACCACGGCATCCGCTCGCTCGGGCGGACGACGTTCTCGCCGTCCTTGGCCGACAGCGGAATGAAGTGGACGTCCGACACCTCGAGCCGCGCGGAGAACTCAGTGAACTCCTTGCAGACACGTCGGTAGGTATCCTCGTCGTAGTCGACGAGGTCCATCTTGTTGACCGCCACGACCACGTGCCCGATCCCCATCAACGAGACGACGAGACTGTGCCGACGAGTCTGATCCGTCACGCCGTGACGCGCGTCGACGAGGATCACGGCGAGGTCACAGTGGCTCGCCCCGGTCACCATGTTGCGCGTGTACTGCTCGTGACCGGGCACGTCGCAGATGATGAACTTGCGCCGATCGGTGGAGAAGTACCGCCACGCCACGTCGATGGTGATGCCCTGCTCCCGCTCCGCCTTCAAGCCGTCGGTGAGCAACGCGAGGTCCGGTGTGGAATCAAGCGCGGCCAGCTGGTCGTCGAACAGGTTCTGCGTGTCGAAGAGCAGCCGCCCGATGAGCGTGCTCTTCCCATCGTCGACGCTGCCAGCGGTGAGGAACCGCAGGAGGTCACGCTGCTGATGCCGTTCGATCCAGGCTTCGGCGGAGGACGACGCCATCTAGAAGTACCCCTCGCGTTTCTTGTCTTCCATCGCGCCGTCGACTTCGTGGTCGATCACGCGGCCGTGACGCTCACTCGTGCGGGCCGCGATCGTCTCCTGGATGACTTCGGGCAGCGTCGTCGCCGTGGAGAGACAGGCTCCGGTGAGCGGGTAGCAGCCGAGAGTCCGGAATCGCACCGACCGGGTCTCGACGGCGTCCCCGGGGCCGATCGGCAACCGGTCGTCGTCGACCAGAACGAGCGTACCGTTGCACTCGACCACGGGGCGATCCGCGGCGAAGTACAGCGGCACCACCGGGATCTGCTCGAGATGGATGTACAGCCACACGTCGAGTTCGGTCCAGTTCGACAGCGGAAAGACCCGCAGCGACGCCTCGCGCGGGAGGCGCGTGTTGAACAGGCTCCACAGCTCCGGGCGCTGGCGGCGCGGGTCCCACTGGTGCTGCCCATCGCGCAAGGAGAACACACGCTCCTTCGCCCGCGAGCGCTCCTCGTCACGGCGGGCACCGCCGATGGCGGCACGGAATCCGTGCTCCGTGAGCGCCGCCTTCAACGGCTCCGTCTTCAGTAGCCGCGTGTATTCGTCGGCGCCGAGGTCGAACGGGTTCACCCCTCGAGCGATCGCCTCCTCGTTCCGCCGCACGATGAGATCGACCCCGGCGTCGGCACACGTCGCGTCGCGGAATGCGATCATCTCCTTGAACTTCCACGACGTGTCGATGTGCAGCAGTGGAAACGGCAGCGGCGCCGGGTCGAACGCCTTACGCGCCAGATGCAACAACACCGACGAGTCCTTGCCGACGGAGTACATCAGCACCGGTCGCTCGCACGTCGCGGCGACCTCGCGCATCATGAAGATGCTCTCGGACTCGAGCTGGCGCAAATGCGAGAGAAGATAATCGTTCAACCCACATCCTCGTTGGACAGGAACCCGCGCTCATCAAGAAGCGCATGCAACAGGTCGACACAGGCCGTCGCGTCGTGCGACGCGGTGTCGAGCACGAGATCGGACGTCGTCGGCGGCTCGAACGGATCTTCGAGACCCGTGAAATCCGGGATGTCGCCGGCCGCAGCTTTCGCGTACAGCCCCTTCGGGTCGCGGTCGCGGCAGACGTCGAGCGGCGCGTCGACGAAGACCTGCAGGAACGGACCGCCACCAAGGCGGTCGCGAACGGTCTTCCGCTGCCGTCGATAGGGAGTGATGAACGAAGCGATGACTAGCACGCCGGCGTCCCGCACGGTGGCCGCGACCTCGGCGGCACGGCGGATATTCTCGTCTCGCGCCGCGGCATCGAACCCAAGGTCGCGATTCAGGCCGCTCCGCAACCGATCCCCGTCCAGTACGAACGCCAGCCGACCCTCGTCCACCAGGCGCGCCGCGGCCGCGGTGGCGATCGTCGTCTTGCCCGATCCCGAGAGGCCAGACATCCACACCACCCCGCCCCGCTGCCCGAGGAGCCGAGCCCGGGCATCGTGAAGAGGATCCTGCGATGGATGGAGGTTCTGTCCGTTGGCGGTCATGGCGCTTCGGAGCCGATCATGAACTGGGAGACCACGGACATGTTGTACGTGAGATGGAGTGCGATCGCCGGACCGATCGATCCCGTCAAGACCCTCGCGCATGACGCGGCGATCGAAACGAGGAGGATCACGACCGCGGCCGGCCAGTACGAAACGAACTCCGTCGCGTGCAGGAGCACGAAACAGAACGACGTGATGGTGATCGCCGCCGGGAGTCCCCACGAGGTTCGGACGCCGCCGAAGAACATCCCACGAAACGTGAACTCCTCGACGAATGGAGCCATGAGAGCTGCGACCAGGAAGACGGTTCGTGAGAACCCCGGCGTCTGGGCCATCTTGGACATCGGTCCCGATTCGTTGATCGCCTCGTCGAACGGGAAGATCCTGGCGATCCCGAAGAGATAGGCGGCCGCGATCGCAATCCCCGCGAGACCCCCGAAGAGCATGGCGGCGCCACCGGTCGGCGCAAGTCCGGCCACGGATCGGTCAAGCCCGCGATGAGGACCCCGAAGGGTGTAGAGCCCGTAGACGAACATCCCCACGGTGCCCAAGACCGTCGACCAGAGCACCGCGTGCGGCATGAGGTCCTCGTTCAGATCTTCGATCTCGGTCTCGAGCGAGGTCTCGAGGGGGGGGGCGACCTCGGTCCCGGTCTCCGGGCCGTCCACGCCGCCCGCGTTCTCCAGCCCGCGGGTCACGCCGGCCCCGACCACCACGACGAGGAGAACGACTCCGACAGCGAAGTGGATCATCATGAACACGCCGAGCGCCAGGAACCCCTGAGGGGCCCGCAGACGGACGACGTCCACGTGGGCAGGCAGCGGCGGCGGATCTTCGGGGGGAAACGCGTTCATCCACCCCACGATGAGATGCGCCCGCGCTTCCGTCAACCGAAAGGACGGGTGCGCACCTCCGGGGGACATGGCACGATGCCCGTCATGCGCACTGCCCCGCTCTGCATGGTTGGGATTCTGATCTGCGGTCTGGCCGCCGCGCAGCCGCCGGCGATGGCGCGAGTCCTCATCCTCGGCGACTCGATCTCGATCGGGTACACGAACACGGTGCGCTCGCTGCTCACCGATGAAGCGCGGGTGTTCCGGCCCATGAAAGGCCGCAGCGCCGAAAACTGCGCCGGTACGAACAACGGCGTCGCGCAACTGGATCGGTGGTTACAGATCGACGGCGGCAAGTTCGACGTCATCCATCTCAACTTCGGGCTCCACGACCTGAAGCACGTCCATCCGGAGACGAAGCAGAACTCCAACCACCCGGAGCATCCGCATCAGGCGTCGCCCGAACGGTACGAGAAGCAGCTCCGCGCGATCGTCGCCAGGCTGAAAGCCACCGGCGCCCGCCTGATCTACGCGACGACCACCCCCGTCCCCGGGGGCGGCGTCCGTCCCCACCGCAACGTCGACGACCCTGGACGCTACAACGCCATCGCCGAGCGGATCATGAAGGACCATGGGGTCCCGATCAACGACCTCTACGCGTTCGCGATGCCGCGGCTCGAGCAAATCCAGCGGCCGGTGAACGTCCACTTCTCGGAAGAGGGGTCGCGACTCCTCGCGCAGCAGGTCGCCAATGCCGTCCGCCGGGCCATCAACGGCAAGCCTCAGCTCTGCCAGGGATCGTGGCAGAGCGAGGCCGACGCCGTGAAGCAGATCGGTCGGCTCGCCGGATCGTGGCGGACCCGAGCGGAGTGGGTCGCGCGGGCAGCGCGGCTCAAGAAGCAGATCCTCGTCGGTGCGGGGCTGTCGCCGCTGCCGACCCGCACGCCGCTCAACGCGATCGTCCGCAAGGAACGGCGACACGACGGCTACTCGGTCGCCAACGTCGCGATCGAGGCCTTTCCCGGGTACTTCGTCACCGGATCGGTGTACCGTCCCGCCGGCGCCGGCCCGTTCGCGGGCGTCCTGTCGCCTCACGGCCACTACCGCGGCAAAGACGGCGGCGGCCGCTTCCGCAGGGACGCACAGGTCCGCAATGCAACCCTGGCCCGCATGGGCGCGGTCGTGTTCGCGTACGACATGGTCGGTTGGGGCGACTCGGGTCGTGCGGGATGGAAGCACAGACACCCGCAGGCGCTACCCCTTCAGCTCTGGAGCAGCGTGCGAGCGCTCGACTACCTCGTCTCGCACGAGCCCGTCGACCCGGCCCGCATCGGAATCACCGGTAGCTCCGGCGGCGGAACCCAGACCTTCCTCCTCGCCGCGATCGACGATCGGGTGAAGGTCTCGGTGCCGGTGGTCATGGTGTCGGCCCACTTCTTCGGCGGCTGCATCTGCGAGAGCGGATGCCCCATCCACAAGACCGATCGCCTCGAGACCAACAACGCAGAGATCGCGGCGCTGTGTGCACCTCGCCCGCTACTGCTCGTGTCCTGCGGCGGCGACTGGACGAAGAACACCCCCAAGGTGGAGGTGCCCTACCTGCGGCGGGTGTTCGGGGCGTTCGACAAGAAGGACCACGTCCAAAACGTGCACTTCGCGGACGAGGGCCACGACTACGGACAGACCAAGCGTGCGGCGGTGTACCCTTTCTTCAAGAAGCACCTCGGCCTCTCCCCCGCGTCCGAGTCCGGCATCGAGGTCGAGGACCAGGCAACGCTCCTCGTCTTCGGCGAGGGCCAGCCGCGTCCGTCGCACGCACTGCCCGCGAACTCCCAGGTTTCGTGGTGATCCGCGGAACCGGTGAGACGCGGAGCTTCCCAAGACCGAAGAGCTCATCCGGAGAACAGGAGTTGCTCATGAAACGCGTGACCGGAATCGGCGGCATCTTCTTCAAGTCGAAGGACCCGGGCTCCCTCAAGTCCTGGTACGAGACCCACCTCGGTATCGCTCCCGGCCCAGCGGGTACGCCCGTGTTCGAATGGACGGAAAGCGACACCGGGCGGCCTGGTTGCACGGTCTGGAGCCCGTTCGGCGACTCGAGCGACTACTTCGAGCCGACGACCGAACCGTCGTTCATGGTCAACTACCGCGTCCACGACCTCGATGCGCTGCTCGTCAGGCTGCGCGAGGAAGGCGTCGAGATCGACGACGACAAGGGCGTGGAGTCGCACTCGTACGGCAAGTTCGCGTGGATCACCGACCCCGAAGGTCGGCGGCTCGAGCTCTGGGAGCCCGCGGCCCCACCCACTGCTCCCGACGAATCGGGAGACTGACGTGGATCGAATCGTCCCACGACCTCGAGCACACCCTCGGAGGCGGTCGCCGCGGTCAGCCGCCCGACGACTTCTGCTCGGCGAACTCGCGCAACGCCGAACCCGTCAGCAGCCCGTGATGCGGCGTGACCACGACGATCGACCACGCGAGCAGGGTGAAGCGCAGGGACATGTGCGGTCTCCGATCGCGAACCCTCGACGATCTCGCTCAGTCGGCGCGCTGCCCGAGATCGGTCCGCTCAAGCGCCTGCGCCAGCGGGCACGACGCGACCTCGTCACCGCGCCGGTATTGGTCCAGCAGCTGGCGTGAGACATCCGCGAGCATGCGCCGGACCTCGCGGCGCTTGCCGCGAACGCGCGCGATCTTCATGTGGTCGTATGCCGTTGTGTGGTGACGCATCCACGCGATGACCGCGGCCTCGGCGCGCCGCTCGACCGGGATGCGCTGCGTGCGAGCGACCGTACCGCTCCCCACCGGGGTCGCGTGAGCGGCGACGGCGTGCGCCATGCGCTCCGCGAGCGCCGCGTGGCGCCCGTCGAACGCGAGGAAGTCGACCACGCGCGACACGAACTCGTCGACGTAGTCGGACTGCGCGCGCTCGCGGCGACGGGCGTCCGATGTGCGGCGGCGGGCGTACTCAGGACGCTCGCGCTGGGCCTCGACGAGGCGGCGGGCCTCGGCGACGCTCTCGGCGGGGGCCCAGACCCCGATCGACTGCAAACGTCGCCGCTTCTGCACCTTTATCGTCCACGTCGGACCGAGGGATTTCAGCTTCCGCGTGAGCCCCGCGTCCCCGGGCGGGAGGAGCTCCCACCCCTGCGGAATCCGCAGCAGAACGCCATCTTCCGAGGTCACGCATCCTGGTTTCTTGGCCGGCGCGACCGTCCGCGTCTGGTCAGGCATGGGCGACATTCTGGGTTTCCTGTCTGGATCTCACCACCCCCGAACATTGGAACCATGGAGCGATATAAGACCCCCGGAGATAAACCCATGATCAGGCAAATCACCCGCGCCCGGACGTTCGGCGCTCTCGTGCTCTTGGCCGCCGCCATGCTCGCTCCCGGCCTCAGCGCCCAGAACCGCAAGCAGGGCTATCCCCAGATGCGCAGCGTGCGCCAGTACAAGCAACCGCGGATCGTCGGTCGCACCACGCCGGGACGGCCCGTCAATCGTGCGCCCGCCCGTCGCGTCTATCGTGCACCCGCCCGCCCCACCAACCAGGCTCCTGCGCGCCCCTGGAAGGACCCCCGCGCGTCGGCGTACCGTGGCTTCCAGAACCAGAACCGCGCGACCGCGTACCGCGGCTTCCAGAACCGTGACCGCCAGACCGCGTATCGCGGGTTCCAGAACCAGAACCGCGCGACCGCCTATCGTGGCTTCCAGAACCAGGGCCGCGCGACCGCCTATCGTCGCAACGGTGTAAGCACCTACGTCGTCAGCCCCAACAGGCGCCCGTCGACCTCCGGCACCTACAACCCCCGCCGGGGTGTCACGACCGGCCACTGGTCGAACCAGCGCATCACCGGCGCCCAGGCCCGTAACCGCTACAACTACCCCAAGGGCCAGGTGCCGCAGCCGCGCTCGGCCCCCGTCCGCCGCTTCAGCGTGCCGCGGGGCTCCAACGTCAACCGCTGGCAGCGCAAGTAGACCACTTCTTCAGCCATCATCGACCCCGCGCTCCGGACCTTCGAGGTCTGGGCGCCGGGGGTCGTCGATCGCGGCCACCGCCCCAGCGTACCCCTCAGCCGCCGAGATCAGCTCGCGCTCCGAAGTCAGTAAACGTGCGTGAGCGATCTGCCGTTCCGCTTCTGCGTGCCGCCCGAGCTTCGCCAGGCCCATGGCGCGCCACGCCGCACGCATACCGACGTACTCAGCGATGGTGCCTTTGCGATCCGCTTGCTCGAGGTACTCGATGCCCGTCTTCGCATCCCCTTCCGCGATCTGCGTAATCCCGAAGGTGCCGATGATCCGATCGATCCACGGCAATCGCTCGAAAGCGTAGAAAGCCAGGTTCCGCGCGCGCGCCGGAACCTCAGGCGTACGACGGTACCGCGCGAGGTAGTACGCGAGATCACTAGCCGCCAGCGCCCGGGTCAACTCGGATTCGGACTCATCGTGCTGCCGTTCCGCCTCCGCAAGACTCTCCGAGATGCGCCCAGAGCGAAAGAGCGCCGCGATCAACACCGCCCGCGGAAAACACGATGGAGGCGGAACCCCGTACAGAAACTGCTGTCGACCGTCCGTGTCGTCGGCAATCGGGGTCACCATTGCGTCGCGGGCCCAGTCGAGGACCTGATCCCATTGCCTGGCGTGAAACAGGCAGAACGCGAAAGCCTGATCTCGCTCGGAGCTGGGCTCCCAACCGCGCACTTCGTCGGCAGCAGTGGCAGCAACAACCGCGTGGTCGTCATCCATCGCAGCCTCCTGCACCCTGAGGATCACCTCCGCCCGTTGACACTCGAGGAGCGCCCCGGGGGACCCGATCAGCTGGTCGATCCGTGCACCGTCATTTGGAGCACGGAGCGGACCGACAGACACTTGTCTCGGCAGAGTGTTGAGCAGGAACATCCACCCGTTGAGAAGACCAAGGACGTCACACATCGCCGACATGGGTTCAGCCACGGTACGAGCGATCACCAGCAACGCAGCGGCCAGGACGAGATGCATGGCTGATGGTGCGGCCACTACCACCACGTGCCGCGCACGCGTCGCAACGGACGGCGGCAGCGAATAGATGCAGGTTCCGCCGGCGAGTGGAAACCGCCCCCACGACCAACGCACCCCCCACCAGCGAACGGACCGCAGGGCCCCGCCGCCGCCGATATCTATCGCGTGAACGCGGCCGCCGACCGCCCACGCCGCCGTCGCGTGGACGCATTCATGGACCGTCGCGAGCATGAGCGAGGCCACGTACGCCGCGGGAATCGCGGCGCAGACGGAGAAGATCGAGAGTCGCCCATCAGGGCTCGGGCCGAATGCCGCCGCGGCTCCAACTGCGAGGCGGATGATCAAGGCGATCCACACCCCCAGGTTGATTATCTTGCCGACCTCCGACCACAGGCCCCACGCCTGCGCGAAGCATGGCGGACAGAGCGGTGGAGCGCCTCGGTAGTCGCGCCGTCGGAACGCCTCCTCGAGTGGGGACTCGATCCTGCACTTCCCGCACTTCATCGCCCACCCGGGCCCTCCTTCTTGCCGAAGCAGAAGAGAGTGTCGTTCGTGCGGATGAAGATGCGATTACCGACGATCGCGGGGGTGGAGTAGCAACCCTCGCCGATCTTGCTCACCTTGGCGACGGGTTCGAGCTGGCCCCCCTTCTTCAGGACCGTGATGAGGCCGGAGAGACCGACGAAGTAGATCTTGCCGTCGGCGGCGACGGGCGAGGCATAGTAGTCGTCGCTCGCTTCCTTCAGGCGACCCCGCTCGATGACCTTGCCGGTCTTCGGATCGAGGAGAGTGATGAACCCGCTCTGGTCGTTGAGCATGTAGAGAACCCCGCCGTAGAGCAGCGGAGACGGCAGCTGCGGGATGGACCGGTGGTAGGTCCAGATGACGTTCTTCTCCGTCATGTCCCCTTTGCCACCGGCGCGGATGGCGAGGGTCCCGTTCTTGGACGCGAGTGCGTCGCGGAGGTACCTCCACTCGGCCTTGCCGAGCTTCTTGTCACCGTCGAGGTCGACGAACCCGAACCATCCCGTCGCGCGCGTGGCCGGCATCTCCGGCTTCGAGATGAAGCCGTCCTTGTTCGCATCCTGCGTCCTCAGGGACTCCTCGAACGTGGGCATCACGATCTGGTTGCCGACGTTGTTCAGCGGGGACCCGTAGCCGTTGATGTACACGATCCCCTCGTGGAGCACGGGCGTCGACTTCATCTCGAACGACAGCCCGCTCACCCACCAGATGCGCTCTCCGGTCTTGGGGTCATAGCCGTCGAGGTAGAACGACCCGGGCAGGACGAGCTGCGTCTCGCCTTCCTTCGGCGTCCAGAAGATCGGGGTGCAGTGGCCGCTCTTCGCCCACGGCCGCTTGACCCGCCAGAGCTCCTTCCCCGTGGCCTTGTCGACGGCCAGCAGGTACGAGTTGCGGTTCTGATCACAGGGCAGGAACACGCGACCGTCGTGAATCACCGGTGACGCGCCCATTCCATACAAGTTATCGAAGGGGCCCAGCGCGAGCCGCCACCGCTCCTTGCCGTCGTGCCCGTAGGCCACCATCCCGAAGTCGGGAAAGAACACGACCACGACGTCGCGATCGACGGCCGCCGTCGGCGACGCCGGCCCGTTGCGACCGTCGACCTTGGTCGTCCGGGTTCGCGGCGACACCGCTCGCCACACCTCCTTGCCCGTCGCCCGATCCAACCGGATCGTCAGCAGCTTCTCTCCCTCCGCCGCCGTGAGATACACGGCGTCCCCGAACACCACCGGCGACGAATGCCCCATCGGGACCGCCGCCCTCCACACGACGTTCTCCTTCTCTCCGAACGTCACCGGCAGCCCGGTCGACGACGACACCCCGTGGCCATTGGGTCCTCGGAAGCGCGACCAGCCCTCGCCGCCGGCTGGACCCTCGTGCCCGCCCTGCGCCGAAACGGACGCAAGCTCCGTGCACAACGCCAACACCCAAAGGGCTTTCGTCACTCTTCGCATCACGGAGATCCTCCTTGGCTCGGTCGCCTCTAGCATAGGGTGAGTTCGATTCCCTGCCGGATCGGACGCGTTCGCTCCGCGCCCATGAGACCCAACCTGATCGTCGCGCTGTTGATTCTGGCTGCTGCCGGATCGGCGGCCGCCCAGCTCTCCCCCGACGATCCGCGACTGCAGGGACGCACCCTCGGCTACTGGACCGGCGTACTCGTCTGGGGCCAGCCCGTCGACCACGCATGAGCGCCGGCGACCTTCGAGAAGTGCTCCAACATGGCCGCCCACGTGGTCCATCGGGTGCGCAACCCGATCCCGGAGCCCGCGCTCACGCTGCGCTCGCACTGGGAGAGGCCGGGATCCGCGGCCAGTCCGCTTGGGCAGACCTGCAGCAGATCATCGTTCACGGCGCGGACGCGGCGCACGCCCGCGAGATGAAGCAGCGCGGCCTCATCGAGGACTCCCCCGCATCGTCGGTGGCTGAGGAACACGCGAGCGTCCTGGAGTATTGGGCGCGAAGGGCACGCCTCGGACTCGGACTCGACGCTCTCGGAAAACCGGTGACACTGCGAGACACCACTTGCCTTGACGGTCGACCCCAACGTCGAAACGCAGGGCTGGTGGGTAGCGGGCGGGTACTCCCCGTTGCTGGCAGACTACTTTCCGGTCCAGCCGCACGAACCCGATGGGGGCGTCGCATTCTGGGTCCCATCCGGACCCGTCATGTGCGGGTTTGGCCCATCCCGAAGCTGCTCGATCGTCCTGAGGCGCACCCCTGGCGGGTCTCCGAACGCACACGTTCGAGTCGGGCTCTACTTCGACTCGGGCCAGGTGGACTCTCCGGCGGTCGCGGGCCGCGTCACCGTCTCGACCGGTGACTGGTCGCGCCCCGGACGCATCCGCGGCATCTACGAGATCGACGGATGGTGCCGCGGCGGGTTCGACATCGAGAACCCGTTCGTACGTTGAGTCACGGTGAGGGCCAACTCGCATCATCGATAGACGCGGACTCCGCGCTCCTCCAGCGCTGACGTGTCCACTGAACGCGGCAGGTTGGTCCAGCGCAGATCGAGCTTGGTGAGGGCCGGGAGTTGGAGCAATGACCGCGGCAACGACCGCAGCGGGTTCGCGCGGAGGTCGAGGGTAGCGAGGGCGCGGAGGCGACCGAGAGCGTCCGGGAGGGAGCGCAGGCCATTGCCGCGGAGGCTGAGTTCGCGAAGGTGGACGAGGTCAGCGAGGGTGTCCGGCAGCTCCTCGAGGTCGGCGTCCTCGAGACGGAGCTCCACGAGGCCCGTCATGCCGGTGAGGCAGTCGGGCCACGTCACGAGGGGGTTCGCCGATGCGTTCAGGTAGCGCACCGCCGTGAGCTGCGCGAACGACCCAGGCAGCGAGGTCAGCTCGTTGTCGTGGACGTAGAGAAACCGGTCCAGGTTCGGGAGGTCGCCGAGAGAATCCGGCAGGGACCTGAGCCGGTCGTGACCGAGGTCGAGGGTGCGCAGACGCGACAGCGAACCGAGCGAGTCCGGGAGCTCCGGGCAGCGGTTCTCGGCGAGGTTCAGGGTGATCAGTCCGGTGAGGGCCCCGAGCCAATCGGGAATCGCCGTGAGGGCGTTGTCGCTGAGGTCGAGCTCCTGCAGCGACGCCAGGCCGCGCAGCGAGAGCGGAAGCTCCTGGAGCTTGCATCCGCGAGCGTGGATGCCGACGACTTCGGCGCCCCCGCACCGAATCACGACGCGTCCCGGCTCGGGGATGGCGAGTGCGTCGCCGACCACCCCCGGAGTCATGGGCCGGCCGGCCGCCTCCAGGTCGCGAAGCACTCGTTCCAACAGGTCATTCATCAGGTGCCCACCGCTTTCCGGAATCGGGACGTCTGGACCGGTCCGCGGGCGCTCATTGAGAGGTCGGAAGCGGTCCGCAGACAAAGGAGCCGAGCCATGTCTCATTTCATCACGATTCCCGCGGTCGTTCTGGTGCTGGTCGCGTGCGTCGCGGCCGCACCGGCGCAGGACAAACCCACGTGGTGGAGGATCTCGCTCAAGGAAGACCCCGCCATCGCGGTCGGAAAGAGCGCGATCGTGGCCGGCGCCATCGGTCCGAAAGGCGCGCACCTGTACGTGAAGGGGCTCGAGGACTCGGCTCTGATGCAGATCACCGTCGTAACGCATGACCCAGCGGTCCGGCTGAACGTCGGCGTCACCAAGAGCGACCTGAAGATCTACCTCAAGG
>NZBC01000080.1 GCA_002687715.1 Planctomycetota bacterium | reverse complement strand
TGGCGAGGGCTTCTACTACACGGACGCCGTCAGCGAAGCCGGGTGTGGCTTCATCGTCGACACCCCTGCCGACAAGCCGCTCTTTCTCTACCTCGCCTTCACCGCGCCTCACTGGCCGCTTCATGCCCACCAGAAAGACATCGACGGGTACGACGGGGTCTACGACTGCGGATGGGACGCCATTCGAGCGTCGCGACTCGCACGCATGAAGAAGATGGGGATCGTCCCCGAGGACTGCAGGTTGTCCCCACGGGATCGGCAGGTTCCACCGTGGTCCGGCGATCTCAAGAACCGCGACGTGCTCATCCGGCGCATGCAGACCTACGCGGCCCAGATCGAGTGCATGGACCGGGGAATCGGTCGCGTCGTAGAGCAACTGAAGAAGTCTGGCCGACTCGACAACACGCTCTTCGTCTTCCTCGCCGACAACGGCGGGTGCAACGAGCGGCTGCGCAAGAAGGGCAGCCAGCGATTCGCCTGGCCCGGCCAGGACAGCTCCCGTTGGGGAAACGGCCAGGACGTGGCTCCTGGTGGCGGAGAGTCGTTTCAATCCTACGGCGTCGGCTGGGCCAACGCCTCCAACACGCCGTTTCGCAGGTACAAGAAGAACTCCCACGAAGGGGGTGTTGCCACGCCGCTGATCGTGCACTGGCCCCGTGGAATCGCCGCCGGCCGCCACGGCAAGCTCTCTCGTCAGCCCGGACACGTCATCGACATCATGGCCACCTGCGTCGACGTCGCTGGAGCCCCGTATCCCAGCGAGTTCAAGGACCACGCAATCACACCGCTGCCGGGGGTGTCGCTGGCACCGGCATTGAAGGGCGAGCTCCTCGGCCGCGAGAAGCCGTTGTTCTTCGAGCACACGGGCCACCGGGCGATCCGGGACGGCCAATGGAAACTCGTGAAGGTGCGTAACCGGCCCTGGGAGCTCTACGATCTCGACGCGGATCACTCGGAGCTCGTGAACCTCGTGAAGGCCCAACCAGCGCGTGTGAAGCGGATGACGAGGGCGTGGCTCGACTGGGCCGTGGCCGCGAACGTGCTGACCGGGAAACAGGCGAACAAGGAGCGGCGACCCTGAAGCCCGGGCCGTGCATCAGGAGATCCCACTTGAACCGGACGATGATGGCGGCGGTGGGGTTCGCGCTCGTCGCGGCGTCCTGCAGCCACCCGACTGACGAGACGCCGAACGCTGCCGGCCCGCCGGACATCCGAACGATCCCCGTGGACCTGACCATCCCCGCGGTCACCTCGGATGTCCCCGCTGCGGGGCGGCGCGTCCGCGTCACCGCTCCGGAGTACGCCGGGACCGACGTGCACCATCTCCTCTACCTGCCAACGGACTGGGTGGCGGGCGGGGCGTATCCGGTCATCGTCGAGTACGCGGGCAACGGGTCGTACCGAAACCAGCACGGCGACGTGTCGACCGGACTCGTCGAGGGTTCCCGGCTCGGCTACGGGATCAGCGGCGGGAGCGGCTTCATCTGGGTCTGTCTTCCGTTCGTCGACGAGACGGGCAAGCGGAACCAACGCCAGTGGTGGGGCAGCGTGAAGCGCACGGTGAAGTACTGCAAGACCGTGGTCCCGCGCGTCTGCGAGCACTTTGGCGGCGATGCCAACGCGATCATCCTGGCCGGATTTTCCCGTGGGGCGATCGCGGTCAACTTCATTGGCCTGCACGACTCCGAGATCGCGGCGATGTGGCGGGGTTTCATCTGCCACAGTCACTACGATGGAGTGCGACGATGGCCTTACCCGGGCTCCGGCCGTGCCGCCGCCGATATCCGATTGGAGCATCTGGGCCAGCGCCCGCAATGGATCAGTCACGAACGATCCGTAGACGAGACACGCCGGCACCTGGTGGCTGCGTGCCCCGAGGGACGATTCACCTTTCGCGCGCTGCCGTTTCGCAACCACACCGATGCGTGGGTGCTACGGGACGTCCCGCTTCGCCGGGAGCTGCGGTCCTGGGCCTTGGACGTCGTGCGCGCCAAACGAGAGTAGCTTCCGTTACTTGCGGGGCCAGTCGATGCGCGTGCGGTCGCCGGCGTCGATGGCGATCCGGCCGTTTCTGGCGTCGAACGTCAGGACCAGGTATCGCAGCACCTTCGTTCCGACGGTGGACATGTCCGGATCCAGGTACGCGATCGGGTCGACGAGAGACACCGGACCGAAGCGGATCTCGCCGTCGAGCTGTCCCGCCAACCGACTCTCGCGGCCGCGGATGGTGGTCGACGCTCCGATGGGGGATGGCGCGTGGCGCCACCGGAGACGATCCGGTCGAATGACCCCGAGGCAGCTGGACGATCCGGAGTCGATGAGGAAGGTGCTGCGGTTGCCGTGGATACTCAGGTCGAAGTAGGCCCGCCCCTTGGCCGCGAGCGGGAAGACCGTTCGACCGTCGGGCGGCGGAAGCGAGCCAACGCGCACTGAGGCACTACGCCCGGGGTAGTCGAGGGTCAGCAGGTGATGCTCGAAGGCGTCGTAGCCGAGGATGCCGGCGAGCGGTCGCCCCAGCGAGGCGGCGATCGTGTCCATGTCGTGGACGAGGACCTCGAGATTCTCGACCTCGAGCGAGCCCGCTCGCAGCGTTCGCAACCGAAACCGGTCACCCGGACGACGAAACCGACCCTGCGGGAGGGAGCGCGCGATATCGTCATCGAGGATCGTGTGCGAGGCGCCGGTGTCGAGGAGGAAGGACAGACCGCTGCGTCCCTCGACCTGTGTGCTCACGAGAAAGAAGTCATCGTGATAGGCCGTCGGCAACTCCACCGAGGCGCCGCGCGAACTCGCGAGGGTCGAGCGGTTCTCAGGCGTCGCACATCCAGCGGCAGCCAGCATCGCACAGATGAGGAGGAACACCCGATGACCGGTCATGCACTTGTAACCCTGTCGATGCCGCGGTCATTCTGATCTATCGCCGCTCAGGATCCGGACCGAAGTGGGTTGGGCTCGTCGCTCGATGCGGCTCCGGAACCCTGGATCACTGAGAGAACTTCAGGGCAAAGAGGTCAGCATCCCGGAGGACGAAGCGAAGTCGCACCGGCGTGCCGGCGATCCTCGACAGGTCGGTGCCCGCCTTCCAGGCGACGATACGAGAGATCTCGTTACCGATCTGTTCGATGGAATCGGCCAGGGTGAAGCCGGGAATCGGCTTGCCGGCCGCGTCCTGGAGCTCGACCCGGATGCCTCCCGCTGCGGAGCTGGCGAAGTTGATCGTCAACCGCCCGCCACCGAACCGCACCGGTCGCGTGAGCATCTGGCCTCCTGCGTAGGGCGCCGAGACGGAACCGAATCCGTCGAGTCGCATGGAGTAGCGACGGATGTGCGCCGTGGGCTGGGCGTAATCCTGGTTGACGTAGAGAGACATCTCGTCCGGACCCGTCCGCACCACGTTGAGTGCGGGGTAGTTGGATCGCGACACCCAGTTCTGGAGCCCGATTCCGGGCCGGATGAACCCCTCCATGAAGGTGCGGGAGTAGCGGTGACCTCCGCGCGAGGTCAGCAACACGGCGTCCGAGCAATCCCGGAAGTAGCGGGGCTCCACCTTCAGGAGCCTGGCCTGGGCCGCCGACACGACCTGGCGTCCAGGCATGAACCGCGCGGCAACGCCGACGTACAGGTGCGGCGCTCTGAAGTAGGGGTGGGTCTGGCTGGTGTAGATGTGCTCCCGCGGGGTGTTGCCGAAGGACATCTCCTTGGGGTCGGTCCAATGGACGAAGTCGCGCGACGTCGTTCGGCTGACGGTTCGGAAACCCGAGTAGTCTCCGCCCGTCCACGTGCGGAAGTAGCAGACGTAGCAATCCTCGTGCTCGGACCAGAACGAGACATTTTGCGAGTCGAACGCGCCTTTGGTGAACACCGGCGCCTTCTGCAGGCGCCTCCACACGAGACCGTCAGCCGAGGTGTATGCGACGAGTCCGGATCGCTGATTGCCGCCGAGGGCCTTGAAGCGATGCTCCTTCGCGACGGCCGGTCGGGTATCGAGGAAGGGGCTGAAATTGTGGGTGACCGGCGCGGCGTTGGCGAGGATGACGTTGTTGTGCTTCGAGCCTGCGGTCCCGAACAGGCGGAGGTCCGGTCGCGTCCATCCAAGTCCGTCTCTTGACGTGGCGATGCAGGTCTTCTCCTGGTCCGTTCCGTCCTTCCCCGCGCGAGGCAGCCCCCGGTAGTAGAGGAGGAAGCGGTCGCCGTCGCGAATGACGGTGGCGTAGCCACAGAACGGTCCTTCCCAGGGCTGGTCGAAACGAAACACGGGTCCCTCATCGATGGGCTGGCCTGGCTTCAGCCGGGCCCCGTCGAGGGTGTCGATGAGAAACCGATCCGCGAAGAGCTCGCGGCGCGTTCCGAGGTCGACAGCGGGTTGTCCCGGGAGGCTCGAGACCACGAGGACGCTGGCAAGGACGACGCTCCGGAACATGGCGCTCTCCTCTGGCTGGTGGGTCGGCCCGGTCGGCGGTGGTCGGCCATCTCTCTTGCCGGGGCTGGGAGGAGGATCCTACGGAATGGCGAGCGGGTGGGGAGAAACTGACTCCGGTCGCGGCGCGAGGGTCGTAGGCTGGGCTCCCCGTGACACCTTCGCCGAGGCCCCGATCCATGCACTTTGCTTCCGCTCTGCTCTGCACGTTGATTCTCTCCTGCACCGCTGCTGCCCAGCGGCGCCCACTGCTCACCATCCCCGACGTTACCCGCGACAAGGTGATCTGCTTCGCGCTCTACACGGTGCACGGTGGAGTCCTGAAGTTGACGGCCCAGCTCTACCCGCTGCGCGACGGCGAGGATCGATCGGTTCGCCTCGAAGTGCAGAAGGACTCGGGTTGGGAGGAGATCGCGACCCAGAAGATCATCGAAGACGGCTGGACGGCGACGTTCCGGGTCGAGAACTGGGACGACAGTGCGGACGTCCAGTACCGCGTCGCTCACGGCACCACTGCCTTCTACAGCGGTCGGATTCGCAAGAACCCGGTCGACAAGGAGGAGATCGTCATCGCCGGTTTCACCGGCAACTCGATCCGACCTGCCCACGGTGGTGACATCGCCCGCACCGATTTGCTGACCAACGTCAAGAGGATCGACGCCGACATCCTGTTCTTCTCCGGCGACCAGGTCTACAGCCACACCAAGCACTACGCCGCGTGGTTGAAGTTCGGTCGCGACTTCGGTGACATCATCCGCGATCGGCCGACGATCACGATTCCCGACGATCACGACGTCGGCCAGGCGAACCTGTGGGGCGCCAGTGGCAAGAAGTCGAACTCCGGTGCCGGTCCCGACGGCGGGTACTTTCGTCCGGCCCGCTACGTGAAGATGGTCGAGCGGGCCCAGACCAGTCACCTGCCGGACCCGTTCGATCCTCGGCCCGTTCAGCGCGGCATCGGCGTCTACTTCGCCAAGTACCGGTGGGGCCGAATCAGCTTCGCCATCCTGGAGGATCGGAAGTTCAAGACCGGTCCCAAGGGCCTGATCCCCAAACAGGGGCCGCGACCTGACCACATTCGAAACGCTGCCTACGACCCGAAGTCCGTCGACGTGCCGGAGGCGGTTCTGCTCGGCGAACGACAGCTTGCCTTCCTGGACGACTGGGGCCAGGACTGGCGAGGCGCCGACCTGAAGGTCGCCCTCTCCCAGACGATCTTCTGCGGGGGCGCCCACATCCACGGCAAGCTCGGAGGCCGCCTGCACGCCGACCTGGATTCGAACGGCTGGCCCCAGGCCGGGCGCAACAAGGCCATCGACGGGCTCCGCAAGTGCTTCGCCGTCCATTACGCCGGTGACCAGCACCTGGCGACGCTCTTCCACCACGGCATCGACCAGTGGCGCGACGCCGGCTTCTCGTTCTGCGTGCCGTCGATCGCGAACCTGTACCTGCGATGGTGGAAGCCGCTGGAGCCCGGGAAGAACCGTGAGGAGGGAATGAGCCCCCTGCTCGGTGATCATCTCGATGGCTTCGGAAACCGCGTGACTTGCTGGGCGGTCGCGAATCCGGAGCCGGGCGGGTCGGGTGGCAAGC
>NZBC01000079.1 GCA_002687715.1 Planctomycetota bacterium | reverse complement strand
GCTCGGCCAAGGAGAACGTGGACCACCTGGGCTTCCTGCTCGAACTCTGCGAGATCGAGTTGCTCGAACGCGAGAAGCGGGCTGCGGCGCGTCGCCTGCCCGCGCTCGAGGAGGGCAAACCCAGCCTGCCCATGAAGCTGACCTTCGACGCGAGCGGCAAGTGCAGCGAGATCACCCCGGACTCGACGTTGCGACGATAGGCCGGTCGAGACCGTTGGAACGAATGTCCAGTGTGCAGCTACTGGACGGGAGTCCAGCGCGCGCCGTCCTTCCCCGCGCGGTCCGGTAGCGTGCCGCGCCTGCGATTCCGGACGGGTGCGAGACCAGCGACGTTCGGAGCGGGGGCCCGATCGAGCCCGCTGTAGCCCTGGCGCGGGCCGTCATTGGTGGTCTGGAAGATCTCTCCCGATTGGTCGACCATGAACGCGCGCTGCCCGGTCGTTCCGCAGTCTTGGGGCCACGCATAGGCCGTCCAGAAGATCTCGGCTGCGTTCGCCTCGACCTTGGGGGGAGGGCCGCCTTCAGGTGCTTCGGGTAGCGGGGTGTCGTCTCCGTTGCGCAGGTGGATGCGGAAGACGTAGCCCGAGTGCACGATGACGCCGCCGCGAACCGCCCGGAACCGGGAGGAGAGGATCGGCGGATCGAGGACATGCCCGCTTGGGAGCTTCGCCGCTCCGCTGAGCTCTCCGAAGTAGCCGTATTCACCCTGACCATCGCCGTCGCGGTCTGCGCCGCCGATCGCCGAGAACTGCGCCTGTGCCGAGACGATGTTCCGCAGGGTCGAGATGGCGTTCGACTCGTTGGCAGCCGTCCGTGACGTGAGCAGGTTCGGGAGCGCGATGGCGGAGCCCAGGGCGAACGGGGCCACCCCGACGATGACGTTCGGCAGCACGGAACGACTCTCGATGCGCGCGCCTTCCGCGACCGTGCGGCACACGACCTCCGTCGGCGGGAGGTCCTGCAGGTGCGCATCGATCTCGGGCCAGGTCGGCATCTTGAACTTGGCGGCGGGGCTGTCATCCGGCAGGAAACCCAGCTGCTGGACGAGGGTGGTCGCAATGCTGTGCAGAGATCGCACCTCACTGGACGCTGACCGCACGGTGTACGCCCACGTGCCCCCTGCCGGCGACGCGAGCGCCTCCTTCATCCGGGACACCACCGGGCCTGCTTCGGCGCTTGATACCGTCCTCTGCAGCATGGCCGGAGACGTGGCGATGACCAGGGCGCCGTCGGCGATGACGTACGACGGGCGGAGCCATTTCGGCGAGTCCGACATCGGCATCGTGACTATCGAGTAGGGGACGGGACCGTCAGTGCGTGCAACGGGGAGGCCCGTTGTCTTCATCAATCGGTTGATGACCTTCCGTGCCTTGGCCTCGTCGGCGACCTGGACCGTCAACGCGGCTTCGAACTCACCGTCGCCCAGCGCGGCCGCGACGAGATCGCCGCGTGACGAGACGACCCAGTGGGGGCCGAAGGCGGAGAGAATGTCGCCGCGGAGATCGAGGCCGACCTGGGATGCGAACCGTTTCGTCCAACGGTCCAGCTCCTGCTGTGCAGATTCTGGCACCACGTCGACGACAGCGGAGAAGGCCGCGGCCATGTCGAAGGACACGACCGCTGCGCTGTCGGCGTCGCCGGCCGCGCGGGCGGCCCACTTCGGATCGATCGGTGCTTGCGCGAGCATCCGGCTCATGAGGTCCTGGTGTTCGGGTGCGTGCAAGGTCAGGAGATCGTGGAAGCGCTCGCCCTCCACGGCCGAGACGAACGAGACCCCGTGGAACGACTCGAACCCCGTGGATGCGAGGACGGACTGCGCCTCCGCCGGCGCGACGGTCTTGACCATGTTCCAGACGGGATCGAGGTTGAAGAACCCCTCGAACCAGACCTTCTCGGACTTCGATGGCCATGGCGCCCGGGAGACGACCTCGGCGCTCTGGAACGAGCGTTCGACGGGGAGATTGCGCCAGCGACCGGCGACGTCGGACGCGCCCGGCGGCCCGACGTGGACGGACAACCAACCGTCGTCCAGGTTCAGGTCGACGCGGAGCTTGCGGTCGACCATGACCCAACTTTGCGGACCCGTCTTCTTGAGTGCCTCGTCGCCACCCTCCTTCGCCAACGCAGCGACGAGCTTGGCGACCTCCGCCTCCTGCTCTCCGACTTCCACGTACGCCACCGCCGAAACGGGGAATTCGCCGCTCATGCCCATGAGGGCCGCCGGGAACACGTGTACGACCCCGATGACGACTTCGCCGTCGATGGCGCGGGCGGTGTCCCAGACCTGCTTCGCGATGGGATTGTCGGCCAGCAGGCCCGAGCTCAGCTTGTCGAGTTGCCCCAGGAGCTCGAGCTTTTGCAGCATGGTGAACAGAGCCGTCTCCTCGAGCTCGCGGAGGTCCGCCACCCGGGGTACGCGGACGACGGCCACCGCGTCCTTGGGAATCCAGCCCATGGCGGTGCCGCGCGGCCGCGCTTCAAAGGTCCGCGCGGCCGCGGCCGTGCCTTCGGGCTGTCCCTCGGTCGGCGAGCTTCCGTCACTGCAAGCGCTGACGACGAACAGACCTAGACAAAACACACTCAACAGAACCGCAATACGCATTGGTGAGACTCCCGATAACGCAACGACTACCGTCTTGCGACGGTCCCTGTTCGGGAGCTATCGGACGCAATCCTGGACGAGTGTGAATCGCGTCTCGGGGTCGCCTTTGAATGTGGTCCTTGGAGACACCCGGATCGCGTTGCCGTCACTGCCCCGCCCCCGCTGCTCTAGCCGTTGAGGGCGCGGAGCAGGCGGCTACCACACGAGGGTCCTGAAGTTGGACTGCCCCTTGAAGCCGCCATTCCCGTACGCGATGGCGGTCAGCTCCCACACCTGGCCGGAGAGCGCGATGAACACCCCCGGCGGCAGGGTCAGTGGTGCGATCGCATACGGGTTGGCGCTCGTCGGGAAGTGGAAGTACGACCCCGGCACCGGAGGAGCCAGGAGGAACGTGAAGAACAACGAGTCGGGCCACAGCCCCAGGGCAGGGCCGGTCCCGCGCCCGCAAGGTGCGGGTATGCGCGAGGCGAGGATCATCGCGAAGTTGGAGCCCGCGGGGATGTTCTCGACGTCGAGAAGGAGATCACCTGCGTTCGTCGTCGCGGTGAGTTTGAAGTACGGAGGCAGGGCCGCGAATCGGAGCATGTCGTGGAGCACTGCGGAGCCCCCGCCGAGCGTGCCCGGGATCCAGGTGACGGCGGTCTGCGTGCTGCCGTCGATCTGGTCCACATCATCGCCGCCGCACGACCACGCGTAGAACTGGTGGTAGGTGTTCAGCTTCTGAGCGATCCCGCAGATCGTGCCGCTGGTGGTCTGGGCAGCCCCGACGCGGAGCTGGACGGATCCCAGGGCGTTCACGCGGTGGAGATCGCCGTCGGACAGATAGACCCCCCCCGCGCCGTCGCTGAAGAGGTCCGTTACCGGCGCCAGCGTCAGTGGCGGACCCAGCGGACGGAAGTAGGGACACGTCGGGTTGATCCGGAAGACCTGGCGGCCGCCGGGCACCTGGGCAACGGCGAGGTACTCCCCGGTGATCGGATCGAAGCCACCGACGTCCAGCGAGAGCCACGGTGGCGCGGGGAACAGGTTCGTGGCCGGACCGCCTCCGGATGGACAGGCCAGGAACGAACCCCCGGGGCTCGTGGCCACCGGAATCCCATTCGCGCCGATGAACAACGTGGGGTTGATCACGTGTCCGGGCGTCGTGCTCTGGAGAGTCGCTTGAGTGTAGTACGGCGGGAAGAACCAACCCGGATCGAGCCGGTAGACAGCGTTGCCCGCACCGACGAAGAGATCGGGGGATGAGCTGCTCCAGGTCACCGAATCCAGCGGCTGGCTGATTCCGCTGATGGTGACGAAGTGGCCAAAGGTCTGGGTGTCGACCACGGTCATCTTCGGGCCCCCGGACCCGTCGTCACCTACGAACACGTGCTCCGGCGGGGATTGGCCGACCACCTGTACGAGCAGCAGCGTCGTGACCACGACACTCCAGAAGAACGCACGGATCGCAGTCGGGCAGGAAAAACTTGTCATCGCGGTGTCTCCCGTTGGTCTCGTGAAGGCGTCCCAACGACGCCTCCACGGGTGAAGGCCCCGAAAGGTCCGACCGCGGCTCAATAAATCGGGCTGGGTGTCAGTGACACGGGGCGGTCCTGCACGTCGTCCACGTGAATCGGTCCCGGCTCGAGCGGCTCCCCGTTCAGTTGGGATCTCGCTGGTGGACGGCCCTCCTCTCTCTACCCGCGGCCTCGGAGGGCAAGGAGTGGGAGGAGGTGGGCGAGCTTCTCGCCATCTCTCACGAGGCGGCGAGAAAGCGATGGACACGCCTGAAGGACGACCTGGCCCTTGTCCCGGTGTGGGACGAGTTCGTGGAGCACTGGCACTCGGTGGTCGCTGACTACTTGTAGGCCGTCATGACGAGTCCGTTGCTGAAGTAGAACTGCATGTCGGGATCCTCGTAGTACCAGATGGTGCCTGAGTCAGCTAGCGTGGCGTTGTGGGGAAACCCGTAGCGCGAGAGGACGTCCCGGTACCCGAGCAAGAAGTGATCTTGTCGAAACTCCTTGTCGGACTGGTTGGTGAGTTTCGCTGCTCGCTGGTCGCGTGACTTCGCCGAAGGAATGAGGTTGGGGTCGCGAAGGTCGTTGTCTTGCGGCGTCTCCCCGCCGTTCCCGCCGCGGCCAACGAACTCCCGCAGGAGCTTCTCCATCCCGGCCATCGGATTCTCTCGATAGCGATCCGTTCGGATGCCGTCGCGGGTCTCCGCCGAGCGGGTTCGCAGACCGCGGCGCTGCGCCTTCAGCTCGTCGAGGATCGAAGCCAGCGCAGAAACCACCGCGGGGTCCGTCGTCGAACGACCAGGCGCAACGTCGGCTGGAGAGAGGCCATCGTGGCCGGGCCACATGAGAACGGCGATGAGAGCCGCGGCGGCGGCTCCCCCGAATGTGGATAGGGCGATGGTGTGCTTTGGGTTCATGAGCGCGCGGCCTCCGAAGGGTCGACGTCTGGGAACCCGCCGTGTTTCGACCTCTCGACGAACTGTTGGGGGGAAGGGCTGGCGTGGGGACGCCGACCGAAACGTGAGGAGGGACCACGATTCAGGTGCTGTCCAGGGTGGAACAGCAAAGACCGACAAGAGTGAGCTACCCCCCGGATGTCCCTGATTCCCAGTGCTGCGGAGACCGTCCCCGCCCGGAGGAAGTCCCCGCGGGGGGGGAACGCGTGCCCCGCCCTCGGGGCTCCAGGTTCGCGATGAAGCCGCGAGCTCTGGAACCTCTGCTCGACGGCGCCCCCCGGGTTACGTTAGTCGCGTGAAGGCGTTCGACTTCCCTTTCGTTGGCTACTTCAGGATCCACTCGGCCGGACGGCGGGGGAGGCGGTGATGGCGTTCACCGACTGGTACGCGCTGCTGGGCATCCAACCCGACGCGGACGCCAAGACGGTTACCCAGGCCTACCGGAAGGGCTGCTTCGAGTGGCACCCGGACCGGCACGGCGACGATTCGGGCGAGGCGCATCGCCGGTTCCTTCAACTCTCGGAGGCGTATGCCGTGCTCGGCGACCGGGCTGCCCGCGCCGACTACGACCTGGAGTGGGGGCTGCGTCACGGCCGGCCGAACAAGCCCACGCGTCGTCCGTTCGCATCGGACAGCTTCGACCGGGTCGTGCGGGCCGCAGAGAAGACGTCCTGGCCGTCGGAGGCGGCGCGCCAATCCTCCTTGAACCAGCAGATCCGCGTCATCGTCAAGGAGCTCGCGGCAAGAGAGGGCATCGTCATTTCGCGGTTCACCCTCTTCATGCACCTGTTCGCCTTCGTCGTGTGCGTGCTGGTGGGCCAGGCGATCGCCTTGAGCCTCACCGCGCTGGGCGACTGGAGTGACGCGTCGCTGCTGGTGATGGCGCTGCCGCTGCCAGCGGCGAGCTTGTGGTTCCTGCTTCGCGCTGTGGGCGACGCCTGGCGTGCGCGCACGACGTACCGCCGGTGTCAGGCCGAGGCCGAGCGGATGGTCCGGCGGCAGTGAGGACCTGACCATCGGTGGCGCTGCCCTGACTCGGTGGATTGCGATCTCGGGTGGATCGCCGTCGCGGCGTGCGGAGTCCGGCGGCGCGGCCGACTCCTTCGGTGGCGCGGACCTTGGAGGACCGTGTTCCCATCAGAGACGCGCTCTCCCGGCCCGCTCAGGGTAAGGCACCCCCACTCGCGTGACGCTCGCGCTCGAACACCTCCCGCGCCGAGGCCAGCCGCTGCGCAACCGGAGCCTCCGCGTTCCATCCACCTCGGAGGCGCTGGATCGTCACCCGGGCCAGGTGCCCCAGCGTGAGACAGTGCCGATCGCCGTCGGTGACCCGGAGCCCGGCGCGACGAAGGTCGCGGACGTCGGAGTCGATCCAGCGGGCGAGAGTCGCGGGACCCACCCGCAGTGAGCGGGTCGGAGGAGTGTGGCGGCACACGAAGACGGTATCCACGGTCGCGGATCGGGTGCCTTGGATGTGGAGAGAGGCGGTCATCTCTCCCGGGGCCGGGAGGGTCGCGGTGCAATGGAGGCCGGCGTCGAGGACCCCGACGATGATGGCGAGGTAGGCGTCGGGGTCGTTGTGGTGCCAGGTGAAGGCGAAGGGGCCGCCAGGGCGGAGGGCCGCGGCGGCCGCACCGAAGGTGCGGGCCAGGCCGTCGGTGAAGTGGGGGAGGCCCTTGCCGAGATGCGTGTTACCGGTGAGCTCGCCCGGAGTGCGCGTCGTGTCCGGCGACGTTCTCGCAGGGAGGGCGTCGGCGATGAGCGGGCGCAACCAGACCCAGCAGAAGTCCATCAACTCGGCGTACTGGAGGTTGTCGAAGTACGGCGGGTCGGTGAACACGGCGTCGACGGTTGCCGGCCGGAGGCGGGCGGCCTCGACCGGCCCGAGCTTGAGCGCGGCGTCGCGGCGACCCAGCTTGTGCCGTGAGCGCGTGAGGCGTGCCGCGATGCGCTCGCCGGGCATTGGGATCTTCTCGCGGCGTCCGCCCTCGACCCGCGTCTCGGTTGGGGCGGCACACCACGCCTTCGCGCGCTCGTACTTCTGGACGAAGTGTCGGAACCCGCCGCTGCCGATGCCGGGGATGCCGAGGACGTTGTTCTCGCAGGCCAGCGGCGCGACGGGGAACCCGTGGACGGCGAAGACGTCCTGGCACTTGAGCGCATAGGTGTCGTAGCGGCAGAGCAGGTTCTGGTAGCGCAGGGCGTCGGAGAAGACGGTCGCGAGCGCGTGTCGAGATGCGGTGTCGTCAACTTCTGCGATCCGCTGCCGCAGCAGCCCGAGCGCGAGCTGTTGGCGCGGCGAGAACAGGTCGCGCCAGCGCTGGTAGCCCCAGCGGTGGAGGCGCCGCGTCTCGTCGCCGTCCGGGATGGACGCGCCCGGCAGATCGAGGTCGTGGGCCCGCGCCAGTCGGTTCGACGCGCGACGCACCCGGTCGCGGTCGTCGTCGTCCGGTGTCTTGAAGAGCCGGCCGGGTGTCGCCTGGCGACAATCCGCGCAGTGGTACTCGATGCCGTACAGCCGATGCCGTGGTTGGCCGCTCCGCGTGACGTCGTCGGGATAGCGCCCTTCGGCGCCGCATCCGCACCGGTACCGATTGCGACGAGCGGGTCCCCGCGCCCAATCGAACCTGGTTGCGCAGTCGGGACACCGGACCGGCTCGCCCCGTGCCGGCAGCGCGCTGATCTCGACGAGTCGCCGGCAGCCCGGGCAATGGAGCACCGACCGTGGATGGCGTTTCGCTTCCGCCACGCGATAGCCGGGGAACAGGTCCACGTCGTCGCCGCATTCTCCGCACGACGCGGTCTTCACCCACAGGAAGTACTTCACGTCGGCGTCCTGGTTGCACCGGAGACACTGGGTCCGGTAGAGGGGACGGACGCGTCGTTCGACGTCCCGCGCGACCGCGTCCGCCGCCGATCGGAAGGCGGTGCGGTCGAGGTCCTGCAGCTCTTGCCGCACGATCCACCACGCCATCGGGTTGACGTCGCAGCCGATGACGTCACAGCCGACGCGGTTGGATTCGAACATCGTCGTCCCGCCGCCCATGAACGGATCGAGGATGGTGCGTCCGCTCAGGTCCTGCCCGTCGAAGTAGGTGCGGTCGAGTCTCCCGGTGACGAATTCGGACAGTAGCAACCCACGGAAGAGAGACCCCGGCCGGCGAGCGAACCACTTGTGGACGCCGATCACCGGCCGGTACGACTGCTGGATCTGCTTCTCACGAGCCGCGAGGCGCGCGATGAACGCGACGTCGAATGCGGCTTCGATCAAACCCTATCCCGGGTCACCCGCCGCGCTGCTCGGCGGACTGAAGTAGCTGCTCCTTCGCGGCCCGGAATTCCGCGTCGTTGATGCACCCCTCCTGGTACGCGAGCTTCAGGTCCCGAAGCTCGTCCCCGAGGGTGGGCCTCGCGTAGGTCTTGCTCGTGGTCGAGTCGTCCTTCCCCACTGACCACGCGCACCCCGACAGGGTGAGCGTCAACGCGGAGAGCAGCACCAGACCAGCCAGGGAACGAAGAGACAGTTTCATCATGTGACCTCCAGGCCCGGATTGACCCGGGTGGCGGTTGAGGAGGATCCGCTCGGACGCATGATGACGAGGTCCGGACTCGCGGTCAACCAACCCCGGGAGCGTGGACCTCCAGGAGCTTCGGGTGCGGATCCGGCTGCGCCGTCAGAGCGGACCTGGAGGTCCGCGCTCCCACCGACCCAGAGCGGACCTGGAGGTCCGCGCTCCCACCGACCCAGGCCGGACCTGGACTTCCCACCGGTTCACAAGGCCAGAGTGAGAATCTCAAGGTGGGTACTCGATCGCG
>NZBC01000078.1 GCA_002687715.1 Planctomycetota bacterium | reverse complement strand
GGATCTTGTGGCCGCGAGCCCTTACTTCCTTGAGATCCTGCCTCTGTTCGGAGCCCTAGAGGGCGAACACGAGCGTGCCCAGTCCCTGCGGCTTGAGCTGGCCCTTCTCGATGCTCTTGAGGTGGCTCTCGTCCACGGCCACTTCCCCGGCGAACCGTTCCTGACCCCCTTCGGCGAGTATCTGGATCAGGTCATGGGGGGAACCTCGAGCGTGTTGATCCAGAGGATCGTCGCTCTCCTTGGAAATGCCGATCTGGACGCCGTCCTGGAGGAGGTTGGCGAAGACGCGACCGCGCCTCCGCGTCGCTTGCGCCGTGCGCTGCTCGTCGCGGTGGAGTCGCGCCTTTTGCCGGGCTTGGCTGCCGCGGAGCCGGCTATGCAGTTGCGCTATCTCGAGCTGCTGCCCCTGTTGCCTCCAGCATCGCGCTGGGTCGAGGGCTTGAGTGCTTCACCGGTCTTCGACGCGTTGCTCGACAGCAATCAAGGCCGTCCCTCTGCGACCCTGGCTGCGTTGATCCACCATCTCGGTGCGCCGTCAGCGAACGCCGCCTGGGTTGCGAACGCTGAGGCGACGTTGAGTCGCCTGACGACGGTGCCCCCCGGGGATGAGCCCACCCCGCCCGGGAACCCTGAAGAGCCGGTTCGGGCTCCGCTGCCGGAGCACCGCCTGCGCCTGGTGGTTGGCTGGATCTCCAATTGGCCGGCTGATGCGTTGACTGCCTTGACGGCTGCGACACGCGCTCAGACCGTGGACTGGTTCCTGACAAGTCTCATGCAGTCCGATGGGGGGCTGGCGGCGGCTGGTTCGCGTTCGACGGCGCTTCAATTCATTTGGGAGCAGGCGATGGCCGGGGCCAGCGCGGAGCTCACCGAACGGGTGGTGGCGGTCTTCGCTCCCCTCCCGGCTCTGACTGCCGAGGAGAGCTATCCCATTCCGGCAGAGGATGCCTGGCGCCACTTCGGAGGCCTGATCGACAACCTCGAGGCCCACACGGTTTGGCTCACCCGCCGCGACGAGCTCCAGGCCCTGCTGACTCCCGAGCCTCCACCTGTTGCCACGGAAGATCCGCCGGTGGCCGACCCGGTCGTGGGCGAGGGTGACGAAGGCGATGGTGAAGCGGATGAGACCGAAGGCGATTCAGACGAAGCTGACGAGGGCGCCGGAGATGACGGCGGGACCGACAGCGAAGGCGAGGTCACCGATGGGGACTCGGGCACGGCTGATGGTAGGTACTCCCCGACCATCCAGACCCGGCCCTGACCCCTCCAGGACCCGATGGACGGGATCCCAAGCGTTCCCTTGACTCCTTCCCACTCCACCCTAGAATTCCCGCACAAGTGTCGCGGGGTGGAGCAGTCAGGCAGCTCGTCGGGCTCATAACCCGGAGGTCGCAGGTTCGAATCCTGCCCCCGCTACCACTTCCAAAAGAGGATCTGGCCCTTCCCGGCCGGGTCCTCTTTCTTGTGGGCTCAAGCGGACGGGCGGGCCGTGTGCTTTGATCAACTACCCCCGGTCGCACGTCGGCCCCTGCGGCACCCAGGGCTGCCCAGCCGACCGCCGCTCGAGCGCTGCTGCTGCAGATGGAGTTCGCATTCTGGACTGCAGGGGGCGTGCTCGACGGCGCGCAGTGCTTCAACGTCTCAGCAAGGTGATCGTGTGGTTCCTGTAGTTCCAGACGCTGCGATACTCACGCAGGAAGCTGTAGCCCAGGCTCATCGTGTTGGTCGTGCCTTCGGTCACCCGCGGGAATCCGAGGCTCAACGAGATGCCATCGTAGGTGAGACCGCTCAGTGTATGGGCGCCTTCGGTTGACTGCAGGCGGCCAGATGTCTCCAAGGCTCGACGCGTCTCCGTCATCAAGCTCAAGCCGCCCGGCGATCCGCAATCGAAGCTGGCCTCGATCTGCGCGCCATCGACCGCAAACGTAACCAGCGGCACCTGTTCTGTTTCGGTGCGAAACGTCAAAGTCACAACGACCTCGTCTGGATTGACGTGCCGGACGACTGGATCACCGTTCTCGCCGGTCCGATAGAGCTCGATCGCCTGTCGCTCGTAGTCGATCACGAACTCGTAGTCCCTGATCAGCTCGAAGCCGGTGAACCCCAAGAAATCCGGGCGGATGCCGTGCTCGATGAAACCAAAGTTCGCGCTGCGGGCTCCCTCCACGTTGTGGAGCGCCACGCCTCCGACCGTGATCTGCCCGACATTATCGTGCTGATACACGGTCAGTTGTTGCCCAGATGCCGCAGCACCCGAACCGATTCGGTTGGTCAGTTCGAGGGCAAGGTAGTTGTTGTTCAGGAAGAAAGAGAACGGCGAGCCTGTGTCGAACATGAAGGCGCCGGCGCGGTCGCCAACTCGGCCATCGAGAAACACATAGCCGTTGGTGACGTGCATCGGAAGCGTGACGGTGTCGCCCTGTGCGATCAGCCGGGCGACCGGCCCGTCAGTCTCGACGGGCGAAGGCGCCGAATCGGTCTGTTGAGGCGCCTGCGCGCTAGAAGCCGAAGCCTGCGGCGACGACGACGCACACGATGCTTGTAGTGCGACGACAAGAATGAGGCCGGGAGCCCCCAGTGCGCAAGAAGAACACATGATCGCGGGTCCCGTAACGGACGCCGGGGAATGCTAACATGCAAGCCACTCCTTTGGACCTTCGCCCCGGGGAGTGGGCAATCGCAGCCTAGATCGCCCGACCCGCACCCGAGCACTCTTGGAAGGACGGACACGATGAAGCACGGCGACCTGCGGTGGATCACCCTTGGCCTCTGCGCCCTGCTGGGCGTCACCCTTGTGGCGCGGGCGGGCGAGGAGTTCGAGTCGCATTCGATGCCCGACGGGGTGGGCCACCCCGCCTTCCTGTCTCCCCATGCCGGTCCGATTGCCGTGCGCGACGGCCGCGTGTTCGTGGTCAACACGCCCGCGGATACGCTCGATGTCATCGACACCACTTCGGGGGACGTCGCTGCGCGCGTGGCCGTTGGGATCGACCCGGTAGGCGTGGCCGTGCGTCCAGACGGGAAGGAGGTTTGGGTCTCGAACCACGTGTCGGACTCGGTCAGCGTGGTCGACGTCGACGCGGCGAGCGAAACCTACCTGACCGTGATCGCCACGGTGCAGGACCTCGACCGGCGTACGCGGGCGACGCGATTCGACGAGCCCGTGGGCATCGCCTTCGCGTCGAACGAGAAGGTCTACGTCGCGCTCTCGTCTGAGAACCAGGTCGCGATCGTCGACGTGCACTCGCGTGAGGTGACGGGGCACCTCGACATTCCCGCCCAGGACCCGCGGGCGCTCGTCGTCCGTGGAGAACGCCTCTACGTCATCCCCTTCGAGTCCGGCAACCAGACGCAGCTCTCCGGCGGGACCCCGCCCCTCGACGGGGACCTCGTGACCTTCGACGCGTGGGAGCACAGCGTCGTCAACAACAACGTCCTCTCGCTTGGGCACGTCGTCGACCTGATCCTGCACCCGCGCGTCCCTGACCGCGACCTGTTCGTCTTCGACACGACCACCGACCAGCGCGTCCGGACGGTGTCGACGCTAGGGACCCTGCTCTACGGGCTCGCCGTCGACTCCGGCGGCCAGGTGTTCATCGCCCAGGCCGACGCGCGCAACGACGCCAACGGCAGGACAGGGACCGAGGGGCACGGGCTTGCCGAGATGGAGAACCGCGCCTTCCTCAATCAGATCTCCCGAGTCCCGGCGACGGACGGATCTGAGGCGACGCGCATCGACCTCGAGCCCCTGCCCCCCGAGCATCCCGCGCGGGGCGAGGCCCTGGCGACGCCCTTCGCGATCGAGGTGTCGGCGGACGATGCCACGCTCGTCGCCACGGCAGCGGGCTCCGATCGGTTGTTCACGGTAGACGCCAAGAGCGGCGAGGTGCTGGGCTGCGTGGAGACGGGCGCCGTGCCGCGCGGGATCGCCCTCGAGTGCGATGTTGCCGGGGCGCCCGCGCAGGCCTGGGTCCTGAACGCCGTCGCGAACACGGTCTCGCTGGTCGACCTCGCGGACCACGCCCGGCCGAAGGTCGTGGACACGGTGCGGCTCGAGGATCCGACCGACCCCGTCCTCAAACGGGGCCGGATCGCGTTCGAGTCGGCCGAGGCGTCGACGACGGGCACGTTCTCGTGCGCGAGCTGCCACCCGGACGGGCACACCGACCAGCTCCTGTGGGTGCTCGATACCCCGGTCGTCACCGGTGGCGACCAGATCATGCCGCGCTCGACGATGCCGGTCCGCGGCCTGCGCGACACCGAGCCGTATCACTGGGACGGGATCCCCGGGGATCCTCACGGCGGGAGTAACAGCGCTAGCGTGTACGCCCACGTCGCGCCGAAGAGCGACGTGTTGGATCCTGTCGGGAGCATCCGACACCTGGTGGACGCGGGTCTGGCCTCGACGATGCGGCACGTGGACGCGGAGAGTGAGCGGGGCGAGTTCTCCGAACGGGAGCGCGACGCTCTGGCGCGCTTTCTCCTGGAGATCAGTTACCCGCCCGCTCCCAGGCGCGCGTACGACGACTCGCTCTCGAAACGCGCGCGGGAGGGTTTCGAGCTCTTCCACGTCTGGGGCGACAACGATCCGAAGCAGGTCGAGCGCAACGTGTGCGGGGACTGCCACCGCATGCCCTTCTTGGTCAGCACGAACACGCCCGGGACCGGCATGGACGCGCCCACCTGGCGCGGCGCGTACGACCGCTGGCTGATCCTGCCGCAGGGCCGGCTGAACATCATCGACTTCGACTTCTACGAGCGCGTGGCCGAGCGGGGCGCGCCGGAGCGGGAGATCTGGCAGTTCTCCTGGGCGGGCCGCCGGCGCTTCGACGCGGTGTGGGACATGGTGCTCGAGGGTAGCACTGGGTATTCCGGGGCGTTCGCGCGGCAGGTGACGCTGAACGCGGACACGGCGAACGCCGCCCAAACGGCGGGTCTGCTCGACGCTCTGGAGTTGGCTGCCGCCGAGGGCGCGGTCGTGTTGCAGGGGGAGGGGACCTTCCTCGGCGGCGACGAGCCCCGTCGAGTGGCGCTGGCCTTCCGGGGCGGCGATTACGTCGACGGGGAAGAGCGCTACACGCGGGGGGAGCTGGTCACGTTCGCGCAGACGGGGCTCTTCGTTGGCACGTTCACTGCGCGTCACGGCGTGCGCACGGGCCTAAAACACCAGCAGCCGGCGCTGTGGACCGCTGGCCAGATCCAGGCACAGTCGGGCCATCAACGCTTCCCGGTCCTGCACGTGGACGAGGACGTCATGGTTCTCGCCGGCCGCCACCTCGAGCGCGGCGCGCGACTCGTGGTCGACGGCCGCCAGGCGGACGGGAAACTGAAGTGGAATGGCGAGCGCGTCGAGGTGCGCCTGGACGAGCTGCCCGAGGTCGGCGTCCACTTCCTGCAGACCCAGAACCCGGGCGGGCACTTCAGCAACGAGCTGCTCTTCCACGTGGTCCGGGACCGCGCGGCGAAGGAGGCCCTGGAGGAGCGCCTCGTCACCGAGCGCGCCGCGCCCGGAACCGCCTTCCGCAGCGCGGTCGAGCGCGGTGAGCTCGGGGTGCTCCGTCGCCTCGTGGAGCGCGGTGTCGACGTGAACGCGCGGGTTGACCCCGACGGCTCGACGCCGCTCAGCCTGGCAGCCTTCCGGGGGCACGCGGGCGTGGTCCAGGTGCTGCTCGAGCTAGGCGCGGACGTCTCCAGCACGAATCGTGACGGGGGCACCGCGCTGCACACCGCCGCGTTCCTGGGCGAGCTCGGGATCGTCGACATCCTGCTCGAGGCGGGCGCCTCGGTCGATGCGCGCAACGCGCGTGGTGAGACGCCCCTCGTAGTCGTGTCCGGCCGCTGGGACGAGGGGCTTGCGGGGATCTATCGATTCCTCGGTAATGCGAGCGGACGGGTGTTCGACCCCGAAGAGCTGCGGAAGGCCCGCGCCCGGATGACGTCGCGGCTGAAGGAGGAGCGGTGAGGCCCCGCCCTCGGCCTCCCGAATTCGAATCGGTGGCGGTAGTCTGGCGAAGTCGTACGGCCTCCGGTACGCACGCCCAGGCGCCCCACCCTTCTTCTTAGGTTTTCTTAAGCATGGTCTCACTTGCTCTTGTTCTGAGTCTCGCCTCCCTCGTCCCCCAAGATGTTGACGAGAAGTCCAACCCCTTCGACGGGCTGCGTTGGTCAGGGGACCAGCCTGAGGTCCAGGTGGATGGCACCTGGTACGAGCCCGTCGCGATCGACGGGGTAGACGTCGAAGAGATCCTCACCCTCGCTGACACGTGGTCCCCTGGGCGCGAGAAGCGCTTCGCGGAAGACCTCGTCCCCATCCTTATGAGGCTTGAGTGGAAGGGTGACCGAGTGGTCGATCTTGACCTTCGCTCTCTAGAGGACGGCTCAGCTGTTCGGATAGAGGGCGTGGAGATGACGCGGTCGAAGCGTGAGGCCTTGCGTGCATCGAGGAACACGAGGGAGTCAAGCGGTGCTCGTCGTCCCTCACCTCCTACGAATATCTCCTTAGAAGACGCTCTCGCAGACATCGAGTCCTTCGGTGCGGGGCTCAAGGACCAGTTCGCTTACGTAGGGCTAGGAGAGGTCGACCTGGATCGTGAGTTGAGCCAGATACGTGATGGTTTGACGGGAGACCCGGTCGACATCTTGGAGTTGCGCCTTGAGTTGCATCGACTCCTCATGCGCTTTGGGGACGGGCACGCCCAGGTCCGCTCGAACCTCCCCCTGGGCCAGCGCAGCGACAAGTACCTGCCTTTCCTGCTCGCCGAGTCCGCTCGGGGAATCGTCGCTGTGCTCCCGGACCGCTCTGCCTTGGTCGAGCCGGACGCACCGGTTGTTCGAGCGATCGACGGTAAGACGATGGATGAGTGGGTCGATCTGGCGCGACCCTACATCGCGAATGGCAGCCCGCAACTCGTCCGACGCCGCGTTCTGGGTGACCTGCGCCAGATCGACTGGGTGCGCCGCGTCCTCGGGGAAAAGACGGGCGCACCGCTCAAGGTGACGTTCTCCAGGGCTGACGGGAGTGGAACTCTCAAGCGAGAGATCGATCTCTCATCGCGCCGACCCACCTACGGCGATTGGCCGCGTTCACGCAG
>NZBC01000077.1 GCA_002687715.1 Planctomycetota bacterium | reverse complement strand
CGGGTCCGGATCCGGCGGCGCCGTCAGAGCGGACCTGGAGGTCCGCGCTCCCGACGAACCAGACTGCAGGATCAAACGTCGACGCCGGACGCCGGACGCGTCTCGGTGATCACGTACACGCAGCACCGATCGCCCTCCTGCATGTGATCCGTCCGTTCGATGCGAACTCCATCGCCGAGCAGACGCTCGAAGAACTGGAGTTCGCGGTCGCACAGCGAGTCGCATGCATCGGCCGCCGCGTTCACGGGGCAGTGGTTCTCGACCAGCAGGTGGGCGCCGGTGTCGGAGTCACGGGTGTGTTCCGCCATGTAGCCCTGGTCGCGACGGAGCGCGGCCAGCGCCGCGACGCGGGTGGCTACGTCCGCGCCCGGGGCCTCCCGCTCGGCGCGTTCGATATCGCCGCGGACCACCGCGTCGAGGACCTGCCCGAGCCCGGCCAGCCCGAATTCCTGCTCGACGGCGTGTAGGAATCTCACGGACAGGTCGGCGTGACCGTCCTCGAACACGCTCTGGGCAGTGGGGGTGAGTTCCCACACCTGCGGCGGACGCCCCGTCGCGCCGCGGCGATCCTGACGGGTCAGGAGCCGCTCGGCCTCCATCTGGACCAGATGGCGTCGAATGGCAACTTTTGTAACTCCCACGGATTCAGCCAGTTGACTCGATGTTCGTGGCCCTGCGACCTTCAGCAGGTACAGGATCTGCTCACGAGGTGATCTGGGCTGATTTGAATCCATGAGCCTCTTTGAGCATTTGCGCCAACCGGTGCGAAGTAATTTGTGAACCCTGACGTTATTAAACAAGAACGAGGGAGCACTACAAGTCATGGAATCTCGGAGCGCGTCTTCCTGCAGCGACCCGCTCGGAGTCCCCGACTGACCAGGGACACATCATGAAGGCCACAACCGCAAATCGAGGGTTACCGGCCGACCCGCTCGAGCTCTACATGCGGGAGGCTCGGAGCCACACCCTGCTCACGCCAGAGCAGGAGAAGACGGCGCTGGAGAAGCTGGTCACCGCGCGCAACCGGTGGTTGACCGCGTTTCTCCACACGGAGCCCGCGCTCCGCGTCGTCTGGGAGGATCTCCGAAAGTGGAAGGGCGGTGACGTCGCCGCCCTCTCGTTGATCCCGGGTCCGCCGCGTCCGGCGGACGAGGATTCGGGACCGACCCACTTCGCCAAACGTCTGTACCGGGTATTCGCGCGGCACGTCGCTCGGCATCCAACACGCCCATTTCGTGGACGGCGCGCCACACTCAAGCTGGTCCGCAGCATCATCTTCGTCGGATTCCGTCCGGGTCCGCTGCAGCGCTATCGCCTCGCAGCGGTCACGAGCGCGAACGCAAAAGCGAAGGCACGCATCCGCCGCACCCGCGGTCGATTCATGGAGGTGCGCGCACCACTCATCGAGAAGAACCTGCGTCTGGTGATGAAGGTCGCGCACAACTTCGTGCCCGGTCCGATGCCGTACGCAGAGCTCATCCAGGAGGGCAACCTCGGGCTCATCCGCTCGACGGAGTCGTTCCACCCACGCTTCGGCGTCCGGTTCTCGACGTACGCGTATCTGTGGATCCGCCAGGCGATCCTGCGCGCCCTCGAGAACAAGAGCCGCACCATCCGTCTCCCCGTCAGTCTCACCCAGGCGCTGCGCAAGCTCGAGAAGGAGCAGAACCAGGCCTCGATCGAGCCCGGGGAACGACGACCGATCACCGGTCCGTTGACGAACCCGTCCGTCAGCCGGCCCATCCTCAGTCTAGACCACGGGATGGACGACGACACGGACCTCGCACAGATCATCGCGGATCGCCGCAACCCCGGCCCTGACGTGATGCCGCAGACGCACGACACCGGCGACTTCGTGCGCTCGTCCCTCGCGACACTTCCGGACCGGCAGCGCTTGATTCTCCGGTTGCGCTTCGGCATCGACGGCGCCCGTGCGCACACCCTGACGGAGATCGGTGATCTCCTCGGAGTGTCGGCGGAGCGTATTCGTCAGCTCCAGAAGCAGGCGTTCGACAGCCTGCGGGAAGGACCGGACGGCAAGTTGCTGTCGCAGTTGATGTTGGACTGACAATTCCAGGACGAACCTCGGGGGGGAATACGAGCCCGTTCCCGCCGGTGCATCCTGGAAAACGCGCCCTGCCCGCAGCGGAGCGTGAAGAGACCGGACCTCGTCGTCGATGCGGCGATGAGGCCCGGTCTTCTCTTTTCGTCATCGCTCCGTCGCCAACCCGACCGTCCCTGGCCCCTGGTACGCTCCGGGCGCGGAGGCGGGGCGACGGTCATGAGCCGGGAATCGAAAGTAGTCGGTGTACGCGGAGCACGCGCGCTCGAGCTGTGTCTGCTCGACGACCTCCGTGCACTCGTCGATCCACTGCCCCTCGACCGCCCCGTGTGCATCGTCGTGCCGTCGGCCGGGTTGCGTCAGCACCTTCAGGCGGCGATCGCGCGACGATTCGGTGCCGTGCTCGGGGTGCAGGTGCAGACGGCCGCCCATGTCGCGGCGGACGTCCTTCTGGCCGCGGGCCGGACCGCGCCCCGCGGCTCGGCGATGTTCGACGTCCTCGCCCGGCGGGCCGCGCGTAGCCAGCCCGCGCTCGAAGACGCGCTGGGGAACCTCGACGACGGTTACGAAGTCGCGACCGGCGCCATCCGCGACCTGCTCTCCGCCGGGCTCGACGCCGAAACCGCGGCCGCCGCCACGAGCGCGCTGGGAGCCCTCCCCGATCCCGACGGTCGCGCCCGCGCAGTGTCTCTGGTCCGCGCCGCCGCCACCACGCGCCGCGACCTGCTGCACCTCGGGTACGGTCGGCGCGCCGACGTGCTCGCACTGGCAGCCGAAGCCGTCGAGCACGGAGAGGTCGCGCTCTCGGCCCGGGTCTATCTCGTACACGGATTCGCCGACGCACCCGGGACCGCCAGTCGCTTCCTCCGTGCCCTGTTCGACCATGCGGACGTACACCTCTACGTCGATCGCCCCGCCGACCCGGCCGAGCTCGATGTCGAAGATCGCGGGGTCCGCTTCGTCGATGCCTTCCTCGCGCGCCTGCTGCCGTCCGAGGTCGAGACGGTCCGCAACCCAGCGTCCGAACGACCGGAGATCGCCTGCTTCACCGCGTCGGGGTCGGCAAACGAGATCCGCGAAGTCGCGCACCGAGTGCGATCCCTGCTCGACGCCGGAGCACGACCCGAGTCCATCGCGATCGTCGGCCGGCATCTCGACGGCTACGCCGCCCCGCTGCGGCGCCACTTCGACGAGCTGGCCATCCCGTTCAGCGGCGGCGCCCTCCCTGAGCGGTTTCATCCTGCTGAACGGCGGGTCGATGCGCTGCTCGAGTTGCTCGAGCAGCGCGGCGCCACCCTGGTCGATCGATGGCTGGAGGCCCGGCGAGGTCACCGCCGGGAGAACGAAATCCGTCTCGCCTTTCGCACCATCGGCGTGACGCGACTCGACGAGGCCGCGACCACCGACGCCGACGAGTGGATCGAGGCCGGCCGCGACAGCCTGGCGCTCCCGATCCGACGTGGGTTCGTGGAAGGCGGCGGTCCCTCGGTTCCGGATGATGAGGACGACCACGAGGATCGCAGCAGCGCCGGTCCTGACGCCAACACCCTCGAGGTGCGCGCGCAGCGGTGCACCCTCGCCCGGCAACGACTCGAAGCCGAGATCAACGATGCCCGAATGCTCCGCGATCACCTGGACGCGTGGCCAGACCGGGCCCGACTTCGCGATCACGTCACCCACGCACGCGGCCTCGATTCGCTGCTGCGCCTTGGACAGCGCGGCAAGACCCTACGGTCGGCGCCCGCACGCCTGCTGGTGTCCCGGTGGCAGGAAGCGCTCCGACAGCTCGGCGACCTCGACCGCGCCGACCTCGAGGTGGACCGGGTGGAGCTCCTGGTGCTTCTCGGCGGTGCGCTTCGCCAGAAGTTCGCCGGACTGGGCGGATCGGGGGGCGGCGTCCAGGTCCTCGACGTCGCCCACGCCCGCGCCCTCACATTCGACCACCTGTTCGTCATCGGTCTGAACCGCAACGTGTTTCCGCGACCGGTCCGCGAAGACCCGTTGCTCGGGGACGGAGTCCGCCAGGCCTTGCGCGGCGTCCTGCCGGATCTCGCGCTCGCGAACGCGCGTCACGACGAGGAGCGGTACCTCTTCGCGCAGCTGTGCGGAGCCGCCGACGCCCTCACCCTGTCCTGGCAACGCAGCGACGCGGAGGGCCGCGAGCTCGCGCCGTCTCCGTTCATCCAGCGCCTTCATCTCCACGATCCCGATCGCGCTGCATGCTCTGACGCCGACTCCGCCTCCGGACCCAGAGCGGACCTGGAGGTCCGCGCTCCCGGGGAATCGCGGCGGGACATCCCGCGCACCCTGCCCGATCCGGACGCCGAGCATCGGGGCACTGCGGTCGCGGCACTCGAACTCGCGGCCCATCGCGGTGACCGGCGGTCGTGGCGAGCGTTGCTCGCCACGGCGCTCCAGGAGACGCGGCGTCGCTTCCTCCCTGCATCCGGCTCGGTCCCTTCCGTCACGGATCTCGCGGACATCCGGTTTCGCGTCCTGTCGGAGTTCGACCCCGACCGGGGCACGGACGCCGGGCGCGCGCGGCTCTCCAAGTCCGGACCGTGGTTCGGAGCGATTGGCCGACACGATGCCTCGACCAGGGACCCCCGCCGTTCCCGCCTCTACGTGACGACGCTGGAGGCGATCGCGCGATGCCCCTGGCAGGGCCTCCTGCGGCGGTTCCTGCGGCTGGAGCCCATGCCGGATCCGCTCGCGGGTCCACCAGCGTTCGACCTGCTGCTCATCGGCAACACCGTGCACCGCACGCTGGAGGAGCTCGTTCGGGCCGCGTCCGACTCGTGGCCGACAACGCTCGAGGACGCCACCCAGCGAGATCCGATCAACGTCTCGCGGCCGTCAGGAACCGACGTCGATACCGTGCTGCGTCGAGTGGCGGAAGACACCGGGCGCGACAGCGGACTGCACCTTCCGGGTCTCATCGACGTGCTCGTCCGGCGCTGCCGTCCGTTCGTCACCGCCGCGCTCGCCGCGGACTGGCCAGACGACACCCGGCTCCTCGTCGCCGGAACCGAGCTCTCGGGCGCCATCATCCTGAGTCTGGACGAGCGCGACGTGGAGATCGCGTTCAAGGCCGATCGCGTCGACGCCGACGCCGATGGGCTCATCCTCACCGACTACAAGACGGGAAGACCGCCGACCGGAAAGAAGCCGGACACCCGTAGCAACAACGTGCGCAAGGACCTCATCGCGGGGACGAAGCTCCAGGCCGCGGCCTACGCGCGCTGCGACGACGGGGCCCGAGGCCGCTACCTCTTCCTGAGACCCGACGCGGCGGACGACACGCGCTCCATCACCCTCTCATCAACCGATGAGGCCGTCACCGAGGACTTCCCCGCCGTCGTACGCACCATCCTGACCACCCTCGATCGAGGAGTCATGTTCCCTCGCCTCGCGATGCCCAACGGTGACGATGGCGTCGCGTGCAGGTGGTGTGAGGTGAAGGACGCCTGCCTGCAACAGGACTCCGGCGCGAAGGCCCGACTGCTGCGTATCGCGGAGCGCGCGCGGGAGCGTCTGCGACGCGACGACGACGTCGACGCCTACTCCTTGATGCTGGCCCGAGCCTTCTACCTCGGGGAGGGTCCGCAGGGATGACCCACCCGCCGCCCTCCGACCACGACCATCGCGAGCATGCCCGGACCACATTCGGTGCGCCCGTCGTCCTCGAAGCCGGTGCCGGCACGGGAAAGACGGCCGTGCTCGTCGGACGCCTCGTCACCTGGCTGATCGGACCCGGCTGGGAACGTCACGCACAGATCGGAGACGACGAGGTGGTCGCGGCACAGGCTCTCGAACGCGTACTCGCGCTGACGTTCACGGAGAAAGCGGCGGGCGAGATGGCGTCACGGCTCACCTCCGCCCTGGAGCTGGTGCGGGGCGCGCGCGACGAACTGCCGGGGCTGCCCCTCGCAACCCTCGCAGCGGACTGCGGCATACCGCTGGCCACGTGCCAGACGCGCGCGGCCGCGCTCGGCGTCCACACCGATCGCATCGAGGTGACCACGATCCACGCGTGGTGTCGTCGCGTGCTCTCGGCCTTTCCGGTCGAAGCGCGGTTGCACCCCGATTTCGAGGTCGATGCGGAGGGCTTCCGGCGCCGCGCCGTCGTCGACGAGGTCGTCGCAGAATGGGTCGCGCACGACTTCGCGGCCGATGGCAATCCGGACGCGGTCGCGCTCGCTGCAGAGAAGCTCGATCCCGAGTGCATCTGGAAGGCCCTCAGTCAGCTCGCGGAGGAGAGCGTCGACGCCGCCACGCTCGCCGAGGACTTCCTCTCGTCCGAACGCCTCGACGACGCCCGGGCCGAGCTGTTGGAGCCGCTCGGCCGGTTGCTGGTGCCCGTGGGCGTGCTCCTCGCGTCCGGCCGCAAGCAGCTGGGGATCGCCCTGGAATGCGCTGCCTGGGTTCAAGAGGCCGAGCGCGCGGTATCCGCAGCGACGACGTTCGACGAGCTGCAGGCGGCGTTCGCGACCGACAGCGCCGCGGCGAGCATCAAGCGCCTCAAGGCCTGGCGCCACGGCAAGTTCGGCAAGACCGAGATCGCCGTCCTGCAGGACACGGACCCCGCTCGCGACGCCGCACGCGACCTCGTGCCGCTCGCCGGCCAATGGGCGAAGGCCAACCCCGCTGCACTGCGCCGCGCCGCGCCGCTACTGTCCCATCTTCTCGAAGAGGTTCGTGAGCGGCTCACGGCGCGCGGCATCGTGAGCTTCGGCGACCTGCTCGTCGTCGCCGACCAGCTCCTCGCCCAAGACGCCATCCGCGACCGACTCCGCGCCGGTCTCGATCAGATCCTCGTCGATGAGTTCCAGGACACGGACGCGCGCCAGTACCGCCTGGTCCAACGCCTGGCGCTCGACGGCGACGGCGAGCGACCCGGTCTGTTCCTCGTGGGCGATCCCAAGCAGTCGATCTACGGCTGGCGTCAGGCCGACCTGCGGGCGTACGACGCGTTCAAGACCCGACTTCGCGAGCGATTCGATATCGAACCGCGGACCTTGTGGGTGAATTTTCGCTCCGTCCCCGCAGTGCTCGACGAAGTCGCCAACATCATCGGTCAGGTGATGGAACCCGAAGACGGTGTCCAGCCGCCGTTCCAACGCCTCGAAGCCGGCGCGGCGCTGGCTGACGCCCCCGGTTTCGACCGCGTCGGGCGCCGTCCCATCGAGGTCTGGGTGTCCTGGCGCCGAGAGGACGACGACGGACGGGGCAACGCTGGTCCCGGCACGACCTCCGCCGCCGCGCGGGGCCTCGAAGCCCACGCGATCGCACGGGACATCCGCGAGCTCAAGAACGCCGATCCGGATCTGCGCTGGCGCGACGTCGCCGTCCTCATCCGGACCAAGACTGCGCTCGACACCTATCTCATGGCCTTGCGCAACGCGAGCATCCCGTTCCTCGTCGAGGGCGACCGGAACTTCTATCGTCGGCGTGAAGTCATCGATGCCACCAACACCATCCGCTGCATCCTCGATCCGACCGATCACATCGCGCTCCTCGCGTTCCTGCGGTCACCGACCATTGGAGTGCCCGACGCCGCGCTGATCCCGTTGTGGGAGCGCCACTTCCCGAGCGCCATCACGAAGCTCGGCGCACCCGATCGTCCAGCCCTGGAGGCGCTTCATGCGCTGATTGACGACGCCGCGACGGAGGTCCCACGCGACGTTCCCGGCATCGAGGACGTCCGCGGCTGGCATCACTCGTTGCACGACGCGGTCGAGGCTCTCGCTCATCTTCGGCAGTCCTTCACGGAGCTCCCCGCCGATGCTTGGGTCGAGCAGGTCCGGCGCCTGATCCCGATCGAGGCGACTGAGGCCGTGCGTTACCTCGGCGAACACCGTGCCGCCAATCTCGAGCGCCTGTTCGACAAGGTGCTCGACGCGCTCGTCAGCGGGGAGGGGGGACCCGACGCGGTCCTGCGCGAGTTGCGCCTCGCCACGGAGGACATCCATCCCGAGAAGGACGCATCCATCGGCGAGGACGAGATCGACGCCGTCCGGGTCATGACCATCCACATGGCGAAGGGGCTCGACTTCGCGCACGTCTACCTCCCCGATCTCCATCACGGTCAGGCCGTCGATCTCGACGATCGATCGCGCGTGCTGCAGCTGCCGTCGGGACGGTTCGAGGTCAACCTCATGGGCCTGACGTCGCCGGGCTGGCACCACGTTCGATCCCGCGAACGCGAGGTTCGCCACGCGGAGAATGTCCGCCTGCTCTACGTCGCGATGACCCGCGCGAAGCAGCGGCTCGTCCTGATCGGCAAGTGGCCCGATCCCCACAAGGAGAGGCACCCCGCCGACGCCCGCGAGCTCATCGAACTCATCGCGTGCCGCGGTGACGGACCAGCCGAACACCTGGTGACGTGGGCAGACGACCTCGCCTCCGCGCCGGCTGAGGCGTTCGACGCCACCGGCGCGCGATGGCGCCTCCTCGATCCCGTGGAATCTCTCATGGTCGATCATCGGACCGGATCCGCGGCCGCCCTCGATGCGGACGCCGTGGCGGTTCGATCCGACAGACTGCATGCCGCACGCACCGAGGCAGCGGCGCGGCGTGACCGGCCGCTTGTCGCGGCCGCATCCTCGCTCTCTCACGAGGCGCAAGTCGCAACGACCCGCGACCTCCACGACGTCGACCCCGGCGACCCCGATCCCACGACGTCGCCCGAAGCCGGCGACCTTGACCGACCCCAACGTACGGCGACATTCGCGCGCCAGATCGGCACGGCAGTCCATCGATTCCTCGAACGCCTCGACCTCGCTTCCGACCCGGTCTGGGCAGCTGCCCAGGCGCTCAGTCGAGTCGACACCGACCTCGCCGAGCTTCTCCCGCCCGCCGACGTCCCCCGCGCCGCCCGCGAAGCGCGCGCGTTCATCGAGTCCCTGGCGTCGTCCCAGCTCATCGAACGTCTCCGCGCGCTCGGAGATGACCTGCTCGGCCGGGAAGTTCCGCTCCTGCTCGAGCCGGACACCCGTCACGACGGGGCCCTCGGCGCCATCGTCGGGCAGATCGATCTCCTCTACCGCGACCCGGCAACCGGTGACATCGTCGTCGCGGACTACAAGACCGACGTCGTGGCCGAACCGGAGCTCACCGATCACGCCCGCGCCTACCACGGTCAGGGACACGCCTACGTCGAAGCGGTGCGCCGCGCCCTGAACCTGGGCGCCCCGCCGCGCTTCGAGCTGTGGTTCCTGCACCACGACCGCGTCGTAGTGGTTTGACGACGCCCGCCCGCTCCGCGGGAGCGCGGACCTCCAGGTCCGCTCTGGGTCGCCGGGAGCGCGGACCTCCAGGTCCGCTCCGGGGTCGGATCCGGCTGCGCCGTCAGAGCGGACCTGGAGGTCCGCGCTCCCGACTCAGAGCCGCAGCGTCTCGCGGTCGCGCTTCTCCCAGGCAGCATCGACCAGCGCATCCACGTCGAGCACCCGCTCGGCGACCTCGAGTTCGGCCGGCGTCGACCGGGTGGCTGGGCTTCGCGGCATGAGGTACGAGCAGCAATCGTCGTGAGGGAGGATCGACGTCTCGTAGGTCTCGATGCGGCGGGCGACGCCGATGATCTCGGACTTGGAGCGGCCGATGAGCGGGCGCAGGATCGGCAGACCGGACACGGCCTGGACGCTGGTCAGGTTCTCGATGGTCTGGCTCGCAACCTGGCCCAGGGACTCCCCGGAGATGATGCATGCGGCCCGGGCCTCGACGGCGGCCCGGTTCGCGAGTCGCACCATGAACCGGCGGTAGAGAATCACGCGGAGCGCCTGCGGGGCGTCGCGCACGATGCTCTGCTGAATCGGCTCCGCGAAAGGAACCATCGTCAGGTCGAGCGTGGGCTGGAAGCGGACGAGCAGCCGGGCCAGATCGCGGACCTTGTCCTGGCTGCGCTCGTTGGTGTACGGCGCGGAGTGGAAGTGAATGCACGACACCGTGAGCCCACGCGTCATCATCATGAATGCGGCGACCGGGGAGTCGATCCCACCGGAGAGAAGCGCGAGGCCGCGACCGGACACGCCCGTCGGAAGCCCTCCCGGACCTTCGTGGCGATGCGTGCAGACGAGGCCGCGACCGTTGACGAGTTCGATGCGGATCCAGACGTCCGGGTCGCCGAGGTCGACCGTCCAGGCGCGCTGGGCGAGCACGTGGCCACCCATCTCGCGCTCGATCTCGGCGGAGCGCTTCGGGTAGTTCTTGTCCGCGCGTTTCGCCCGGACGCCAAACGTCCTGGCCGCGCCCTCCGGAGGCAGGACTTCGTCGACCGCGGCGAGCAGGCTCTCCCAGGCACCGTCGGTCTCCCGACCCTCGAGCAGGTAGCGGAGCCCCGGCAGGCGGGTGAGTCGCAGGACGACATCAGCCTCCGGGAGCGAGACCTTCTCCAGGCTCACGAGGAAGCGACCGTAGAGCTTGCGAACCGCGATCCCGCCGACGTCGCGAAACAGGTTCTGGATGCCGTGGAGGAGCCGGTCCTCGAAGTAGCCCCGGTTCTTTCCCTTCAGGGCAATCTCGTCGTAATGGACCACGAGAACCTTGCGCAACGTCCGGTCTCCTTTGTGCTTGCAGCTCAGTCTCGACCCGGCTTCTCGGCCCCGCCAACGGGCTCTGCGACGCGAAGCGGAAAAGGCCCCTCAACACGCGCCAAAACGTCACGCCTTTTGGTCAGAAAGGCTCGCGGCCCTTGGAACAGGTGATACGATGCTCGGGCTTATGGGCAACCATGAGCACCCGACACACGCCCAGGGTGCCAGAACAACCATCAGGTGCGTGTCACTGACCGGGTCACCTGCGGGCCAAATGGGTGGCACGGTCGCCCTTCCTCGGGCCTCGTTCTTCGGAGCGAGGCCCGCCCTTTTTCCCGGGCACCTAGGTGCATTGCTGACACGGTATGACTTGCTTGGCAAGGGACAGCCGTCGGTCCACCCTCGGTGGAAAGCTGTGGACGCTCCCGAGACGCAGGGGTTAGGATTTCCGGACGCGGGAGTTCCCTCGGACACGGTGCATCCGGAAGCTTTCAGCCCTGAAACCTCGGGTTGGTGGTTGTGCTGTCGCCTGAGACTCAGGGGGGTATGCCGTCACCTCGGATCAGCGCTGGTCCGGGTTCCAGGTCGGGCGTTGTTTCCAAACCTGAGAGACGCACGGGTCGCCCGCGCCCCCGAGCAAGATGTGGGGTCGAGACGGAAGTCAGTGTTTTGAGTTCGAGAACCAAGTCCGGGAAGGACAGCGTGACCGCTGCCGACGATTCGACGCCAGACCTCGACCGGCCTCTCGCACAGGGAGGTTCCCGGCCGCGGGAGTCGTCCGCACTCAAGAAGACGCGGAAGTCTGATTCGCCCGAACCGAGCCCCGACGATCCGCTCGGAATCTACCTGAAGGACGTCGGCGCCCACGACCTGCTCGAACCCGAAGAGGAGCACCTGCTCCTGGGCGACCTCATCTTTGCGCGCAATCGCTGGATCGCCGCGTTCCTCGGCACCGAGTCCGGCCTGAAGGCGGTGTGGTTCGACCTCGAGCGTTGGAAGCGCGAGGAGATGGCCGCGCGCTCGCTCGTTCCGGGCCCGCCCAAACCCAAGCCCGGCCGCGAGGACAGTGAGGACCACGTCTCGCGTCTGTACCGGATCTTCGCGCGTCACGTGAACAAGCGGAAGCGTCGCCCGTTCCAGATCAGCCGTCGCAACAACACGAACCGCCTGCTCGGCGCGCTGCTGTTCGTCGGGCTGCGTCCCGGTCCGCTCAAGCGATATCGCGAGTCGGCCATCGAGCTCGGCGGCAAGGAAGTGGGAGCGAACATCCGAAAGGAGCGCTCGCTCTTCGTCGCGGCTCGCCGTCCGCTCATCGAGCGCAACCTGCGGCTCGTCCTGTCGGTCGCGCGCAAGTTCGACGGCGGCCCGCTCGCATACTCGGAACTCATCCAGGAAGGGAACCTCGGATTGATCCGCGCCACGGAGTCGTTCTCCGCGCGGTTCGGCGTCCGGTTCTCGACCTACGCCTACCTGTGGATCCGTCAGGCCATCCTCCGCGCACTCGAAGACAAGAGCCGCACCATTCGCCTTCCGGTGAACGTCACCCAGAGCCTCCGCAAGGTGGCCAAGGACGATCCGGAGGGCTTCGAGGACCCGGGCAAGATCCAGGACGAAGCCAAGCGCAATCGTCTCACCGACATGCTCGCCAATCCGTCCGTGTCGAGGCCCGTGCTGAGCCTCGACTATGGCCCGGAGGACGAGAGCCGTCTCGGTGACCTCGTCGGTGACGGCAAGGCTCCCGCGCCCGACAACCCGGTCATCCGCGAGGACATCCGCGGCCTCGTAAAGGGGAGCCTCAAGATCCTCCCGGACCGGCACCGTCTCGTGCTGCGCCTGCGGTTCGGGATCGACTGTGCCCGTCCGCACACGCTCGCCGAAATCGGCAAGATGCTCAGCGTCTCCGCCGAACGTATTCGGCAGATCGAGGCGTCGGCCTTCGAGCGCCTGCGCAAGGGTCCGGACGGCAACATCCTCGAAGAGATGGTCGAAGACTGACCCCGGACTCCGGGCGGTCATCGCAACTCTTCACACCCTCCGGAAGTCCACGTTCCCGGCGGCAACGCCGTCGAGAGCTACGGAATGCGCAGCGACAGGCAGGTCGGACCGCCGTTGCCCTTCAGGAACTCGGAGAGCTCCACCGCGACGACGTCAAAGCCACGTCGCATGAGGAGCTCGCAGGTGCGAGGGGTTTCGGCGGGCACGATGATCCTGCCGTTGACGGCGAGGACGTTCGCACCCTCGGCCTCCGGCGCGCAAACGAGCTCGAGGCCGGGGAAGACGTCGCTACGTACCTTGCCGGCGGCGTGCAGCAGGACCCCGTTCCCCAGGTAGCTGCAGACGCTCTTCAGGTGCAAGGCCCCGACGACGGGGATCGTGCGCACCTGGAGATGGTCCACGCCCGCGATCCGCCCGAGGAACGCAGCGCCGGCCTCGTTGGTGCGCTCCGAGAGACCGACGTGCACGGTGTCGCCGATGATGAGGACGTCGCCACCGTCGAGCGTAGCGCCCGACGGCATCTCGTCGACCGTTCGGTGGCCGTCCAGGTACGCGGCGACTCCCTCCGCTTCTCCCGTTCGGGAAAACACGCACGATCGCGCCAGAACAGCGTGCCGCCGGGGAAGGACGACCGCGACGTCTTCGACGAACGGGGCATCCGGGAGGGACTCGTCCGCGGGGATGGAGACGATCTGAGCTCCCGTGGCGCTCAGCGCGTTCACGTAGGCGCGGTGCTGACGGCGGGCGAGGTCGACGTCGAGACGGACGCCCGTTCTCGGCCGTTTCAGGCAGCGGGCATAGCTATCGGGGACGCCGCGAACGAGGGCGACTCGAACCGACGATGCGATATCGACTTGGGGTAGTCCGGCCATGGCGATTGCTCCGAGCCTTCCCAGCCTCGTGATGCTCTCTCTCTACAGATCGGACGTCGAGACCTTTCGCGATGAAAGAGGCATCGCGAACGGTACGATTCCCGCATGCTTGCGCAGCTTATCACCGTCGTCGTCCTGGCTTCCGGGCCCACGCCGGCACCGGACCTGCTGGTCACGAAGGACGACACCGTGGTCGATCGATCATGTCGCATCGTGATCCCCAACGGCACCGTCATCACGGACGCGAACGGAAACGGCGTCATCCACGTGAAGGCCGCGAACGTCGAGATCACCTTCGCGAAGGGCTCCGTCCTCCGCGGCGCACCGACCACGGAACCCCTCGACCGGCTGGTCGGCGTCGGCATTCGCATCTCGGGCCTGGCTGGCGTGAAGTTGCGGCGAGTCGCCGTCTCCGGGTTCAAGGTTGGCATCCACGTCGAGGGCTCGGATGATCTCCTCGTCGAGGACGGGGCCTTCACCGGCAACTTCGCGCAGCGTCTGAAGTCCACGTCGCGAGCCGAAGACTCGGGCGACTGGCTGTACCCCCACGACAACGACGACCACCAGTGGATGAAGAAGTACGGTGCATCGCTGTACGTCGAACGCTGCCGGCGGCCGACGCTGCGCCGCATCTCGGTTCGCCGCGCACAGAACGGGATCATCCTCGACCGCGTGACGAGTGGGAAGATCTATGACAACGACGCGTCGTTCCTCTCCGGCTGGGGGCTCGCCATGTGGCGGACCACCGACTGCACCGTCACCCGCAACGCGTTCGACTTCTGCATCCGCGGCTACAGTCACAAGGTCTACAACCGTGGGCAGGACTCCGCCGGGATCCTGATGTTCGAGCAGTGTTCACGGAACGCGGTCCTCGGGAATTCCTGTACTCACGGCGGCGACGGGATCTTCGGCTTCGCGGGGACGGCCGCGCTCGCGAGTACGGCGCGCGTCGGCAACAACACCAACGTATTCGTCGGCAACGACCTCTCCTACGCTGCCGCTCATGGTCTCGAGATGACGTTCTCGTTCGACAACTACGTCACCGGCAACCGCTTCGTCGGGAACGCAATCTGTGGCATCTGGGCCGGATACTCGCAAGAGACCCACATCGTCAAGAACCTCTTCGAACGCAACGGTGGCATGGCGTACGGGCTCGAACGCGGCGGCGTCAACATCGAACATGGCTTCGCCAACGTGATCGACGAGAACGACTTCGCCGCGAACAAGTGCGGAGTCCACCTGTGGAGTGACACCGACGAGCACCTCATGAAGCAACCGTGGGTCAAGACCCACCACAAGGGGTGCAAGAGCAACGTCGTCGCGAACAACCGCTTCCAGCAGGACACCGTGGGGGTTCATCTCCGCGATGCCACGGACACGCGAGTCCTCTCGAACCAGATGACCGACGTGAAGACGCCGTTCGACTTCGATGGACCGAGCAAATCGAGCCTTCACGGGGATTGGCCCGACCGGAAACCGCGCGTCACCAAGATCCCGGAGGAGCTCGGCGAAGCGCGGCCCGTCGGCAGCCGCGCCGCTCTGCATGGCCGCCAGAACATCGTCATGACGGAGTGGGGCCCCTGGGATCACGCTTCGCCCATCGTCCGCCCGATCAGCCGCCGCGGTGGTACCCACGTCTACGAGCTCCTCGGCGTGAAAGGGGAGGTGACGATCGGCTACGCGCTGCCGCCGCTGCTCGCGTCGCTCGGCCCCGCCGACGCCAGGGGCGCGCGCAAGCTGAGCGTCACCTCCCTCGCGCCCGGCGTCCACCGCTACCGAATCCCCATCACCGCCGGTGGCTTCCGGCACGAAGTCAGCGGCGCCGTCGTGAAGATCACCTGGAACGTACGGGGGTTCCCGTGGACCCGGGATCCGCTCCAGAACCGAGACGCGTGGGCCCGAGAGGCGAAGGAGCCGCGGGCCGTCACCGCGACGATGGCGAGCCTCGAGCTCCCGTTCCGCAACGACGGTCCGAGCCAGATGCGTCTCTCGGCCGAAGTCACGGCGGCGGGAATCGGAAAGGACCGGTTCGGGGTGTTCGCCAGCACCGTCGTCCCGTTGAAGAAAGGGCGGTGGCGTCTCGTCACCTGGAGCGACGACGGCATCCACGCCACGCTCGACGGAAGACAGATCATCGAGGACTGGACCATCCACGGGACCCGGCGGCACGAACATGTCTTCGAGCTGAAACGGGATCGCGCCGTTCGCATCCACATCCAGTACTTCGAGCAGGACGGGGCAGCGAACCTGTCGGCCGCACTCGAGCCCGTGGAATGACGAACCAGGACGAAAACGCGCACCGGCTCGACACCGAACAGTCGAATCCCCGCTCCGACGGGCTCGACCGGCTCGACACCGAGGCGATGCTCCGCGTCATCAACTCCGAGGATCGCTCCGTCCCGGAAGCCGTGGCCAGCGCCATCCCGGACATCGCGGCGATCGTCGAGCGCGCGGGGGACGCGATACGCGCGGGCGGCCACCTCCACTACTTCGGTGCGGGCACGTCAGGCCGGCTCGGCGTCCTCGACGCGTCGGAGATGCCGCCGACCTTCGGTGTGACGTCGGACCTCGTCCAGGGCCACATTGCCGGCGGCGACGTCGCGATTCGGCATCCCGTCGAGGGCGCGGAAGACTCGCTCGATGCCGGGAGGCGCGCCGTCGAGGACGCCGGGGTGACGTCCGACGACGTCGTCGTCGCACTCAGTGCTTCCGGGGGGGCGCCGTACTGCATCGGAGTCCTGGAACGCGCGCGTGAACTCGGCGCGTTCACCGGCGCCATCGTCTGCAACGCCGACACTCCACTGCACGACGTCGCCGACCGCTCCGTCACCGTGCGGGTCGGACCGGAGGTCCTCACCGGGTCGACGCGCCTCAAAGCCGGCACCGCCCAGAAGCTCGTCCTCAACATGATCTCGACCGGCGCGATGGTTCGCGTCGGGTTCACGTACGGCAATCTCATGGTCGGACTCACGCCGACCAACACCAAGCTGCGTGACCGTGCTCGTCGGCTCGTCCGGACCATCACCGGGCTGGACGATCCCGAATCCGTTCTCGAGGCCTGCGGGTGGGACGTCCGCACCGCGTGCATCGCCGTGTCGCGGGGGCTCGCACCCGAAGCCGCAGCGGCACACCTCTCTGCATGCGACGGTTCGCTCAGACGCGCTCTCGAATAGAATCGACGGACCCCCCGTTGGTCGCATGTAGACCGATTCCTGGCCGTCCCTGTCCTCACCTGTCTCTCGATTCGAGGTCCGTCATGCTGCGTGCCGTGCTCGTCCTATTGCTCGCCGGAGCCCTCGGGGCCCAGACTCCCATCAAGCTGGTCAACGACGCCACGCCCTCCCCCGATGGCAAGCGCATCGCGTTCTCATGGCGCGGCGACATCTGGACCGCATCGATCCTGGGCGGGGACGTGACCCGGCTCACCTCGCACCCCGGCGATGACTCGTGGCCTGCGTGGTCACCGGACGGCCGTCAGCTGGCGTTCGTCTCGTCGCGATCCGGCTCTCGCCAGATCAACGTCATCGACGCCTGGGGGGGGGCAACGCGCCAGGTCACGTTGAACACGGACGGCTACGGGCTCCTCGACTGGACGCCCGACGGGAAGGGTCTCCTCGTCCGCGCCAACCGCGACCACTGGTGGCGCAGCGCGGGGAGGTTCTACCTCCAGTCCACCGACGGAACGCAGGCGCCCGAGCTGCTCTTCAACGGCTACGGCGCAAACGGGCGCCTCTCCCCGGATGGGCGGCGTCTCCTGTTCACGCGCGAAGGGACAGGAGCCTGGCGCAAGCGGTATCGCGGCGCGCAGGAATCGCAGGTCTGGCTCTTCGAACGCGCCTCCGGCGCGTTCACCCAACTGCAAGGCAACGAGGGCGGCAGCCGGTGGCCCATGTGGGGCCCGAACGGCGACTCCTACTACTACTGCTGCCCCGAAGGCGGAGCGTGGAACATCATTCGCTGCGGAGTCGTCACTGACGAGCGAACGCAACTCACGAAGTTCTCGGGAGACGGCGTGATGTTCCCGCGAATTTCACGCGACGGATCGATCATCGTGTTCCGCCGGATCTTCGATCTGTGGCGGCTCGACATCGCGACCGAACGACTGACCCGCATCGACCTGACCTACAGCGGCGACCCCACGGTCGAGACGGTCCGCCGCACCCAGACCACCCGCGCCACTGGTGCTGCGTTTACCGGCGACGGTCGGGAAACGGCGTTCACGGCGGGCGGCGATCTCTGGGTGATGGACACCGAATTGAAGGAGCCTGTCCGCATCACCGCCACTCCCGAGGAGGAGAGCTCACCGGTCTTCTCGAGCGACTACAAGACGCTCTACTTCATCAGCGATGCGGGCGGTCGCACCGACATCTGGTCGGCGAAACCGAAGGACGAGAAGCTGCCGTTCTGGCGCAACACCGGATTCACCCTCGCGAAGCTGACCGACGACGAAGGGGTCGAGTCCGGCCTGCGGCTGTGGGACGACGGCAAGCGCATCGCGTTCCACGACGGTTTCGACGTGCGGTCAATGGAGCTCGCGACGAAGAAGGAGCGCACGCTCATCACGTCGTGGAACCAGCCCGACTACGACCTGTCCCCGGATGGCAAGTGGATCACCTACTCCGTTCAGGACGATGACTACAACCACGACGTGTGGATCAAGCCCCTCGATGAGTCGCGGCCGCCGTTCAATCTCTCCGTCCATCCCGACAACGATCGCTCGCCGCGCTGGTCTGCCGACGGATCCATGATCGCGTTCACCGGGCGCCGCTGGGGCCGCGAGACCGACATCGTCCACGTCACCCTCGAAAAAGAGAAGGACGAGGAGACCGACCGACAGCGCCGCCTGGAGAAGGCGCTGAAGAAGATGAAGGGGCGTGGCAAGAAGACCTCCGACACACCGAAGAAGACCGACGAGCCGTCCACCGCTCCCAAGGCCGCCGCGGATCCCGTTACCGGGAACTGGAGGGGCAACGCGACGGGACCGCCGCCCATCCCCGCGAGTGGCATACCGATGCAGCTTCAAGTCAAGCTCGGCCCGGGCGGCGCAGTCACGGGCGCATTCGTGACCCCGCTCGGTACGGGCACGATCACGAGCGGCACCTTCGACAAGTCCACGGGCAAGGTGTCCCTCGTCATCGACGCCGATGGCGAAGAGGTCAAGATCGAGGGCATGTTCGAGAACGGATCGGCAAGCGGGACCTGGTCGGGCCCCATGGGCAAGGGCACCTGGTCCGCGAAGCGCGAGGGTGGCGGTGATAGCAACGCCAGCATCGGCAAGCCCAAGAAGAAGGAGAAGGTCAACGTCGTCATCGACTTCGAGGGGTTGCGCGACCGTCTCAAGCGCATCAGCGTCGCCAACTCGACGGAGCGGAACCTGCGCTGGTCGGCATCCGGACGCAAGCTGTACTTCTCCGGTACGGGCGGCACGTTCTCGGTCGAGTTCCCCAACCAGACCTCTCCCAGCAAGCTGACGGGATCGCTCCCTTCGAACGGTGCCTGGCTCGAGGACGGCCGCACGATAGGTGGGTTGTCGGGCGGGCGCCCCGCCACCGTTTCGTCGTCGGGCAAGGCCACGACATACCCGTTCACGGTGCGGCAGGAGGTCGACCTCAAAGCGCACCATGCGGCGGTGTTCGACGAGGCGTGGCGCATCATGCGCGACCGCTTCTACGACGAGCGTCTCGGCAACCGCGACTGGAACGCCATCCGCACGACCTACGGTGAGATGGCGGCCCAGTGCGTGAGCGCGAACGAGATGTCCCAAGTCGTCACCATGATGCTCGGCGAGCTGAACGGCTCGCACCTCGGCTTCCGCGCGAATCCGACACCCACCTCACCGCGGGCCGGGGCCCACCAGTGGACACCCGTCACCGGCCACTTGGGTGCCCGCTTCGACCCCGCGCACGACGGACCGGGGCTGCGGGTCAGCGACGTCGTGAAAGGCACCCCGGCGTCGCGCGACGACAGCCGATTGCATCCCGGGGACGTCATCCTGAAGATCGACGGCCACGTGGTCGATCCATCGATGGAGATCGCGACCGTCCTCACGGGCCGCAGGGACCGCGAGGTGCGGCTCGACGTGAAGGGGACTGACGGCAAGCCGCGCCAGGTCACGATCCGCCCAACGACGTCCAGCACGGTCCGCGGGCTGCTCTACGAGAAGTGGATCGAGGACACGCGCGCACTCGTCCACCGTCTGTCGGGCGGCAAGCTCGGCTACGTCCATATCCGGGGCATGGGTCAGAACAACCTCGTCCGCTTCGACGCCGAGCTCTACCGCATCGGCCACGGCAAGGACGGCCTCGTCATCGACGTCCGCGAGAACGGCGGAGGCAGCATCACGGACCACCTCTTGACCTGCCTCTGCCAGCCGGCGCACGCAATCACCCGCAGCCGCGGCGGCGCAGAAGGCTACCCCCACGATCGCCGCATCTACGCGTCGTGGCAGAAGCCCATCGTCGTCCTCTGCAACCAGAACTCCTTCTCGAACGCGGAGATCTTCTCTCACGCCGTGAAGACGCTGAAGCGCGGTCAGGTCGTCGGCGTACCCACCGCCGGCGGGGTCATCTCCACGGGCGGTTCCACGGTCATGAACGCGGGCTTCATCCGTCTTCCCACCCGCGGTTGGTACACCTTGAACGACGGTGAGGACATGGAACTCCACGGCGCCGAACCCCACCACATTCTCTGGCCCCGCCCCGGTGAGCTTCCGGCCGGCCGCGACCGCCAGGTCGAAAAGGCAGTCGAAGTCCTTCTGGACGACGTCCGCCAGTGGAAGGCGCAGCCACGCCCGAAGCTGCGCAAGGCAACGGAACGGAAGTAGGGCCGAATCCGAATCCAGAGCGGACCTGGAGATCCCGCGCTCCCGTCAGAACGTCCCGCGCGCGATGTTGGTGATGATCACACCCGTCACGTCGACCTTGAGGCACAGGAAGTCGATGACGGTGTTCGGCGCGAAGGTCGCGAGAGGGATCTGGAACGGGGCATTGGGCCACACGCCTGGGGTGTTGGTCCAATGCAACGGATCCCCCGCGGCGGCCGGCGTCCCGAGTCCATAGGCGATGGCGGCATTGGTGAAGGCGTCCGGGTAGAGACCCAAGAGCGGACCCTGCCCCGCGGGCCCCGCGGTGTTCAGGCTGAACAGCGTGAAGCCTTGAGTGACCGTCATGGGAACCGAAGTCAGAACGAGCGTGCCACCGCCCGTGCCCGGGTTTCCAGACGCGAGGAGCTGACACGGAGGCGTTCCGCCGCCGCCCGGGATGTCGAACCCCTCGAAGCCCGCGAGCGCCGCACCCGTTGCGGCGTCGACGACCATGCCCGTCAACGTGGCGGTGCCGGTAGAGACGTCGATGGTGTACAGCGCACCGTTGGAAGCCAACGCCCAGAGTATGCCGTTCGCATCGAACGACGCGCCGGCCTGTAGCGACACCAAACCGACGTTGAACGGACCGATGAACGTGGTCGCGCCGGTCGTCAGGTCTACGGAGAACAGCCCGTCCTGGAAGATGAAGTCCGTACCATACGCGTTGCCGGCAAGATCGATCGCGAGTCCGTCGGAGAAGTTGGTCGAGGTCCCGACCAACGTCGCGGCGCCGGTCGTCACGTCGATGGTGTAGAGCTCGGACAGGCTGCCGCTACCCTGGAGGTTGTAGAGGATACCGTTGCCGTTGTCGTACGCGAGTCCGGCATCGACGCCGTTGCGCGGTCCCGTGGGGCCGATCATCGTGCCCGGCGGCGAGGTGATGTCCCACAGCTCGTCGATGGTCCCACCGATCGCATAGATGGTGCTACCGATCGACGCCATGCCTTCGGCGTCGTTGAGGCCGACGAGACCCAGGCTCGTTGCCATGCCCGTGGTGAGATCGATCTGGTAGAGGTTGTCGTTGCCGTTCGACTGCACCGAGTAGGCGATGTTCTGTGCGTCGACCGAACCGATCAACGCAGGCAGCACGACAACAAGGAGGATCAGCGAGATTCGGCTCTGCATCGGGCAGGACTCCTGTCTTGGTGAGAGGAGTCCATGGTAGCAGCGCCGGTCACCGTCGGACGACATCGCTCCAGGCACGAGGGGCCGCGCCACGTCGCAATCCCGTCACCGCCTGCAGGGCAGCGTGCGCCGCCCTCTGGACTGGAGCGGTGGCCCCGCGATCCAGGGCCCGCGCGAGAGACGGCACCGTCAACGAGCGCCGAGAACGCGCCCGACGCCGACTGCGCAGCGAAACTCGCCTCCCCACCTGAACCCGCCTTTTCTCCGACGCGCTTAGAATCCCGACCCATGCGGACAGAAGTCCACAAGTTCGGCGGGACGAGCGTTGGTGACGGAGACCGGATCGGGCGGTGTGCGGACCTCCTGGTTGCGGCGGCAGGGGCGGCACGCATCGTCGCAGTCGCTTCGGCGATGGGGAGCACGACCGATGATCTGCTTCAGGCCGCGGAGGCGGCCTCGCAGGGAGACCTCGACCGGGCCGTGGACGCGACGCAGGCGATCCGGACCCGGCACGAGGATGCGTTGCGGGACCTCGGTGGTGTAGAGGCCATCGGGACTTCCGAGGCGGTGCGCGTGTTGTGCGCCGGGTTGGAGATGCGGCTGCGCGGTATCGCCGCGCTCGGCGAACTCAGTCCGCGGGCGCGAGACGGAATCGTCGCGGTCGGTGAGAAGCTGTCGATCCGGCTACTGGCACATGCCGTACGGCAGCGGGGATCCGACGCGGAGGCCCTCGACGCCGACTCGTTCCTCGAGACGGACAGCAACTTCGGGTCAGCGACTCCGCTACCCGGCGTCGCCGATCGCGAGATCGTGCACGCGCTGTCGCCTCACCTCGAGAGTGGGCGGATCCCGGTAGTCACGGGGTTCTGTGGGCAAGGCCCCGACGGCGGCACGACGACGCTCGGCCGGGGCGGATCGGACTACTCGGCGACACTCCTCGCCGCCGCGCTCGACGCAGACGAGGTCGTCATCTGGACCGACGTGGATGGCGTGTACACCGCCGACCCCGGCATCGTGCCCGAGGCGCGACCCATCCCCCATCTCAACTACCGCGAAGCGGGAGAGCTGTCGTACTACGGCGCGAGGGTGCTGCATCAGCGGACCATCATCCCAGTGGCGGGCAAGGGTATCCCAGTCCGCATCCGCAGCACGCTCGACCCGAAGACTGCGGGCACGGTGATCGATGGCCGGTTCACCCGAGGGTCGCACCCGGTGAAGGCCGTCTCCGCGATCGTCGGCCAGGCGCTCGTGTCCATCGAAGGCAAGGGCATGGCGGGCGTGCCCGGCATCGCGAAGCGCGTGTTCGGCGCGCTGGCGCTGGCGGACATCAGCGTCACCATGATCAGTCAGTCGAGCTCGGAGTCTTCGATCTGTCTTGCCGTGCCGGAGACGCAGGCCACCGAGGCCGAGGTGGCGCTCAAGCGCGCATTTCGGAGCGACCTGTCCAGCGGCGACGTCGAGGAGATCATCGTGCAGCGGCACATCGCGCTGCTCGCGGCCGTGGGACTCGGCATGGCCCATACGACCGGAGTTGCCGCGCGCGTGTGCGGTGCGCTCGCCGAGCGCCGAACCAATATCCTCGCCGTGGCTCAGGGGTCGTCCGAACTGAACATCTCGCTCGCCGTGGAACGCCGCGACGCCGACGACGCCGTCCGCGCGATCCATCATGCGTTCGGGCTGCACCGTCTCGACACTGGCGAGGACACGACCCGGCGCCTCGACCTGCTCGTCTTCGGATTCGGCGCGATCGGCCGCGAGCTCGTGCGCCTCGTCCTCGAGCGAAGTGGCCACGTCCGGAATCGCTTCGGGTTGGAGGTGCGGATCGTCGCAGTGTGTGATCGCAGCGGGTACCTCCTCGCCCCGCGCGGCCTCTCCCCCGATGCCCTCCAGGCGGCGGCGGTCGCCAAGACCGATGGACACCCGCTTGCGTCGCGACCGGGCGCCGTCGCCGACGCGTCGCCGTCCTCCATGCTCGCGGCCGCTACGCGCTTCCGGCTTGCGCGCCCCATCCTCATCGACACGTCGGACGCGGCGGACGCCGACCAGCTGTTCGTCGAAGCGTTCGGCCACCGGGTCGACGTCGTGACCGCGAACAAGAAACCGCTGGCCGGCCCGATCGCCGTGTGGCGCGATCTCGGCCGGGCCGCATCAGCCGCGGGCCGGCGGCTCAAGGCGGAGGCGACGGTCGGCGCCGGGCTTCCCGTCGTCGATACCGTCGAGACGCTGCGGGCGACGGGTGACGTGATCCGGTCCGTCGAAGGCTGCCTCTCGGGAACGTTGGCGTTCGTCTGCGGTGAGCTGGAGGTGGGCCGTCCGTTATCCGAGGTCGTCCGCGAGGCCATCGACCGGGGGTACACGGAGCCCGACCCGACCATCGACCTGCTCGGGGTCGACGTCGTCCGCAAGGCGCTCATCCTCGGCCGTATGTCGGGGCTCCTGGATGGAGATGCCCCAGCACAATCGGACGGACTCGTACCCCGTGAACTCACGTGCTCGGGAGCGGACGCCTTGCTCGCGAGACTCGCCACCTACGACGAGACCATGGCACAACGAATCACAGCTGCGCGGGCGGCGGGGCGCGTCCTGCGGTACGTTGCGCGCATCGAGACGGGGCGAATCGACGTCGGACCACGCGAGGGCGACGCCGATTCGAATCTCGGCCGTCTCGAGGGCACCGACAACATGCTTATCTTCACGACCGACCGCTACTCGGCTCGCCCGCTCGTCGTCACCGGGCCCGGGGCCGGCATCGGGGTCACGGCGATGGCCGTGCTCGGCGACGTGCTGCGCATCGCGGCCGAGCGCGCCGGGATCCCGGAAGGCGTCGCGTGACCGACGCGCCCTGTGTCACGGCGTCGGCGCCGGCCACCGTCGCAAACCTCGGTCCTGGCTTCGACCTGCTCGGACTCGCTCTCGAATCGCCCCGCGATCGCGTGACCGCACGTCTGGTGCCGACGCCGGGAGTTCGCATCGTTCGCCAGGAGGGCGACGGCGGACGGCTTCCGCTGGAGGCGGATCGCAACACGGCAGGGATCGCCGCGCTGGCGACCCTCGCCCGCGCCGGCATCGAGGCCGGCATCGAACTCGAAGTCGAGAAGGGCATGCCAATCGGCTCGGGACTCGGATCGTCAGCGGCAAGTGCCGCGGCGGCCGCGTACGCCGTCAACGTCGTCATCGGGGGACCGCTCCGGCGCCAGGATCTGGTGGCCGCGAGCATGGAAGCAGAGGCCGCGGTCTCCGGACGCCACGCCGACAACGTCGCGCCCGCACTGCTCGGCGGACTCGTGCTCGTCCGATCGACCGATCCGCTCCAAGTGCTGCGGCTGCCCGTTCCGGAAGGACTCGTGGTCGTGGTGGTGACGCCGGACCTCGAAGTCGAGACCCGTAGAGCGCGCGAGGCCCTCCCCGACCGGGTCCCCCTCGGCGACGCGGTCAAGAACTCCGCCAACCTCGCGACGTTCATCGCCGCGTGTTTCTCCGGCGATCTCGGACTGCTCGCCGAGTGCATCGAGGACGTCCTCGCAACCCCGGCCCGCGCACCGCTCGTTCCCGGTTGCCTGGAGGTGATGGCCGCCGCGCGGGAAGCCGGTGCGCTCGGGAGCTCTCTGAGCGGGTCAGGCCCATCGATCTTCGCCCTGTGCCACTCGACTGCAACCGCGACGCGCGTGCGCGACGCCATGGTCGACACGTTCGCGATCGCTGGTCTCGACGTTCGCAGCCTCGTATCCCCCGCGGATTGCCCCGGAGCCCGCACCCGATGACCGGCCCTTGTCCCTGGCGATTCAAGTGTGTCGTGTGCGACACGCTGTACCGCGGCACCGAGGTGCGCTACCGCTGCGATTGCGGCGAAACGCTCGATGTCGTGACCACGCTCGCCGCCGAGGGGGGACGTCTCGAGGTGGGCCACTTCGATCAGCGTCTCGCGTCCAAACACCCAGCCGATCGATCCGGCGTGTGGCGGTTCCGCGAGCTCGTCCTGCCGCTGCCGCCGGACGAGGTCGTGACCCGCGAGGAAGGCAACACGCCGCTGTACGACGGCGCCGCGCTGCGCGACTTCACCGGCGTTCCCTGGCTGCGACTGAAGCACGAGGGCGAGAACCCGACTGGGTCGTTCAAGGACCGCGGCATGACCGTCGCCGTGAGTATCGCGAAGCGCCACGGCTTCGAACGCATCGCGTGCGCGTCGACGGGCAACACGTCGGCGTCGATGGCCGCGTACGCCGCGCAGGCGGGGATGCGCGCCTACGTCTTCATCCCGGATGGCAAGATCGCCTACGGCAAGCTGTCCCAGGCACTCGCATACGGCGCGCGAACGATCCAGATCCCCGGTGACTTCGACGCGGCGATGAGGCTCGTCGAGGAGGTGTGCGAGGCCGAAGGCATCTACCTCGTCAATTCGATCAATCCGTTCCGGGTCGAGGGACAGAAGGCGATCGCGCTGGAGATGCTGCAACAGCTCGACTGGGACGCTCCGGACTGGATCGTCCTGCCCGGCGGTAACCTCGGGAACAACACCGCACTGTCGAAGGCGCTAGCGGAGGTGGACGCGCTGGGGTTCCTCCAACGCATGCCCCGGCTCGCGGTCATCCAGGCTGAAGGCGCGAACCCGCTGTACCGCGCATGGAAGGACGGCGGCGACGTACAGCCGGTCGCGGCGGATACGCTCGCGTCCGCCATTCGAATCGGCAACCCCGTGTCGTGGCGCAAGAGCCTGCGCGGGCTGCGGAGCACGATGGGCGTCGTCGAACAGGTGTCCGATCAGGAGATCATGGACGCGAAGGCGCGCGTCGACGCGATCGGCATCGGTGCGGAACCCGCGTCGTGTGCGACCGTGGCCGGCATCCGCAAGCTCACGGCCGCGGGGGTGATCGGCGAGGACGAGCGCGTCTGCGGAGTCCTCACCGGACACCTCCTCAAGGACCCGGATGCGGTCGTCAACTACCATCAGAACCGTCTCGATGGCATCACGTCCCATGACGCCAACGCCCCCCGGAAGAGCGACGGGACCCTCGACGACGTGCGTCGGCTCCTGGATAGGTGAACTCCTAGTCTTCGGCCTGCGCTAATTATCTGAATTTCCGGTATTTGTGTTTGAGGATCGACAGGGTCGAAGTACTCTCGGACCTGCCTTGCAACGTCCCACACACCGGGAAGGCACCAAGGCGCCCGCGGAGTCACATGCGCCTGGCCGGCGCGGTCTTTTGCTCACCATCATCGAGGGCGTCGGGGAGGGCAGATGCGAGACGCGTGAACGACCAGCGGCGTTCGACCTCCGTCGAGGGGGGAATGGAGGTTCCGTCGCTGGACCGCGCCCAAGGCGCGCCCCTCACGCGCCTCGCATCGTTTTTTTTGCGCGTTGCTTGAATCCCGTCCGCCGCGTTCTATCTTGTCTCCCCTCCGGCGGCGCGGCACGCGCTCCCGAGGAACGACACCATGAAGATCCAACAGGCAAACCCCAACCCAACGCACGCCGGTCTCGACCGGTGCGCACCTACGACGACGGGGGATCCGCCCGGGGCATGATCACGCGATGAAGCGCGACGATCTGCCCCGGAGGCCTTCGAAGGTCTCCGGGGTTTTTTTGTGGACCAACGACAACCCGAACAAGAACTCAACGACGTCCCGCCGTCCGGCGCACTGCCTGTCCCACCGGATTCAGTGCCTTGCGTTCCGGGTCGGCATCAAACCACGGCGTCGTGAGTAAGTAGCTCAATGGGAGAGCACCGACTTTGACTCGGCGGTTGCGGGTTCGAATCCCGCCCCAAACCCAAGGAGGGAAGGTGGCTCGAAGCGGACGACTCGGACCGTCGCCGCGTTGCGCGAAAGAGCGACGTGTGACACCGGATCGGCAGGCCTTGCAGACGAAGGCGACCCGTGGATGCAGAACGTGACCACGGTGGTCGACGACGACCGCGCCCAACACCTCGCACCCTTGCGTGCGGAGTGAAGAACGCGGCGAGATCGATGACCCGAAGCGCGTGTGCACCGAGGGACCTCCGGCTCCGCCAGGCGGAACCGGGGCGACGTAGACGACGAGACTGCTTCGAGCACCGTTTTGGATTCCAGGTCCAACTGTGGACCTGCTGATGCGGAGAGGAGAGCGATCATGAGCTTGCACATCACGAAGTACCAGCGAGCCTTGCGCTGGGTGCGGGGAGACATCGAGGGCGTCCTCGGACCGGGTACGTGGCGGTGGCGCCAGTGGAAGCGCATCCTCCGTCCCGGCTGGGAGCGGCTCGAGATCGTCGACACGATGCAGACGCGTCTGATCCACCCGAAGATCGACGTGCTCGTCGAGCACCCGGAGGTTCGAAAGGACCTGCTGGTCATCGACCTCACCGACCGGCAACGTGCGTTGCTCTGGAAGGACGGTCGGCTGTTCGAGCTGCTGGGCCCGGGCCGTCACGCGTTCTGGAAGTCGCCCTACGCGCTGGCCGCCGAGGTCCTCGAGATCACCGGTGGACGATTCGAGCACGCACAAATCGACGCGATCCTGGCGCATCCGGCGAGCCGGCAGTGGTTCACCGTGCTCCAGGTCCCGAAGAGTGAGATCACGCTCGTCTACCAGGACGGTCGCCTCATCGATCGGGTGGAGGGTGGCCGGTACGCCTACTGGAGTGCTGCCGGTGAGCTCACGTTCAAGAACGTCGACCTGCGTGAACAGACGTCGGAGATCGCGGGCCAGGAGATCATGACCAAGGACAAGGTGACGCTGCGGATGACGCTCTTGGTCACGTGGAAGGTCATCGACGTGGAGAGGGCCGTGAGCACGGTCCAGGACTGGAAGGACGCGTTGTACAGGAACGCACAGCTCGTGCTCCGCAGGGCGATCGCCTCGCGGACGCTGGACACGTTGCTGCAGGACAAGGAGAGCGTCGACGCCGAGATCTCCGGCGCACTCGTCGAGACGACGAGTGGGTTGGGACTCGAGGTCATCGCGACCGGCCTGCGAGACGTGATCCTGCCGGGCGACATGAAGGCGCTCCTGAACCGGGTCATCGAGGCGGAGAAGGAGGCCCAGGCCAACCTGATCCGTCGTCGAGAGGAAACGGCCGCCGCGAGAAGCCAGGCCAACACGGCCCGGCTCCTGGCGGAGAACCCGATCCTCGCCCGGATGAAGGAGCTGGAGATGGTGCAGGAGATCCTCGCCGGTGCGCAGAGCACGTTCGTGTTCGGCAAGCCGGATCTGCTCGAGGGCCTGCGTGGTCTCGTGAGGAAGGAAGGAGACGTGTCGTAGGCCAGGCCCGCCAGCCTGCGAATCACACGACCCCGGCTCGCGCGCCCGGAGGGCAAACGCCTTTCGGGCGCGCCGCTTTTTCTTGCCGATTGAGCGGTTCCTACAAGACCAGCTCGGCGCCCGGCTCGGCCTCTTCCGGCTCGGCGTCGCGGCGGAAGATCCTCGCGCCCGACAACCCCTCGAGACGGATCTCGTCACCTCGCACCCGCAGCCACCCGCCTTCACGCAGCCCGACGACCGGGTGCGTGTTCATCTCGTGATACTCGCGGATGCGATCCTCTCGAGTCTCGCCCTTGTGCGTCGAGCCGGGATCAGGGTCCTGGTAGTGCGGATTGATCTGAAACGGGACCAGGTCAAGCGCCTCGAACGTCGGCGGCTGGACGATGGGCATGTCGTTGGTGGTCATGATGGTGGGGCAAGCAACATTGGTCCCCGCACTCGACCCCATGTAGGGCATCCCCTTGCCCACGCGCTCCCGGATCGCACCTGAGATGCCCGAATCGTGGAGCCGCGTGAGGAGGCGAAACGTGTTGCCGCCGCCGACGAATACTCCGTCCGCTTCGTTCACCGCGACCACGGGGTCGTCAAAGGTGTGGACGCCGACGAGCTCGATCCCCATCTTCTCGAAACGCGCACCGACGGTGCTCGTGTACGCATCGAGATCGTGCAAAGCCCAGGGAACGAACACCACGCAACACCCGTCGAACAGGTCCCGCACCGCGGTTTCGCAATGGTCCATGTATCCGTAGCCGTGAAGCGCGGAGCTGCTGTTCAGGACGAGGTTCCTCATGATCGGAACATGATACTGGCTGCTTGACGGGTCGGAGAACCCGTGGGATCGTCGAGACGTGAACGACGTTTTCTCCAGACACTGGTCCCTCGACCCCGAGGTCACGTTCCTCAACCACGGCTCGTTCGGTGCCTGTCCACGTGAGGTGCTGGATCATCAATCCGAGCTGCGCGCCCGCCTGGAGCGCCAACCGGTGGGGTTCTTCGTTCGTGAGTACTACCCCCTGCTCGACGCGGCTCGCGAGCGGCTGGGGGAGTTCCTCGGTGCCGACCCCGAAGGACTGGCGTTCGTGAACAACGCCACGGCGGGGGTCAACGCGGTCGTGAACTCGTTCCCGCTCACTGCCGGCGACGAGGTCCTCGTCACCGACCACGAGTACGGCGCGTGCAGGAACGCCCTCGACCTCGCCGCCGAGCGGGCGGGCGCGCGGGTCGTCGTCGCGACCATCCCGTTCCCCGTCGGTTCCGAGGACGAGATCGTCGCCGCCATCCTGGATCGCTGCACCTCGCGGACCCGGCTCGCGATGATCGACCACATAACGAGTTCGACGGCGCTCGTCCTGCCCATTGCGCGCATGGTCCGAGAGCTCTCGCAGCGGGGGATCGAGACGCTTGTGGACGGGGCCCATGCACCGGGCATGGTCCCGCTGCGCATCGATGAGATCGGCCCGGCGTACTACACCGGAAACGCCCACAAGTGGATCTGCGCTCCCAAGGGCGCGGCGTTCCTGTGGGCGCGCGAGGATCGGCGGGCCACGCTCCGACCGGCCGTGATCAGCCATGGCGCCACCATCCCACCCGGCGACCGGTCGCGGTTCCGCCACGAGTTCGACTGGACGGGGACCCACGATCCGACGGCGTGGCTGTCCGTGCCGAAAGCGATCCGGGTCATGGAGTCGATGGTGCCGGGCGGATGGGCCGAGGTCCGCCGCCGCAATCACGACCTCGTTCTCGAAGGACGCCGGCTGGCCTGCGCCGCGCTCGACATCCCTCCCCCAGCTCCGGAATCGATGATCGGTTCGATGGCGACCGTTCCCTTGCCCGACGGCGAACCGGGACGCCCCTCCCCGCTCTACGTCGACCCGATGCAGGAGCGTCTATGGCAAGAGCACCGCATCGAAGTCCCCATCGGTCCCTGGCCGGCACCGCCCCGACGCGTGCTGCGCATCTCGGCCCAGCTCTACAACCACATCACCGACTTCGAAAAGCTGGTGAGGTGCCTCATGGAAGCACTCGGGAACACGGTACACCCTAGCGCGTGAAGCGATTCTGCTCTTCCGGGAGCGCGGACCTCCAGTTCCGCTCTGAGTTCGGATCCCGGCTTCGCCGTCAAAGCGGATTCAGCTCGATCGGCAGGCAGCCGTAGCTCGCGATCTCCCCGGTCAGCACCCGCCCCAGCGCGCGAAGCTGCGGCGGACGAAAACCGTACGACACGACGATCGAAGCGGGGACGTCGGGCGGTCGCACCTCCGCATCGAACGGGTTGCGGATCGGAACGAGGATGGCGCCGTCGTGCGCGGTCAGACACCGCTGCGCGTAGAGGCGCTGCGCGTCGAGGAACCGGGCGTTGGTCGTCACGACGAGCAGGCGGGCGGCAGAACCGGCTCGCGCGAGCAGAGCGTCGACCTCACCTGAGGTCGGCTCGGTTCCGAGCTGCACGATCTCCAGGTCGAGCCCGGCCGCCTCCAGCGTCTCCGCGAATGCGGACGCGTCCTCCTCGCCTCGCAACGGATTCTCGACTCCCGTCTCCGCCCGCAGGGTGGGGAGGGCCACCACACACCGGACGCCGGCGGGGATGGGAATCAGGTCGCGGTCGTCTCGGACGACGGTGACCGCACGGCCGGCGATGGCGTTGGCAACGGTGCGAGCGTGCACCGGATCGGGAGCGGTCGTCGCCGGCAGCACGCACACGGAATCGAGGCGCGCCGTGATCTCGGTGGGGTCCCCGAACCACTCGGCACCCGACTGCGCTCCTTCCCGCAACAACTGCCCGGCACGGTGGTGCAGCTCCGGATCGTGCGCGATGCAGAACACGTCGTGCCCCGCCGACGAGGCGTCCCTGATCGCCGCTTCGAAGCCGTAGTGCTTCTGCATTGCACCCATCTCGAGATCGTCCGTCACGACGATGCCGTCGAAACCGAGGTCACCGCGCAGCAGGTCGGTCACCACCGCTGAGGACAGGGTCGCCGGACGTTCGGAGTCCATCGCGCGGTAGATGACGTGACTGGTCATGACGATGCGCGCCCCCGCCTTCAGACCGTGCTGGAAGGGGCGCAGGTGCGGCGCCTGGTCGCTGGTGTCGTCGATGACGGGCAGGTCGAGATGCGCGTCCACGGTCGCATCGCCCTTGCCCGGAAAGTGCTTCAGCACCGGGTGAACGCCCCCGCGCAGGGTCCCCTTGACGATCGCAACGCCGAGTTTCTCGACCAGCTCGGGCGGCGCGCCGAACGACCGGATGGTGATGCCCGGATTGTCGCCGCGGGTCGCGAGATCGAGCACGGGCGCGATGTTGACATGAATGCCGAGGTCGCGCAGCTCGCGCGCGGACAGCTCCCCCTGCTCCTCCGCCAGATGTTCACCCATCGAGGGCTCGCGGTACGCGACCGCGCCGAGCGCCATGTTCCCGGGGAAGACGGTGAGCTCCTGATGAAAACGCGTGACGAGGCCGCCTTCGTGGTCGACGGAGATCAGCAGCTCGCTGCCCAGCACCTCGTGGAGGGCGGCGATCAGCTCGCGGACCTGATCGAGACTGCGAACGTTGCGCCGAAACAGGACCACCCCGCCCGGACGCACCTCTTCGAGGAGCGCGCGCGTCGAGTCCTCTACCGTGGGACCCGGAATGCCGATCCACAACCGGCGTCCCGCGAGGGTCGTGAGGTCAGTCACGCAAGGCCTCCGGCTTCGGAACGCTGGCCCCGATGACGAACGCGACGGTCGCACTGCTCAGGATCCAGTACACCCAGGGAACGTATGTCTCGCCGAACATCAGCGGCGTGGGATGGAGGAAAAGCAGGACACCGAGCACCCCCCCGGCGGCCATGCCGATCGTCACACTCAGATCCGTGCCGCGGTGGGGGGTCAGCAACGCGACCACGAACCCGCCTAGCAGGCCACCGTAGAAGATGCTCATACTCGAGAGGGCGAGATCGATGAGGTCGAGCTGCTGCCCACCCGCTCCCTCTACCGCGCGCTTGTAGAACACGAGTCCGAGCCCGGCGGCCACGAGGAGCGCGCCGAAGCCGAGCGTCGCACGCTGGGTGGTCGCGACCCGGGCCGCGTCTTCTCCTTCCTGTCCCTCGCCCACCCGCCCGCGGATGTTCACGACCCACGTCGTCGCAAGACTGTTGAGCGCCGAGTCCATGCTCGACATCGCTGCCGCAAACAGCCCCGCGAAGATCAGTCCCCGCAAACCGGTCGGCACCTCCTTGAGCACGAAGAGTGGGAAGATCTTCTCCGTCTCACCGATGTCGTAGGTCCCCGACCAACTCCGGTAGTACGCCCACATCGCAGTACCGAGGAAGAGAAACAGGATCACGACGGGGAAGTTGGCGACGCCGGACAGAACAAGCGCCAGCCCGCCCCGCCGGCTGTTGCTGGTGGTGAGCAGGCGCTGCACCATGTCCTGATCGGTGCCGTGGGTCGCCATGGTCAGAAAGAACCCGCCCACGATCGCGGCGAACAACGACGTCCCCTGGCCGAAGAACTCGCGGATGACCGTGGTCTTGTCCGCATCGACAGCCGCACTCCAGATCCCGCCGGCGTCCTCCGGCGCCAGCCGCACCGCGACCACGATGGCGACGATGGCCGACACGATGAACACGGCGCCTTGCAACGTGTCCGTCCAGATCACGGCGCGGATGCCGCCGACGAGTGTGTAGGCCATCGCCAACCCGCCGGCGATGAGGATCGCCACCTCGATGGACGTCCCGGTGACCGTCGCGAACGCCAGCCCAGCGATGAACAACCGCGACCCCGACGCGATCAGCCGACCGCCGAGGAACAACCACGCCGACGTCAGCTCCGATGTCCGCCCGAAGCGCTGTCCGAGCAAGCCGTACACGGTGACCAGCCGCAGCCGGTAGTACAACGAGATGAACCAGGTCGCGAGAACGACGCGGGCGAGCAGCGACCCGATCGCGTACTGGAGATAGGTCCAGTCGCCGCCGAACCCCTTCTGAGGCGTTCCGATGAACGTCGCGGCCGAGAGCTCCGTCGCGACCATGGAACACAGCGCCGCCCACCATGGGATCTTGCGGCCGCCGAGGAAATAGTCCTCCGCCGACTGTCGCCCCCGCCCGGCACGAAGACCGATGACGATCACGACGATCGCGTACGCCGCAATGACCATCCAGTCGAAGGGCTGCATCGCGCTGACCATAACTCACCGCTCGCGCCGCGACGAGAGTGACGGGGAGCCGCTATGATCTTCGCCCATGGCTGCGATCTGTGTGTTCTGCGGCTCCCGCACCGGTGAACGCGAACGCTACGCTCGCACCGCCGACGACGTCGGGCGCCTGCTGGCCGAGCGAGGGGTCGATCTCGTGTACGGCGGCGGCAGCATCGGCCTCATGGGACGGTGCGCCGACGCAGCCCTCGCGGCCGGTGGCAACGTCATCGGAGTGATCCCGACGCTCCTCCATCAGGTCGAGATCGCGCACGCGGGCATCACGTCGATGGAGGTCGTCGACGGCATGATGCCGCGCAAGGAGCGCATGATGGAACTCTCCGATGGGTTCGTCTGCCTCCCGGGCGGGTACGGTACGTTCGACGAGCTGCTCGAGGTCGTGACGTGGGCCCAATTGCGCCTGCACGAGAAGCCGATCGGGATCCTGGACACCGACGGCTTCTACCAACCGTTCCTGGCGCTGGTCGACCACCTCGTCGCGGAGGGATTCGTCAACGCCGAGAACCGCGAGTTGATGATCGTGCGCGACGATCCCGCCGCGCTGCTCGACGCCGTTCTCTAGCCCGGACTATTCATGAACGCGTAGCGAGAAGTGCAGCTGGGTCGTGCTGGCAAGGAGAATCGGTGCTTTCGACCGCAGGCGTGGCTGAGCACCACGTCGAGGATCGAAAGGGCCGGTTCGACGCAGGTAGCGCGGGCCAGATGCACTTCGCAGTAGCGGCTCATGAATGGTTCGGGCTAGCCCACCTGGCTACTGAACGGTAATCCGTGTAACGGCCGATGTCGCTCCGATGATGCCGCCCGTCACCTCGACGCTGACCGCGTCAACGGATGCCGGGAGCAGAACGAACGGTCCCCAGCTCACGTAGCTCGACGGCGCGATGAAATGAAACGGCGGAGTCCCCACCGGGAGCAGCAACTGATTCACCAGGGATTGGACGTTGCTCGTGCAGAGACCAAACAGGTTGGGTGAGCCTGTACCTGGTCCACCCGGACACAGGTTCGGGCTGAACACGCTGAAGTACTCGTGGCCGGGAGTCAGGTTCGCGTGGTGCAGGTACAGCGGACCCCCGGCAGGACCGTTAGGCCCGGGTTGCGTACCGGTCAGGGAAATCCCGCTGCCGCATGACCAACGAGCGATGCTTCTGGCAAAGACACCCCCCGCCGTCGCGAAATTCCCAGCTGCGTAAAGCGCCGGCCCCGCGCCATCGTCGAAGACGGTCAGGGCCGAGGCCCCGTTGCCGATACCGCTCCCGAGGGGCGACCACGTCGTACCGTCCCACCTGGCGATGCCCCTGGCGCCCATATCACCAGCCAGCGTGAAGCCCCCCCCGGCGTAGAGCGCCGGACCCATACCATCGTCGAAGACGGTCAGGCTAGCCACGAAGGTGGTCACCACCCCGCTCACCAGTGGCGACCATGTCGTGCCATCCCACTTCGCGATGCCCCCGGCGGGCATGCCTCCGGCCGAGATGAAACCACCGGCTACGTAAAGGGCAGGACCGGTGCCATCGTCGAAGGCCATGAGAGCCCGGACCGGGCCGCTCACGCCGCTCCCGAGATACGACCACGAAGTGCCGTTCCACTTGGCGACGTGACTGGCGTACATCCCACCACCCAACAGGAAGGAGTTCCCTCCGGCGTAGAGGGCGGGACCGGTGCCATCGTCGAAGACCGTGAGGGTCTGGACAGTGCCCAGCCCGCTTCCAACCGGCGAATACGCCACGCCATCCCATTTGGCAACGTTGTTGGCGACACCGCCGATCGTCCCGAAGTTCCCTCCAACGTAGAGCGCCGGCCCAGTACCGTCGTCGAAGACCGTCAGGGCCATGACGCCTCCCCCAACGCCCGAGGAGCCACTCCCGACCGGTGACCACGCCGCCCCATCCCACTTGGCGATGGAGTTCACGGTCATTCCACCCGCCGTGGCGAAGAAGCCCCCGGCATAGAGGGCAGGACCCGTGCCGTCATCCCAAACCGTCAGAGCGTTGACCGCAGCGGACATTCCACTTCCAAGGGGCGACCACGTCACGCCATCCCACCGGGCGATACGGTTGACCGCGCCACCGTTCGCGATCGCGGAGGTGAACCATCCCCCCGCGTAGAGCGCGGGGCCCGACCCGTCGTCGAAGACTGTCAGATCCGACACGTTACCGAGCAATCCGCTCCCGAGGCCCGACCAGGCACACGACCCCTGCGCGAACAGGGTCGGGTCGGCCGCGAAGAGTAGCAATGTGGCAACGAGGAACGGGTGCGCTGGTTTCATCGGCCCTCTCCTTGGGAGATGAGCGAGTGCAATCGGCATGCCGCCGGGTTCGAAACGCAGCAGGTGCAGAGGAGGCCAGGCGTTGGAAGGGCGCGCCTGGTGAAGTTGCTCGTTCGGTCGTCACCTTCGGGTAGCAACGCCCGCCGGGAGCGTGGACCTGCAGGTCCGCGGCGGGCTTCGGATCCGGCTTCGCCGCGGCGGACGGATCTCAGTCGTGAGAGCCCTTCTTGGGGCGAAGGGGTGCACCCTGTCCGACGTGCTGGTTCCACGTCGCGGGCGCATACCCGTTGTCCACCTCTACCATCGTGATGCACTCGGGCACGGGGCACACGATCTCACAGAGGTTGCAGCCGACGCACTCCGGCTCATCGACGATCGGGACCCGCGATCCGTCCGGGTTCGGATGGATGCACTGATGCGCGCCGTCGTGGCACGCGACCATGCAGAGCTGGCAACCGATGCAGGTCGCCGCGTCGATCTTGGCGATGAGCTCGAAGTTGAGGTCGAGGTCGCCCCACTCCTGGTACGAGGGGACGGCACGGCCGACGAAGTCGTCGGTCTTCGCGAAGCCCTTGTCGTCCATCCACGTCTCGAGACCCTCGATCATGTCCTCGACGATGCGGTAGCCGCGGAGCATGACCTCGGTGCAGACCTGGACGCTGGTGGACCCGAGCAGCATGAACTCGACCGCATCGCGCCAATTGGTGATGCCGCCGATGCCGCTGATGGGAATGTTGAAGTCGGGATCGCGTGCGAGCGCGGCCACCATGTGGAGCGCGATCGGTCGAACCGCCGCACCGCAGTACCCGCCGTTGGTCGATTGCCCGCCCACCACCGGCTGCGGCACGAACGTGTCGATGTCGACGCCGATGACGCTCTTGATCGTGTTGATGAGCGACACCCCGTGCGCGCCGCCCGCCTGCGCGGCGCGCCCGTGCGGGAGGATGTCGTCCACGTTCGGCGTGAGCTTCACCAGCACGGGGACCGTCGAGTACTCGACGGCCCACGACGTGATGCGCTCGTTGACCAATGGCTCCTGGCCCACGGCGGATCCCATCCCCCGCTCGCACATTCCGTGCGGGCACCCGAAGTTGAGCTCGATCCCGTCGGCGCCCGCGTCGATCGAGCGCTTGATGATGTCCTTCCACTCGTCCTGGGTCTCGACCATGAGCGAGACGATCACGGCGTGCTTCGGATAGCGCTGCTTGACCTCCGCGATCTCGCGGAAGTTCGCCTCCAGCGGCCGGTCGGTGATGAGCTCGATGTTGTTGAACCCAACCCCGGCCATGCCCTTCCAGCGGATGGCGCCGAACCGGCTCGACACGTTCTGGATGGGCTGGCCGAGCGTCTTCCAGACCGCGCCGCCCCAGCCCGCATCGAACGCACGCATCACCTGCTCGCCAGAGTTGGTCGGCGGCGCCGACGCGAGCCAGAACGGGTTCGGGGAGACGATGCCCGCGCAGTTCGTGGTCAGGTCAGGCATCGTCTCACTCCTTCCCGTCGAGCCAGGTATCGATCGCACGGGCGGCGGCCTTGCCCTCGGCCGCCGCATTGACGACCTCCTTCCCGCCGTTCGCGCAATCTCCACCGGCATAGACACCGGGACGTCCCGTCGCCCCGTGCTCGTCGACGACGAGCCGTCCGTCTTCGATCGCGACGCCGTCGAGGCCGCTCACGACATCCGCGAGCCGCGCCTGCCCGATCGCGAGCAGCACCAGGTCCGCGGGGATCACGTGTCCGGAACCCTCTACGGCCTGCGCGTCGTCGTCGAGGTGAACGCAACGGACGCCCGCAACCCGTCCGCCGTCCCCCTCGTACGCGATCGGCTGCCGCGCCCACGCGGCGGCGATGCCCTGCTGCTTCGCGGCCGCCCACTCGTGGGCGTAGCCGGACATGCGAGCTTCCGTCCGCCGGTAGACCATCGTCGTCTTCGGGATCCCGAGCCCCGTCAGTTCGCGCACCGCGTCGATGGCGGTGTTTCCCCCGCCGAGCACGACGGCCGACTGCACACCCGAGAGATCCACTGCGCCGAGCTTCATCGCTTCGATCCAGGCGACCGCGCCACCGACCCCTTGGAGATCGCTCCCCGGCAGGTCGAGCAGGCGATCCGCACCGAGCCCGAGCCCGATGAACAGCGCGTCGTGGCGCGACGACAGCTCGTCCCAGGACACGTCATCCGGGACCCGCACGCCGGTCTCGATCGCGACGCCGCCGATCCTGAGGATCCAGGCGACCTCCGAAAGCGAGCGATCACCGCGCATCTTGTAGGGCGCGACGCCGGTGGTGTTGAGCCCTCCCAGTACGGAGCGACGCTCGTAGACGGCGCATGCATGGCCGAGACGACGCAGCTCATGTGCTGCCGCGAGCGACGCGGGCCCCGCGCCGACGAGTCCGATGCTCTTGCCCGTATCCGGTCCCGCCTCGAAGAACCGCCAACCTTCCCCATATGCCACGTCGGTGGCATGGCGCTGGAGCTTGCCGATCTGGATCGGCGGCACCCCCATGTGGTGGTAGACACAATCGCCGACGCACAGGACCTCGACCGGACACACCCGCGCGCAGCTCATCCCGAGAATGTTGGCGTCGAAGATACTCCGCGCCGATCCACGGAGATTGCCCGTGGCGATCTTGCGGATGAAGCCGGGGATGTCGATTCCGGTCGGGCACGCCGCGATGCAGGGCGCGTCGTTACAGAAGAGACAACGGTTGGCCTCCATTGATGCCTGCCCCGGAGTGTACGCAGGCTTGAAGTCGGCGAAGGAAGTCTCGGAGCGTTCGGATGGCAGCGGCGGCGGCATGGGGCACTCATTCTATAGCCGCAACGAGGGTTCCTGGCTATAGGATCAGCCCATGCTCATCCGCAACACGGCCGTCGGCGACCGCGAATGTGACGTCCGCATCGCAGACGGCGTGGTCACCGACGTCGTCGAGCTCACTGGCGGAGACGCCGTGCGGCTCGCACCGCGATCCGAGGAGGATGTCCTCGACGGCGGCCGCGTCACGCCGCCGTTCGCGGAACCCCACGTCCATCTCGACGCCGCCCTCCTCGGACGCCGCGCTCCAAATCGCTCCGGCACCCTACGCGAGGGCATCGCCAACTGGTCCGCGCTGAGAGCGTCACTGACCGAAGAGGACATCCGCGAACGCGCGCTGGCGACGGCGCAGATGTACGTCGATACGGGCACGCTCTCCATCCGTACTCACGTCGACACCGGCTGCGAGGTGGCGGTCCAGACCCTCCTCGATCTCAAACCGGTGCTCGCAGAACGCGGGGTGCAGCTCCAGGTGGTGGCGTTCCCGCAGGAGGGCATCCTTCGCGCCCCCGGCCGCCGCGAGCAGTGGGAACGAGCGGTCGCCCTCGGCTGCGACGCGGTCGGCGGCATCCCCCACTTCGAGCGAACGACCGAGGAAGGCTGGCGGAGTGTCCGCATCGCGTTCGACCTCGCCGAGGAGAACGGGCGCCAACTCGACTTCCACTGCGACGAGACCGACGACCCCGGGTCGCGCAACCTCGAGGTCGTGTGCGCCGAGGCCATCGACCGCGGGTTCTCTGGCCGGGTCGTCTGCGGCCACTGCACCGCGCTCCACTCCTACCCCAATCCCTACGCCGCGAAGATCTGCGAGCTCGTGGCCACGGCGGGCGTCCAGGTCGTCGCGAACCCGCTCGACAACGTCGTGCTCCAGGGCCGCTACGACTCCTACCCCAGGCGCCGCGGCCTCACCCGCATCGACGAGCTCTGGGCCGCCGGAGCCCACGTCGGCATCGGCCACGATTCCGTCATGGACCCTTGGTACCGCCTCGGCACCGGCAACCTCCTCGACGCCGCGTCGATGGCGATCCACCTCGGTCACCTCACCAGCGAGGACGCCATGCGCCGCGTCTTCCGCACCCTCCACCACGAGAACCACCTCCCCTTCGGCACGCCCCCCGAGATCTTCGCCGGCGAATCCGCACCGATCCTGTGGTGGGATGAGCCAGACGAGATCGAGATCCTGCGCTTGCGGCCGAGGCCCCGGGTCATCTCCTGAGACGCCTTCGATGGTCTTCTCAGCGGTGCGGTCCGGGTGCGACAATGAGGCGCTCCAGCAGGCACGGCCCGCGAGGCCAGTGAATCGGTGTTCACCATGAAGATCAGCTACGCCAGATTCGTGGTTGGAGTTGCTCTCTTGAACGTGGCGGCCGGGCAGGACCCTGACCAGGACTTCGCCGAACGCGTCGCGCGGGATCCTCTCGGCGTCGTCGAGACGATGCCTGTCCATGCCCCCGAATCGAAGGGATTCGAGTTCACCGTCTTGGATCCGATGACCGGCGCGACGGTCGCTGGGGCGAGTGTGGTGTGGAGCCCGTGGGATCATGACCGCAATCAGAACTACTACCCCACCCTCGCGCCTCGCATCACAGCGGCCCAGCTCGGGCTCCGCGACCTCGCGTTCGGATGTCGGTTCGGCAAGAGGTACGTGAGCGACGAGAACGGACGGGTGGTCGTACCGGGGATCCCCCAGTCCGCGGTCACGGCCGTGTTTCGGGGGCGGCTCGGCTGGCAAGGGTGCTGGGGAAGTGGTGGCGGACCCATCAAGCTGCATCGCTGCCGCTGGCTCAGGGTCCAGGTGAATGATGCGAACGGAAGGCCGGCTGAGGGCCTGTTCGTCCGCGCGAAAGGCGGGGGCGGATGGACGGTTCAGGCGACTCATACCGTGGCGACGGATCGAATCGGGTTGGGATTGGTCTCGGTAGAGGCCCGGCCGGTGAATCCATTCCGGCTCTTCGTCGACGTCGAGACCAACGAGCCCGTTTCAAGAACGCTGCAGCCCGCCGAACTGGAGGGGATCGACGAGCCCGTATCGTTTCGTCTGCGACGAGAGGGCACGGTTCGCCTAACCGTGGTCGACGAGGCCGGCCGACCGCGCAACGACGTCGAACGCGTCCTCATGACGCGAGATCGCCGAACGATCCAATGGGGCAAGACCCCCGCCCATAGGCCGGCCATGGGACGGCTCCCGACGCGACCGAACAAGAGCGGAGGCGTCTACCGGCACGTCGGGGTGGGAATCGGAGAACTGCGCTTCCGCATCAACCTGGACGGCACACGCGGTGAGCTGCGTGGGACCGGGGTTGGGCCCACGAAGCTGGGGGCCGTGTCCGAGATCCGGATCGTCTCCACTGGGCTGATCGACTCCCGGATCCACGGTCCGGACGGCGCGCCGTTCGCGAACCAGCCCGTTGTGGTCGGAGCATCCCGCACCCGTGACCGTTTTCGTCTACACCGCCGGCCCTTCGAGGGGACTTTCTCGTTCCGTGTGAAAACCGGGGCTGACGGCCGGATCCGGTTCGTCCTGCCGCTCGACGCATACGACCCGAAGGAGCGGATCACAGTGGGCGTAGGGCACCGAGTAGGCACCTTCCACTATCACTCCTCCCTGTTCTTCCGACGGACCGTCGATCCCGCGTCAGCAGACCTGCGCAAGATTCGGTTGAGCAAGACTCCTATCGAACTGTCGGGCGTCGTCGTGGACGAGGCCGGTTCGCCGATACCGGGAGTCCTAGTGCGCAGTTCTGGGACGCACATGGCGACCGACGGCGAGGGCCGGTTCGCACTACGCGGGATCCCGACTGGCGAGCAGTCGTACTTCTGGGCCCAACGCTCGGGCTACCAACGCCGCGACGAGAGATTCGCCTTTGGCCGCAAGGACCTCCGCATCGTGATGAAGAGGGCCGCAAGCCTGCGGGGGGCGTTCGACGGGCCCATCCCGGACACCATGTATCGGCCGAAGGTCGCACTCGTCGACGCTTCGGGAACACAGCCGGACGGGGCGTTCTGCGCCGTGCTCGCCACCGACTCCAACCCCAAGATCGAGGCCGAGTTCTTCCCCTCTGGCACCTATGCGTTCGTGATTCGCCGCGATGGCAGGGTCGTGCACCGCATCGAAGGCATCAAGTTGGTTGCTGGCGAGACGTGTCGCGACCCGCGCCTGCAACGAGTTCCCTGGGAGACCTATCTCCGCAAGGTCCGGATTCGGGTCATTGATGCCGACAAGAAGCCCGTACCGAACGCGCGCGTGACGCACTGGCAGGTGCGCCCCCGTCACGCGAGCCGGGGAACGCGGGGCCGGACCGACGCCAGCGGCGGAGTTTCTCTCTGGGTACCGAAGGAGAAGCCCCGACTGCTGATCGAGACGCCGAACCACCGCTGGATGCGACTCGAGAACGTCATCGCCGACCGGACGGTCGAGGTGACCGCGGAGCCGGGGCTCTCGGTCGAATTCGATCGGGAGCCGAAGCTCCCTCAAGACGTCCGACTCGAGGCGTGGTGGCAATTCGACGCACGATCAGGGCCAGCGGCCGACCCGTGGCACTTGAGGCGCGGCGCGTTCCAGAAACCGAGCGGGTTCGCGTCGTTCGCCGGCAAACAGTGTCACCTGGAGTTGCCTGATCCGACCGAGTTCCGCATCGAAATCCGGGCCCGGTTGATGGTCGACGGCAAGCCACGCCCGAAGACGGAGGTCGTCGGGACATTGGTGAGGGCCGCGCGGGCGGGGGAAACACCGCTCCGATTCGAGTGGACCCAGGTGTCCGAAACGGCGCTGGCCGAATCCGTTCGCAAGCTGCGCCAGCGTTGAGACCGTTAGAGCCAGGAGCAACGCGCGAGAGAGCAGCAGAAACGCCAAGGAGAACCCAGGAACCCGAGAATCAGATCAGTTCTGGTCGCCTCCTGGGTTCTCCTTGGCACTCTGTACTCTCATCTTCTACCGCGCAGTCCCCGATGCGATCGCCCGGTCCACGACTTCGAGCGAACGATCGACGATCGCGAACCCGTCGCGCAGCTCGGCTTCGGTGATGATCAGCGGCGGGTTGCAGAAGAAGGTGCCGCCCCAGACCAGCGTGAAGAGTCCGTTGGCGCGGAAGGCGGCGTTGAGCTCCTTCATCGCGGGGTGGGCGCCGCGGTAGGGAACGAGGCGATCGCCGTTGCCGTCCGCGAGCTCGACGATGCCAAAGAGCCCGATGTTGCGGGCATCGCGGACGCAGGGATGGCGGTCCTGCAGGCGGTCCATCTCCTCGCGCATGACCGGGCCGAGGGCTGCAGCGTGTTCGACCAGCTTCTCCTCTTCGATCACGTCGAGCACGGCTTCGGCGGTCGCGAGCGAGAGGGCGTGGGAGTTGTAGGTGAGCCCGCCCCAGAACACCTCCTTGCGGAAGTGGTCGGCGATGGCGTCGCTGACCCCCATGGCGCCGAGCGGGGCGTACGAGCTGGTGAGACCCTTGGCCATGGTGAGGATGTCGGGAACGGCGCCGGTGTGCTCGAACGCGAACATCTTGCCGGTGCGACCGAAGCCGCACATGACCTCGTCGCAGACGAGGAGGATGCCGTGCCGGGTACACAGCTCGCGAACCCCCTCGAGCCAGCCGGGCGGGGGCGTGAGGATCCCGTTGGTGCCGGTCACCGTCTCGACGAAGAACGCCGCGATCTTGTCCGTGCCCTCGTAGTGGATCGTCTCTTCCAGGTACGTGAGGTGGTTCCGGGTGATCTCCTCGGGGGTCGCGCCGAACGAGAAGTCGTACGGGACCGGATCCATGACGTGAATGACTCCGGGGAGCCCGGGTTCGTTCGCGAGGCGCCGCGGATCGCCGGTGAGCTGCATGCACGCGTTCGTCGCACCGTGGTAGCTCCGGTAGCGCGCGAGGATCTTGTGGCGGCCGGTGTAGAGCCGCGCCGCCTTGATCGCGTTCTCGTTGGCCTCGGCCCCGCCGAGGGTGAAGAAGAACGTGTTGATGTCCCCGGGCACGAGATTGGCGAGCCGTTGGGCAAGCCGCGCGCGCGGCGCCGTCGCCGACCCGGGCCACGCGTAGATGAGCTGGTCGAGCTGGGCCTTCATCCGCTCGATCACCTTCGGATGGCCGTGCCCGACATGGACGCTCATCAGCTGCGAGTTGAAGTCCAAGTAGCGATTGCCGTCGGGGTCGTAGAGCCAGATCCCCTCGGCGCGCTCGATGGGCAGCGGCGCCACCTGTCCGGTCGCCGACCACGCGTACAGCGTGTGGCGCAGGCAGAGGTCGGTCATCTCCTGACTGTTCATGCAGGTGTCCTCAGCTCATCCAGGTCTGGTCTTTCTGGACCGCCCACTTCGACGTGATCTTGCGCGGCCGGGTCCAGAACCGGAACCCGTCCCATCCGGTGATGTTGCCGTGGCCGAACAGCGAGTCGTTCCAACCGCCGAACCCGAACGGCTCGCGCGGCACGGGCACGCCGACGTTCACACCGCACATGCCGGCCGAAACGCGAGCCATGACCTCGCGGGCGACGTCACCGCTGGTGGTGTAGATCGACGATGCGTTGCCGTATTCAGATTCGTTCTCGATGCGGATCGCCTCGTCGAGCGTGTCGGCGCGGACGATCGACAGGACGGGACCGAAGATCTCCTCGCACGAGGCGGGCATGTCGGCCGTGACACCGTCGATGACGGTCACGCCGACCCAGTAGCCGCCATCGGTCGCGCGCTGGCCGCGCCCGTCGACCAGGATCTTCGCGCCCATTTGCTCGGCCTGATCGATGTAGCCCGTGATGCGCTCGACCGCGGCCGCGCTCGTGATCGGCCCCATCTGGTCGCCGACCTTCAGCGCCCCCGCCTTCTCGGCGATGCCGGAGACGATGCGATCGACGTCTCCCACCCCCACCATCACCGACGCCGCCATGCAGCGCTGCCCGGCGCACCCGGTGAACGAGTCCAGGACGTTCTGGGTGGTGAGCTCGTAGTCCGCATCGGGGACGACGATGAGGTGGTTCTTCGCGCCGCCGAGGCACAGCATGCGCTTCCCGGTCTGCGACCCGCGTGCGTATACCTGCTTCGCCACCCGCGTCGACCCGACGAACGCCATCGCATCGATGCCCTCATGGTCACACAGCGCTTCGACCGCCGCGCGGCCGCCGTTGACCACGTTGAAGACCCCGGCCGGGAGCCCCGCCTCCTCCAGCAGCGCCGCGAGCCGCTGCACCGACAGCGGCACCTGCTCCGACGGCTTCATGATGAACGCGTTGCCGCCGACGAGCGCCTGCGGCAGCATCCACAGCGGCACCATGATCGGGAAGTTGAACGGCGTGACGCCCGCCACGACGCCGACCGGCTCGTGCACGACCTGGCAGTTCACCCCGCGGCTGACGTCCAGCTGCTGCCCGGCGGCGAGGTTCGGCAGCGAGCACCCGAACTCGGCGCACTCGATCGCCTTCAGCACGCTCCCCTTCGCCTCGGCGTAGACCTTGCCGTTCTCGTGCGACACCAGCCACGATAGCTCCTCGAGGTCGCGGTGCATGAGCTCCCGCAGCTTGTAGAGCACCTGGGCACGATCGCGCATCGGCTCGGCAGCCCACGCGGGCTGAGCGGCGGCAGCGGCCTCGACCGCAGCCGCCACTTCGGCGGCGCCCGACAGCGGCACGTGCGCCATGACCTGCCCGTGCCGCGGGTTCTCCACGTCGATCATCTCGCAGCCATCGGCAAGGACCCACTGCCCGCCGATCCAGTTGCGCGCGTCGGCGCACGGCGTGAACTCGTAACTCGTGGCGGCGAACTTCTCGGTCATGATGAGGCTCCTCGGGAGCGCTGCAGCGACATGAGCAGCCAATAGAGGGTGCCGGCGAGGAAGAAGCCGACGAACCAGGCGTAGGTGTAGATCTGATCGAACTCATTGCCGTCATCAGTGCCGGTTGCCTTGCGAATGAAGCCCGGCACATTCGGAAGCACACCGACGACGAACGCAATGATCGCCGCGGGATTGAATCCGCCGCGGTACCAGTAGCGACCCCGCTTGGAAAACAGGTCGTCGATATCGATCTTCATGCGGCGCACGAGGAAGTAATCGACGATCAAGATGGCGACAATCGGCCCCAGCAACGCCGAGTAGCCGATGAGCCAGGTGAAGATGTAGCCACCGGACGTCTCGATGAGCTTCCACGGGAAGATCAAGAGTCCGATGAGAGCCGTGATGAGCCCGCCGATCTTGTACGTGATCCTGCCAGGCGCTGCATTGATCATCGCGTTCGCCGGGGATACCACGTTGGCCGCGAGGTTCGTCGACAGCGTCGCGATGGACAGCGCGAACAGCGAAGCAACGACGGAAAAACCTCCGCCCATCTTCCCGGCGAGGACCGTTGGGTCCGGCACGGCCTTCCCATCCGTGAAGATGACCATCGTGGCGCTCGTCACGGCGACACCGATGAAGGCGAACAAGGTCATCGTCGCCGGGAGTCCGATCGCTTGCCCGAGGATCTGGTCTCGCTGCAAGCGCGCGTAGCGTGTGAAGTCGGGGATGTTGAGCGCGAGCGTCGCCCAGAACCCGACCATGGCGGTCACGCCCGGCAGGAAAGCGGACATGAACTCGCCTTCCCGCGGCATGCCCTCATCGAACTGCCCCTTGGCGGAGAGCATCGGGCCGAAGCCGTCTGCCTTCGCGTACGCCCACCACAAAAGCGCAAGGCCCATCACCAGGAGGAAGGGAGCCGCCAGCGTCTCGAGGATCCGGATCGACTGAATACCTCGAAAGATGATCCAGACCTGGATCGCCCAGAAACCCAGGAAGCAGACGAACTGGCCGGCGTTCACGCCCAGCACCGGCAACGCATCGCCAACGAGTCCACCGTCCGTCAACACGTTGAGCAGCTGGTAGATCGCCGAACCACCAAACCACGTCTGGATGCCGAACCACCCGCACGCGACGAGCGCACGCAACAAGGCTGGGATGTGCGCACCGTGAATCCCAAAGCTCGCCCGCGCGAGAACCGGAAACGGCACGCCGTACTTCGTCCCCGCGTGCCCGTTGAGGATCATCGGGACGAGAATGATGACATTGCCGAGCATCACCGTCAGCACCGCCTGCTTCCAGTTCATACCCTGATCGACGAGGCCGCCAGCGAGCATGTAGGTGGGCACGCACACCACCATGCCGACCCATAGGCTGGCCATGTTCAGGACCGACCAATGCCGCTCCTTCTCGGTGGTGGGTCGGATATCGTCGTTGATGAGGGACGGGTCGGCGTTCTCGAGCATGCAGGCTCTCCGGGGCGGCCATTGAAGCACCGGGCCGAAGCGGAGTCTATGACGAGGCGGAGCGTCCGTCGCGGTCCAGCAGGCTGACGAGCACACCGACGGCCGCCGAGAGGACGAACGCCGGCAACAGCTCACCGAGGGCTCCGAACACCTCGCCGTACCCCGGGAGCCGCGGCGCGCCGAACGCGAAGAACGGAACGCCCACGAACCCCGTCACCATGGCGGCGAACGCGCCCCTCCGCGTGAATCCGTTCCAGAACAACGCGAGGATCACCGTCGGGCAGAACGTCGCCGCGATTCCGGACCAGCCGAAGATGACATACCAGAACACGGTGCGGTCCTCGCTCGACACCGCCACGATCATGGCGAGGAGCAACGCCATCATCGCCAGCCCGATCGTCGCGCGGCGACAGAGCGCCACGAGCGTCATGTCGTCGAGGTCGGGCCGACGGATCTTCTGGTACCAGTCCCGCACGGCCGCGCTCGCGCCGACGATGAGCAGAGAATCGACCGTCGACATCGTCGCCGCGAGCACGATCGCGATGTAGAGCCCGACCAGAAGCGACGGCATGAGATGCTCGACGAGTCGCGCGAGCGCATCCTCCCCCGTCTCCCCGACGAGGTGGCGCGCCAGGATGCCGACGAGGACGGCTCCGCTGTCGGCAAGGACCGTCCACACGATCGCGACGGTCGCGCCGCGTGGGATCTCGTCTTCCGATCGCAGCGAGATGAAGCGAACGAACACCTGGGGCGACCCGAGAAACCCGATGCCGATGCACAGGTAGGACAACGTCGTCGCGATGCCCACCGCACTCATTCCCTCGGTCCCGCTCCAGGTCAACAACCCGGGGTCCTGGGCCCACAGGCCGTCGAACACCTCACCGGGGCCGCCCGCCGCGATGAACCCCACGATCGGCAACGTCACGAGCCCGAGCACCATGATCGTGCCCTGGAACACGTCCGACCACACCACGGCGACGAACCCGCCAAACGTGGTGTAGAGCAGGACGATGCAGAACCCGAGCAGCGCTCCCGCGAAATAGTTCCAGCCGAGGAAGCTCTCGAACGCCTTGCCCGTCGCATCGATCTGCGCGCTGACGTAGATCATCACGAACACGACCAGCGCTCCCGCCGCGACCTTGCGTAGCGCATGGGTCTGGTCGTCGAAGCGCGCCTCCAGCCAGTCCGGCACCGTGACGGCGTCGCAGGCGTCGGTAGAACGCTTGAACCGGCGCGCCATCAGCAGCCACCCACCCGCGACACCGAGCACCTCGCCGATGACGACCCAGAACGCCCGGACGCCGACGGTCGCACCGAGGCCCGTGAGGCCGATCAGCAGCCACGCCGACTCCCCCGTCGCGCGCGCCGAGAACGCGACGCTCCAGAACCCCATCCGCTTGCCGCCGACGAAGTACTCCCGCAGGTCCTTCATTCGACGCGACGCGAGTACGCCGATCAACACGAGGACCATCAGATACAGCAGGACGCCCAGCAGCTTCCAGGTCATGTGGCTAAGATCCTGGCTCAACGATCCGCTGGAGACCGGACCATGTCAATCCTCATCAAGAACGGACGCATCGTCACCGCCACGGACGACTACCACGCCGACGTCCTGATCGACGGCGAGAAGATCGTCATGATCGGGCGCGGCCTGCCGGTCTCGCCGGACACCGTCATCGACGCATCGGACCGGCTCGTGATCCCCGGTGGGATCGACTCTCATACCCACCTCGACATGCCGTTCGGCGGAACGACGTCGGCTGACGATTTCGAGTCCGGCACGATCGCAGCCGCCCACGGCGGCACGACCAGCCTCATCGACTTCGCCATTCAGACCAAGGGCGAGTCCACCCTCGCCGGGCTCGAGACCTGGCACGAGAAGGCCGCCGGCAAAGCGACGATCGACTACGGGTTCCACATGATCGTCACCGATATGCCGGAGAGCCGTACCCACGAGATGCGCCGCCTCG
>NZBC01000076.1 GCA_002687715.1 Planctomycetota bacterium | reverse complement strand
CGGGGAGCACGGACCTCCAGAGGCTGTGAGTCCAGCGTCGCTCTGGGCCGAGCGCAGCCCGGATTGCGATTGATTCACAGCCTCTGGAGGTCCGCGCTTTCGCGAGGGCAGTAGGATTCCGCGTCCTGGAGGTGATCTCATGTCGCGTACGTCTTCCCTGATGATCTTGTTCGCTCTGTCCATGGTCGGTGCGTCGCTCGCGCAATCCGAGCCGATGGAACCCTGGACCGTCGACGACGTGGTGAGGCAGGAGGGGGGGGGGGGGATGGCGGTCTCGCCGGACGGCCGGTGGGCCTGCTGGCTGAAGACGGTGTGCGACGAGGACAAGGACCGCTATGTCCGTCGGCTGTTCCTCACCGACCTCGAGTCGGGGAAGTCGCGGCAGCTCGTGTTTGGCGAGGCCGGCGTGTCGGGGCCCCGGTGGTCGCCGGACGGGAAGCGGATCGGGTACCTGACGTCGCGCAAGCCCGACGGGGCGAAGGAGTCGGCCAAGGGCTCGCAGGTGTGGGTGCTGCGCCTGGACGGCGGGGAGCCGCGGGCCGTGACGAAGGTGAAGGGCGGGGTACGCGCGTTCCAGTGGCGGAACGATGATGAGCTGATCATCACCGCGCGTGAGCGTGATACGGCCGCGGAGCGCGTGGACGAGAAGCGCAAGGACAAGAGCGTCGTCTTCGAGGACGAGGACCGGTTCCGCGACCAGGCGGTGCGCCTGTTCCGGGTCGAGCTCGGGGACGACGGTGGGGCGGGGAAGCTGCGGCGGATTACGAAGAACCGCGACCGGATCGGTGCGTTCGAGGTGTCGCCGGGTGGCCAGTACGTCGTCTACGTTCGCACCGTGAGTCCTCATTCTCGTGCCGACGGACGCGAGCCGCCGCGAGTGTTCGTGCGAGACATCGATGCTGGAGCCGAGCACGAGCTGTTCGGCGAGCGGAGGAATCGCCCGGGTCGCTTCGTCTGGCAACGTAACGCCCGGATGCTGTTCGCTTCGGTGCCGCACTCCACGGTCGACGGCGAGAACAGTGCCTCGGTCCAGCACGTGTACGCAGTCAGTCCTTCGACCGGGGCCGCGAAGCAGATCGCTCTGGACTGGGAGCGAGGAGCCGGCGGCTCGCTCTGCGGGCTTCGGGGCGGGTTCGCGACGCTGCTGCGGGACGGAGTCACGTACCGCGCCGCGCGCTACACCTTGACCATGGCCGGGTGGAAGCGCGAACTCCTCACGGGGACCCACGCCGCCCGTCTCTTCGCGCTGTCCGCGTCGCCCGGATCCGACCGCGTGGTCTACGTCACCGGTGCGGCCGACGACCCCGACCATTGGTGCTCCGCGACCCTCGACGGCGCCGCACTGAAAGACGAGCACGAGTTTCATCGTCCGAACGGCGGATGGAAGAAGCGTCGGATCGCCCGGCGCGAGATCGTGACCTGGAAAGGTGCAAACGGAGACGATGTCGAGGGCATTCTCTACTTCCCGAACGGCTACGCGGAGGGCAACAAGTACCCGCTGATCGCGATGCCTCACGGTGGTCCCCACGGCGCCGACCTCGATCGGTTCAGTCAGCGCTACGCCTACTTGCCGCAGTTCTACTCGCAGCGGGGTGCGTTCTGTCTGTTCATCAATTACCACGGCAGCGCGGCCTATGGCCTCGCGTGGGGAGAGTCGATCAAGGGCCGCTACTACGAACTCGAAGTCGAGGACATCCTCTCGGGCATCGACGCCCAGGTGAAGGCCGGCCGGGTCGACACCGATCAGCTCGGGCTCATCGGCTGGTCGAACGGCGCGATCCTCTCCATCGCGTGCCTCACTCACGCGGACGTCTACGCGAAGAGCTACGACTTCACGTTCAAGGCGTGCGCGCCCGGCGCGGGCGACGTGAACTGGACCAGCGACTACGGCAACTGTGCGTTCGGGGCGCGCTTCGACGACTACTACCTCGGCGGCCCGCCGTGGGCGATCCCGGACGTCTACCTGAAGAAATCGCCGCTCTTCTTCGTGAACAAGGTGACGACGCCGACCCTCATCTTCTTCGGCGACAAGGACACCGCGGTCCCGACCGAGCAGGGCTACCAGTGGTACCGCGCGCTCCAGCAGACCGGGAAGGCCCCTGTCCGCTTCGTGCTCTTCCCTGGACAGCCCCACGGCCTGAACAAGCCGAGCTACCGCCGCCGCAAGATGGACGAGGAGCTCCGCTGGTTCGGGCAACACCTGTTCAACATGACTGCGAGCGCGCCCCGGCTCGACGACGCATCACCGCTGGCCCACGCGCTCGCCGCCGCGGAGTACGCGCGGCGCGGGGCGGCGTACGGAAACGAGGAGAAGGGCGTGTTGGTCCCGGAGACCGTTGCGGTCGGCGGCCTCCAGGTCGGCCGCTTCGAGGTCACGCGCGCCCAGTGGGGCGCGGTGTTCGCCGACTACACCATCGACGACGGCACCGAGAACCTGCCCATCGTCGGCGTCTCGATCCAGCAGGCCCGCGACTACGTGAAGCGCCTCTCCGACCGTACGGGCGTCAAGTGGCGGCTCCCCACCACCAAGGAGCACAAAGCGCTGCCCCGCGGGCCCGAGGAGAACACTCTCGACTGGTGGATCGGGTTCAAACCGGCGCCTGAGGACGCTCGCCACTTCACCGCAAAGGCGGCCAGCGTCCGCAGCGAGGGCGGCATGCCACCCCTCCTCGCCACCGTCGGCACTCGCAAGCCCGGGACTCGCAAGATCGGTAGCAAGACCCTCCGTTTCCACGACGTCGGCGGCAACGCGGCCGAGTGGGTCGTCGGCGACGACGGCATGCCCCAGCTGGTGGGGCCGACCGCGTTCACCGCCACCGACGACCGCGCAGCGCGGGCGCGGGCCTTACCGGCGTACGCCGGAGTGCGGGTCGTGCGCGATGGGTGAGAGTCGGCGCCGGCATCGGATGATGACTTCGCGCGGGGCGACGCCGCCGAGTCCGCCGAGCAGGCGGCTCGAGCCGCGCAGGAGGCGCGCCTGCTCCACGCGTTCGACCCGGAGTCCGTGCTCGGCGCAGCGCTCGGCGAGGACGAGGTCGGCCGGGATGTAGACGCGCTTCAGGTCGGCTCCCGCGACGACCAGCCACAGCGGGCCGCCGGGCCGCAGCACCCGCGCGAGCTCGGCGAGCGCCCGGTCGAGGTCGTGGGCGTAGCCCGTGACGGCGGCGGCGAGCTTCGGTTGCCCGGCGTTCGCGAGTCGGACCGCCGCCTCATCGACGGCGGGGTGGATGGTGTCGTTCTGGCGGGGCGCGGCAGTGCGCGAGGCCCGGACCTGGTGGCGTCGGCCCCGGCGGCGTCCCGTCCCGGAGTAGAGCTTCTCCAGCGGATCGTTCACTCGTGCGTAGTCATACCGGGAGAGGTACGGCGGCGAGGTGACGACTCCGGCGATGCTCGCGCTGGCGTACGGCAGTCGCCGGGCATCGGATCGGACGTACGCGGCGGATTCGGGGCGCTCGCCCTCGTTCATTGCGTCCTCGCGCATCATGGTGAGCGCGGTGAGCACGAGCTCGCGGGGCGTCGCGGCGTCGCGCAGCTTTCGTCCCTCGCCGTCGTGCGCCGCCGACACCGCTTGCAGCACGGCTGCACGGGCGGTCGCATCGTCGTCTGCGTCGACGGCGGCCGCCCAGCACGCCTCGAAGGTCGTTGCTTCTTCGGGCGGGGTCCAATCCGTGGGGTCCGATCCACGGGCGGCGGCACAGAAGAGGAGGGGGCTGACGACGTCCCCGCCGATCCCGAACCGTCCCTGGCGCGCGCACTCCGTCGGGACGGTGCCCGATCCGCAGAACGGGTCCAGGACCGGGCCATCGGGCAACTTCCCCTCAGCGAGGAAGCGGCGGACCAGCTCCGGCGCGAATCCCTGTCGGTAGCCCAGCCAGCGGTGGAACGGCTCCCGCTGCGCGCCTCTGGCGACGACCAGCGCGGCGAGCTCCGGTGCTTCCTCGATGCGCTCCTGCCAGGCGCGTTCGAGCGCCTCGCGCTCCACCGCATCCCCTTTTTGCTGAGCGCGCTTTCCGCGACCTCGCCCGCCCCGGCCCATCAGGCGAGCTTCCGCGCGCGCCCGCTGCGAAACCCGCGCAGGAGGATCGGGACCACGACCACGAACATCACGATGGACACCAGCTGCGCTTCGGTGAGGCTTCCGGGCGGTGTGCCCTGCACATGCTGGGTGCCGTCGCTGAAGGGCTCGGGGTTACCGTCGCCGCGGAAGATCTCCGTCATGAACCGGAGCACGGCGTATAGCGCGAAGTAGGTCAGCAGCACCTGCCACGGGAACCGCGGCCGCTTGCGCACCCACAGCCACAGGTACAGGAAGATGACCACGCTTGCCGCCGCCTCGTAGAGCTGTACGGGATGCACCGCCTCGTGGTTCAGGCCCTGCCCCTCGGTGAACGTCACGGCCCATGGCACGTCCGAGTGGCAGCCGTAGCAGCAGCCGGCGAAGAAGCACCCGACGCGTCCGAGCGCGTGCCCGATCGGTAGCGCGAACACCAGCGTGTCGATGCCGAGGCCCCACGGGATCTTGTAGCGAAAGAGCGCGTACAGCGTCCCGGGCAGCGCGACCATGACCGCGCCGTAGTAGACGAACCCCTCGCGGACCACGCCCAGAAGCCCCTCGCTCGCGCGCAGCGCCTCGTACTTCTCCGGATAGCGGAGGATGTACCCCGCCTTCCCGCCGATGTAGAACGCGCCCGCGATCCAGAAGAAGAGCCAGACGCGGTTGTCGTCCATCGCCTGCAAGCCGACCCGGCGCGACTCGATGCCCACGAGCAGGAACGCGAGCGGGATCGCAAGGCCGATCATGAGCCCGTAGCCCTTGATGGTCGCGAAGCCGAGGTCGAGGACTTCCGGAAACAACGTGTCTCTCCTTGAGGATCGGGTCCGAGGCCTCACGTTAGGATGAACGGGATGGATTTGCGAGCGGACGGGCCGGACCGACAGGAAGAGCAGGGCGTGCCGCCGCTGGCGGAGGAGTTCATGCGTTGGCTCGACGACGCCTCCGACGTCGAACTCTGTCGCGCGGTCATGGAAGAGGAGGACGCGTATCGCGTGCAAGCGATGGTCGGCATCAAGGCCGAGATCGCGCGGCGCGCCCTGGACCCCGAAGTCGCCCTGCGCAAGATCCCCGAGAAGGTGCGGACACGTGGGGACCGCCGCCGCTATCTCTACGGCGGACTCGTGCTCGCTGGTCTCGCGCTGGTGCCGGCCCTCCTGCCGCGCGTGCGATCGATCGACGTCATGGTCCACTTCGACAACGCCAGCTCTCAGGGCGTCCGCGTCAACATCGGGCGTGAGAACCTCATCGTCGTCGCCGGCAACACGAGGCAGCTTCCGCTGCGGCTCGAAGTGTCCGAACCGGCCGTGCTCAGCGTGCTCCGTGCGGTGTTCGGACGCGCGCAGACCGTGCCCCACGACGTCCCGTACGAGTTGGTTCGGCTCGACGGGTCGTTCCTCCGCACCGGGACCGTCACGGTCGTCCCCGGAGGGCGGACGCTGATCCCGCTCGCGACCTCGACGCCCTACGTCGTCGAGACCCGCCGCTACCGAAAGCGCGGCCGGCTCGCGTACCCCGAGGGCGACGTGGCTCGGACTCCGGTCACTCTGGTTCGGACGCCAGTGGACCTCGATCGGTTCCCACTCCCTTCCGGCACGGTCCGGATCGACCTGGTCGACGCGCCGTTCCCGCAGGTCCTGGAGCGCGAGGGCGCGGAGGGTCGGGACATCGTCGTCCGCCGCATCGTTCGCGCGGGGGGGTGAGAAGGACCGCGATTCAGGGCGGAGTCGGACGTTCATCCGGCCGTAAGCCCCCATGGTGGGATTCGTTGGTTTATCCTGGTCGATGACGAGAGGAGATCCGCCCCATGACGAGCATGAGAGCCCTGGGCCTCGTTCTGTTGCTGGCCTGCGTTGCCGGAATGGCCTGGTGGATGCTCCAGGGGGGGGACGACGACCCCGCCCTGGGCTGGGACACCGTTGGTCGGCCGATGGCGTCGGAGACCGAGACGTCCGAGACGGACGGTGATCTTGACCCGGCTACCGACGTCGACACCGTTCCGGTCGATACCAGCCCCTACGTGGATGGCGACGCTGCCCGCCGTGGCGCCGGCATCGTATTCATGTTCCAGGACGAGGCGGAGGCGCCACAGCAGGGCGTGACCGTCGAGTGCACGTACCGGGGCTCGAACCTGCGGTTCTATGGGATCGGGCGCTCGGCAGAGAAGAACGAGACGCCGCCGTGGGCAGTGCTGCACACTGATGGGCGCGGTGAAGCGTACCTGGCCAAGCTCCCGCCAGGTGGGCTCCGCATCGTCGGGACGAAGCAGGAACTCCTCGGCTTCCTGGATCTGGGCGCGGGGAAGCTGGTGCCTGGCACGCGCCACGTCGTGAAGATGAAGAAGATCCGGCCGGTCGTCGTGACGGTCGTGGACAAGACCGGCAATCCGGTCCCCGGGGCGCCGGTGGAGCCGGCGCAGAGTCAGCACCTGGCGCAGGCGGATGTCGCGTGGTCGACGCGGCCCGATGGCGTCGCGCACCTCTCGATCACGCCGATGGACACTGTGGCCTACGGTGCGAAGAAGTTCACGCCCCAGGTTCGGCTCCCGTCCGGAACGGTCAAGGGCAAGCCCGTCGACTGGGCGGAGGAGGGGCCGACCGAGGCCACGGTCGAGGTTCCCAACGGCGCGTACGTTCTGGTGAAGGTCGTCGACGGGGAGGGACGTCCGTCGTTCGCTAAGCGCAAGGTCCGCTGGTCCAAACAGCGCAAGGGCGGCAACCGCACGGAGGCCTGGGGATTGAGCATGTCCTACAGCTTCGGCGGGTTCGGCGGACAGCAACGCAATCCGCGCGAGCGGTCGTTCACGGGGTCGGAGACGATGCTCGGCGGGTTCAAGGAAGGCGCCAAGCTGACGCTCGAGCTCGAAGAGCCCGGCCGCTGCGACGTCACCCAGGACTTGACGCTGACGCCGGGGGTGATGGTCCACGAGATCACGTTCGAGCAGGGGCCCCCCGTTCCGATGATCGAGATTCCCCTCGTCGATCCGCGCGGCCTGGCCGTCACCGAGGGGCGGTTCAAGCTCATCGTGACCAAGCAAGATGGGAAGAAACCGGACCCCGGCCGCAATGGCCACCTCCTCGTCCAGTCGCTGGAGAGCAGAATGGTCGTGTACGGCGGCGGCGCCACTCCCGGCGTCGTTCGCACCCCGAGCCAGCGGGGCATCGTGCGTATCGAGGCCCAGCCCCACCAACCCATCGCGCTCAAGGTCACGCGCCAGAAGGAGAGCGGTCTCGGCCTGTGGTACGGCATGCGGAGCAAGGACAAGGACAAACCGCTCCTCGACACCAAGCTCACGCCGCTCGATCCTGGGGAGATCCGTCGTCTCGACCCTCTGATCGTCCCCGACCTGCCGGTGATCGTCGCGGGCCAGGTCGTCGACGAGGACGATCAACCCGTTCCCGGCGCACTCATCCGCATCGCACCCGGCCCGGCGGATGGTGACGCCTGGAGGAACGACCGGATGGTCCTGCTCAACCTCAAGGTGCGGACCGACTCCGACGGCCGGTTCATGATTCGCGGTGAGAACGGCGAGGAAGGTTGGTCGGTCTTCGCGCGACTCGGCCAGGAGAGCCGCACCGCGTTCGTGCCGTTCGATCTCGGACAAGCCGATGTTCAGCTGCGGTTGCACGCTGCCGGTGTCTTCGTGGGCAACCTCGTCGCGGCGCTGCCGGGGACCAAGGTCCAGGTCACGCTCGAGCCCGAGAAGACCGGGATCAACTCCGGGCTGTCCTGGCTCTATCCATCGATGGAGTTCCTCAAGACCTGCGACAAGAAGGGGAACTTCCGATTCGAGGGGCTCGCTCCCGGACGGTACCGCGTCACGGTCCGCATGGCGCGCCATGCCGTGCTCCGTGTGAACGGCATTCTCGTCGAGGGGGGCAAGGAGAACCGTGACCCTCGCCTCGACGGGACCACCGTCGGGGCCGAGCTCGAGAAGGCGTGGATCACCGTTCGGCACCCGGACGGGAGTCCCGTCAAGGGAGCGGCCCTCAGCCTGACGGCCCCGAAAGGGGAGACGGGGCCCCGTGAGAGCCGCAGAACCGACGCCGAGGGCAAGGCCCACGTCATCCTGCCGCGCGGCGCCCGGCGTAGCGTGAAAGTCACCGCGAAGAACTTCCTGCCGTGGAATCGCCACGACTGCTTGTTCCCGCTGGACGTCACGCTCGACCCGGGCTGCGCAGTCTCGGTGGAGATCACGGCCGACGGCGCCCCGCCCCCCGTCACGGATCGCGTCAAGAGCTGGCGGGTCTCGCTGGCTCGTGCCGACGCCAAGGGCAGCAAGACGCAGCTGAAGAAGCTGGAGGAGCTCGCCGCTTCGCGCGAGATCGAGAGGGCGGTGTTCGAACGGATCTCGTTCCGGAGCTCCAGCAGCATGGGCGGCAAGTCGACCTCACTGGACAAGCTGGGCCGCGCTACCTTGAAGGGCGTCCACCCGGGGCGCTACATCGTCACGGTGCGGCCGCGGATCCGCCGCACCAAGCCGGGCGGCAAGTCGAGCTGGGTTTCCGGACCGTCCATCCCGCTCGGCGAGATCGACGTCCCGACCGGAGTCTGGGAGAAGACGTTCGTGCTGGCGGCCGATCCAGTCAAGATCGCAAAGGCGCTCGAGTAGGTATTGGTCGAGGTCGTTATGCTGCTCCCGCCATGGCCGCCGCGACCCCGCCCAAGAACCTCCGTGCGTTCGTCGATGCTCTGCGCGCGCGCGGTGATCTGACCGAGATCACCGCGCCCGTCGATCCCGACCTCGAGCTTCCCGAGATCCACCGGCGCGTCATTGCCGCGGGGGGGCCGGCCCTGCTGTTCCGAGACGTGGTCGGATCGCCGTTCCCCGTGGTCTCGAACCTGTTCGGGACGCGTGAACGGGTCCTGCTCGCATTCGGCGACCGCCCGCGGGAGCTGATCGAGGAGCTCGCGAAGGCACCAGAGGAGCTGGTTCCGCCCACTCCCGGGCGTCTGTGGAAGAAGCGCGGGTTGCTGTGGTCGCTGACCCGGGTCGGGACGAAGACCCGCGGCAACGGACCCGTACTCGCCCATCGCCGCGAGCCGCCGGGCGCGGGGGAGCTGCCGCTCACGCGGTCGTGGCCCGAGGACGGCGGTTCGTTCATCACCCTCGGGCTCGTGCAGACGCAGCATCCCGGCACCGGCGTACCCAACCTCGGCATCTACCGGATGCAGCGCTACGACGACGCGGCGTTCGGTATGCACTGGCAGATCGGTAAGGGGGGCGGCTTTCACTACGCGGAGGCGGAGGCGCGGAACGAGCCGTTACCCGTGAACGTCACCCTGGGCGGCCCCCCTGCGGCGTTGCTCGGTGCGCTCGCGCCGCTGCCCGAGAACGTCCCGGAGCTCCTGCTCGCGTCGTTGGTGTCGGGTGGGAAGCTCGGCCTGGTGAAGAACCCGGCCGGGCCGATCCCGCTGATGGCCGAAGCGGACTTCGTCCTCGTCGGCGATGTCCCGCCGCACGAGCGGCGTCCTGAAGGTCCGTTCGGCGACCACTACGGCTACTACTCGCTGCAGCACTCCTACCCGTGGTTCCGTTGCCGTGCGGTGTTCCACCGGGACGAGCCCCTGTTCCCGGTCACGGTCGTCGGCAAGCCGCGGCAGGAGGACTTCTTCCTCGGCGACTTCCTCCAGGAGCTCCTCTCGCCGATGTTCCCGCTCGCGATGCCCGGAGTGCGCGACCTGTGGTCCTACGGCGAGACCGGCTACCACGCGCTCTCGGCCGCCGTGGTCCAGGAACGCTACAAACGGGAGGCGATGGCGTCGGCGTTTCGCATCCTCGGGGAGGGGCAGCTCTCGCTGACGAAGTTCCTGCTCGTCACGGACGAGCCCCAAGACCTGCGCGACTTCCCGAGCGTCCTCGCGCACATCCTCGCGCGCTGTGACTTTCGCACGGACCTCTTCGTTCTCGCCAACCTCTCGATGGACACGCTGGACTATGCGGGCCCCGTCGTGAACGAGGGCAGCAAGGGAATCCTGCTCGGACTCGGGCCCGCGATTCGCGAGCTCCCTCGCGCGCTACCGCAGGGACCGCCTCCGGGAATCGGCGACATGGCGGTGTTTTGCCCCGGCTGTCTGGTCGTCTCGGGCGACCTCCCGGAGGATGATCCCGCGCTGGCGGCGCTCGCGCAGAGTCAAGTGCTCGCCGAGTGGCCGCTGGTCGTGCTCGTCGACGATGCTGCGCAGGCGACCCGGAGCTCGATCAACTTCCTCTGGACGACGTTCACCCGCTTCGACCCCGCCCGCGACCTCCACGCCTGCGCCGCCGAGCTCGTCCAGTCACACGTCTCCTTCACACCGCCGATCGTGATCGATGCTCGTATGAAACCCGGCTATCCCGCCGAGTTGTTCTGTGATCCGGAGACGGCGGAGACGGTCACCCGCCGCTGGTCGGAGTACTTCCCGCAGGGATTGGAAGCCGGGGACTCCGACCGCGCGCATCTGAGCGTGTGAACCAACCTGCTCTGACGGGAGCGCGGACCTGTCCGCGCTCCCGGGGCGTCCCTACGGCGTCCAGATGTGGGCCGTGGTACTCGCGAAGCCCATGGGGTCGACACCGCCGACGACGAGGAACGACCCGTCGGGGAGGGGCGATACGGTGTGGCTGCCGGTGGCGTATCCCAGCGGAGCCCGCATCGTGAAGGTGAACGTACTCGGGTTGTAGACGACGACCTGGTCGACGGCAGTGTTCAGGGCGACCGAACCCTGACCGCCACCGATAATGGCGATGGAACCGTTGGCGAGACGAGCGGTCGCGGCCAGCGCCACATCGACGGGCATGTTGGAGGGCAGGATCGTCCACGAGTTGCTCGCCGAGACCCAGAGGTCGGCGGTGTTGGTCGACACCATCAGGCCGCCCGCGGCGCCGCCCGCGAAGAGGACGTCGCCGTTGGGGAGTACGTCCATCGTCCCGACGAACCGGTCGTTGGGGGTCACGCCAGTCGGGGTGAACGTATTCGTCGCGGGGTTCCAGATCTCGCCGGCGACGGTGTAGGCGGGGAAGATGGGGAGGATCGGGCTCGCGTCGGTGATGCCGCCCGCGACCAGGACGCGCAGGTCGGGCAGGAGTACGGCCGAGTGACCGATGCGCTTCTCGATCATCTGCGGGCCGTTGATGAACGAGTTGGTGGTCGGGTCGAAGATGTCGGTCGTGTCGAAGCCGCTCTGGAAGACGGGCGTGAAGCTCCCGTTGGCCGCAGTCGCGAACACGCCGTTGCCTCCGGTGATGAGGACCCGGCCGTCCGCAAGCAGGGTGGCGGCGTGAGCCGCGCGGACGTTCCGCATGTTGTTGACAGTCATCGTCCAGGTGTTGCTGACCGGGTCGTAGATCTCAGCTGAAGCGACGTTGCCGGTGGTCGAATCGAGCCCGCCCGTCACGAGCACACGCCCGTCGCCGAGCCGGGTGGCGGTGTGGAGCACGCGCGGGATGTTCATGACGGGGCCGACGAGGAACGTCCGCGTGAAGTGGTCGTAGATCTCCGTGTTGGCGGACGGCGTCGGTCCGATGAGCGTGCCCGAGCCGCCGCCGATGATCAGCGTGTAGCGATCGTCCTGCAGTGGGACCGCGCGATGCAATGACGTTCCGAAGCTGGCCAGCGGTGTTGCGGTCGGCAGCGAGAAGTCGGTGAGCGCGAGCTGGAGCGACTGCGGGTTGGAGATGCCGAGTCCGTTGGGCGCCAGGGGGTCGATCGTGATGAACTGCGAGTAGAGCGTGACCCCGAGGAGCGCGGGGGTCAGAGGCAGCTGCAGGGCCAGCGAGAGCATCCCGTTTCCGGGCATGGCCGGGGCTCCCGCCAGGCCGTCCCAGAGCGTCAGCAACTGGGGGGTGAGACCCAGACAGACGGTGCCCGCAGGGAAGGTGAAGGTGCCCGGCGCGACGTCGACGTACCAGTTGAAGACGGCACCGGGCGATGCCGCGAGCGCCGGGGTCCATGCGCCGCCGAGAGTGCCCACGGGGAAGAACAGGGTGGCGTTGCCCTGACCCGTGCAACCCTGAGCGGGCAACGGGGAGAGGACGGCGCCGGTGAGCAGGATGAGGATCAGGAAGCGGATGGGACGGATCATGAGTGGCTCTGGCAGACGACCGTGGGCAATGGGGGGGAGTCTGACGCTTCCATCCTAAGAGCCGGTTCCGGCTGAAGATAGCGTCACACACCGCGACATTTCCCCGAAAACACTCAACTCGGGAGCGTTTTCCTGCCGCTAGGGATCAAGAGGATGGGAACGGCCTGAAGTAGGACAGGCGGAGGAGTGTCATGGCGCAGTCCGTCATTCCGTCGACCCTTGCGCTCGCGCGTGAGGAGCTCGGCGAGGGGAAGATCCTGGAAGCAGAGCAGCGGCTGAGGACGCTGGCCGTGGACCGGTCATGGTCGGCCGCGATTCGCGCGATTGCCCTCAATGACCTCGGAGTCATCGCGCACCACGAGGGCGAATGGGAACAGGCGCGGCAGCTCCTCGAGGTGTCGCTCGTGCACGACGACACCGTCGCTCTCACTCACGTCAATCTCGGGCAAACGCTGGAGCGATTGTCGCAACCAGGCGAGGCCGTCGCCGCGTACCGCGCTGCGGGCTGGTGCGGTGGCGAAGAACCGAGCTGGGCGCAGCATCTGCGCCGCGCTGCGGCGGCGTGCGCGGACGGGTCCCTCGCGACCCGCGTCCTGAACGAGCTGCGATCCGAGCATCGTCTCGTCCCGACGACCGAGCAGGACCTCGGGTTCCTGCGTAACGACTATCACCCGGGCCGGCGACGCGCGCTCGAGGACTTCTACCTGCGCGCCGCGTCTCTTGCGTCGGGTGGACGCGTGCTCGAGTGGGACTCCGGAACCGGCGTGGGCTGCGAGTGGATGGGACGTCATGGCTGCCTCGTCACGGGGGTCGGCGAGTCGCGAGAGGCCGTGCAGTACGCGCGGCGCCACGCGCAACATCCGCAGGTCGCGTACGTGGAGCGCGAACGCTTCCGCCCGCCTCCCCCAGGTGATCGTGGCTACGATCTCGTCGTGATGCGCGCACCGGACCCGCAGTCGAACACGCTCTCACGTCTGATCGAGCTCGTGACGCCGGGCGGGCACCTCATCGTGCCCGAGTCGTGGCTGCCCAGCGGCCCGCCCGAGGGCACGCGGGTTGGCGAAAAGCCCCCGGAGATCGCGGGACACCTTCCGGGGCGTCCGCAGCGGTCGGTGTGTCTCGTACGGTCCGGTGCGGCCGCGCTCGAGGCCTGAGCGGGCGCCGATCAGCCTTCGAAAGAGGACGGCATGTTGCCGAAGTTCAGGCCCATGCGGTAGCCGGCCATGTCGGACCGATCGACGATCGCAGCCGCGGCGACCCCGAGGGCCACCTGGATCACCTCGCTGATCTCCTCGCGGGTGGCGCCGTCCTTCATCGCCTTCTTGATGTGACCGTCGAGGCAGTTCGGGCAGTTGAGGGCCATGCTCACCCCGATGGCCACGAGCTCTTTGTGCTTGCGCGAGAGCGCCGCACCCTCGGTCTTGTACGTGTCCTTGTAGAACTCGAGGTAGATCCGCTTGGACTTCGGATCCATCAGGGCGTATGAGCGCACGGGCTGTTTCCCCCCTCGCGTGTCGTTCTGGGGGAGGGGTTCCGTGTCTCCGTCGCCCACCGAGGGCGGCGTGGTCGTGGCCTGGTTCTCGCTCATGATCAACCCGTTTGGTTTCCGCTCAGCGGCCCTTGTCGGGGGGCTGCTTGGGGGGTGTCCGATCCGGCGCGGCAGCTGCGCCCTTGCCCAGCAGGAACCGGAGGGTCTCCGGTAGATATTCCCGCAGACCGAGCCAGCCGTGATTGCCCGCCCGTACATGGTACTCATGGGTGATGCCGGTCTGTCTCAAGACGTCGTGGAGGCGCTGAGCCCCTCGGTCCCAGCCGAACCGGTCGTCCTTGCGGGCTTCGATCCGCACCCGCAGGCCGGAGTCCTTGGCCAGCGCTGCCCCCAAGGTGTCCGGGTGGAGCCGCCGCCAATGGCCTGCGTCGAAGGGGTCGCCGTAGGCGTGGCGGAACGCATCCTTGAGGAAGACCTGGTTGACGAGGCGCTTGGCATCGTCGTCCAGCTTGCCCGGATCGGTCGCGAGGAGCATCGGGTAGTGGGCGGCGACTGCGCCGAAGAGCCCGGGCTTCTCGAACGCGATGCTCAGCGCGCCGTAGCCACCGGCGGACAGCCCGAGCAGGACGCGCTTGCTGCGATCGGTCGCGATCCGGTATTCGGATGTCAGGTGGGGCAGGAACTCGTCCACGACCCAGGTTCGCCACCGATGGTCGGTGCCGTGCTGGGTGCTTTGTTTGCCATCGACCCAGAGGCCCTTGCCGCCCTCGGGGACGGCTACGATCGCGTGGGGGACCTGTCCGGACGTCATGGCCCGCTCGAACATCTGCGCACCGCCGCGCGACAGCCAGCGTTCTTCGTTCTCGAACAGGCCGTGCAGCATCACGACGACGGGGTACCGCCGGTCGGTCGTCGCCGCGTAGCCCGGAGGCAGGAAGAGCCGGTAGCTGGCCTTGCGCTTCAGGACCTTGGACCGGACCTCCTCGGTCTTGATCGCTCCCTTGAGTTCGGAGCGGGCGAGGTCCTCCAGGGGGTCGCCCTGGGCGGCGGCGACCCCGGCGAGAGCGGTCAAGAGTAGCGAGCAGAGCAGACGCGTCATCGAGCGCATGCTAACGCAAATCACGCGCAACCCCGGAAGCGCGCGTTGTTAGAGTGCCGCTCGTGAACGCCACTGCCTGGACCGTGGTCGCCGTTTTCCTCGCCCTGACCTTCGCGGTGGGGTTGTGGTTCGCTCGGCGTGCGAGCAAGAGCACGCAGGAGTACTTCCTCTCCGGCCGCACGCTGCCGTGGTGGATCGTCGGCACATCGATGGTCATCACGACGTTCGCGCCCGACACCCCGCTTGGCGTCGCCGAGAACGTGCGTGCCGACGGCGTCTCCTACGGGTGGTTCGGCTGGAACATGGTCATGGGCCAGGTGCTGGCCGTGTTCCTCTTCTCCCGCCTGTGGCGCCGATCGGGCGTCATGACCGACAACGAACTCCTCGAGCTGCGATACAGCGGCAAGCCTGCGGCGGGGCTGCGCCTGTTCAAGGCGCTCCACTTCTCGATCGTCTACAACATCATCACCCTGTCGGTGGTGATGATCGCGATCGTCACCGTGTTCGACAAGGTCGCCGATCTGCCCGACTGGTTCGTGCCGTACCTGCCCTGGACGCTGGCGGGGATAGCGCTGGTCTACGCCGTGCTCGCCGGGTTCTGGGGAGTCGTTGCGACGGACTTTCTCCAGTTCTGGATGGCGGTCGGGGGCGCGATTGTCTTCGCCTGGATTGCTCACCAGGACTTCGGAGGCGTGTCGGCGGTAGCCCAGGTCGCGAAGCCGGATGCCCTGGCCTTCTTCCCCGACGATCCGGAGCGCCGCCTGCAGGTCATCGTCTTCATCCTGATCATGTGGTGGGGGTCGTACAACGCGGACGGCGGCGGGTATCTCTGTCAGCGCATGCTCGCCGCGAAAGACGAACGGCATGCCAGCCTCGGGACGCTGTGGTTCTCCGTGTCCTATGCCGCGGTGCGGATGTGGCCGTGGGTGCTCGTCGGTTCGCTGAGTGTCGTTGCGTTCCCCGCGCTGTCGGTCCAGGACGAGGTCGCGCTCGTGAACGGGCGGCCGACCGATCGTGTTTCCGGGACCGTGATTGTCGTCGGGGCCGACGGTCCGGAGGAGCAGGAGCTTCGTGACCATCCCCTACGCGTGGAAGGCGAGGTTGTCCGGTCGGGCGAGACCGGGGAGGAGCTGAGGACGGCGATTCCCCCGAAGAGCAAGGCCACCTATCCGGCCATGATGCGGAAGGTGCTCTCCGACTCTCCGATCCTGCTCGGAATCCTGGTCGCTGCGTTCCTGGCCGCGTTCCTTTCGACGGTGGACACGTTGCTGAACTGGGGTGCGTCGTACCTGGTGCACGACGTCTTCCGACGATTCGTGGCACCGGAAGCGTCGGAGCGCCGCCTGGTGTGGATCGCCAAGGGCACGGTGGTCGTGCTCATGGGCATCTCCGTGTACTGCTCGCAGTTCTTCACGTCGATCCGGGACGCAATGATCTTCCACTGGGCGGTCTCGGCGGGGATCGGCCCCGTCCTGATCCTGCGCTGGTTCTGGTGGCGGGTGAACGCGTGGGGCGAGATCTGGGCGCTCGCGACGTCGATCACGGTCACGTTCGGGTTCGAGATCTGCAACACGATCTGGCTGCCCGGCGACTACAAGTGGGCCAACGGGTCGGCGTGGATCGGTACGGTGGAGATCCTCGCCTGGCAGAAGATGCTGATCATCATCGGTCTCTCGATCTCCTCGGCGGCGTTGGCGGTGGCCTTCGGAGGCAAGACCGACTCGAAGAACCTGGAGGCGTTCGTCCGCAAAGTGCGCCCCCCGGGATTCTGGGGACCCGTCCGCGCCCGCCTCGGCGACGAGGCGCGGGCTGATCACTCGATGGGTCAGGTCGTGCTTCTGTGGATCTGCGGCGTGGCTGTGGTCTACGGGCTCACCTTCGGCATCGGCGGGTTGATCTACGAGCGGATGGACCTGTTCTGGGGTTCGTCCTTTGCACTGGTCATCGGATGCCTCGGTCTGTCGCGCCTGCTGCGGATGCGGGCGTCGGATTCCGCGCCCTGATACCCCGTTTCGATGCGGCAGCCCGCGCGCGCCGTTGAGCGGCGCGCGTGCGGGGGCTACGCTCAGGGCAGGGCAGTTATGGCATTGAGCGACGCGGATACGGACCCGACGGGCACGACGCCCGGGATCGTGATGAGCCGAGAGGAGGTCCTGGCGGCCGAGGAGACGCGCCTCGCCTCGTGGGCCACGTGGTCGTCCCGCTCACGTGGCCGGCGCATCACGGAGCCCATCGACCCGCTCCGAACCGACTTCCAGCGCGATCGCGACCGCATCATCCACAGCACCGCGTTCCGCCGCTTGAATGGCAAGACGCAGGTGGTCGTGTCGGATACGGGCGACCACTACCGCACCCGCCTGACCCACAGCCTCGAGGTCTCCCAGATCGCGCGTGGCATCGCGCGGAGCCTGCGCCTCAACGAGGACCTCACGGAAGCGCTCGCTCTCGCGCACGATCTCGGCCACACGCCGTTCGGGCACAGCGGCGGCGACGTTCTCGACGAGCTCATGAGGCCGGACGGCGGGTTCGAGCACAACCGGCAGTCGCTCCGCGTCGTCGACCGGCTCGAGATCAAGTATCCGGACTTCGAAGGTCTCAACCTGACCTACGAGGTGCGCGAGTCCATCATCAAGCACGCGCGCCCGTTTCACGGACCCGACTACGATCCGTACCGGCCGGACGAAGGTCCGTGTCTCGAGGCACAGGTCGTCGATCAGGCGGACGGGATCGCGTACATGAGCGCCGATCTCGACGACGGACTGCGCGCGAGCATCATCCGCCTCGACGAGCTGGAATCCGAGGTGGAGATGTGGCGCTTCGCGCGCGACGCGGCGCTCGCCCGGTACCCGAACGTCGGGGGTCGGCTGCTCGAGCTCAAGGTCACGGCGCAGCTCATCAGTATCCTCGTCAGCGATCTCGTCGATCACACCCGCAAGCGTCTCGAGGCGGACACCACCACCGACCTCGAGAGGGTCCGGGCTGCGACCGAGCCGTTCGCGACGTTCTCGCCGGAGATCACGCGGATGGAGTACGGACTCCGCGGCTTCCTGCACGACCGGTTCTACACCCACTACAAGGTCTGTCGGATGCGGAACCGGGCTCGAGTCATGATCAAGGGCCTGTTCCAGGCGTACTCGAAGAGCCCGGAGCTGATGCCCCCGCGATTCCGGACGCTCGGCGAATCGGACGGCCTGCCGCGCGCCGTCGCGGACTACGTCTCGGGCATGACTGATCGCTACGCGCAGAAGGAATACGCCCTTCTCTTCCAACCCGGCGCAGGGAGCCTTGATCCGTGATCGGCACCGACGACGACGTCCGCGGTGACGGGTCGGTCAATCCTGGTGGCCTCGACGGCTGCGAGGACCTGCTGGGCTACCGGTTCACCGACCAGGAGATCCTCGTTCGTGCGCTGACCCACTCGTCGTCGAAGACGGCGTTCTCTGGCAGCAACGAACGGCTGGAGTTCCTCGGTGACGCCATCCTCGGCAGCGTCGTCAGCCTCTACCTCTACGCCCATCACCCGGACTTCCAGGAAGGCCGGATGACCAAGGTGAAGAGTCAGGTCGTGTCGCGGCGCAGCCTCGCGTTGAAGGCCCGCGAGATCGGGCTCGCTCCATACCTCGTGGTCGGCCGCATGTTCCCGACGCCGAACGCCATCACGAACTCGATCCTCTCCAATGCGCTCGAGGCGGTGATCGCGGCGGTCTTCATCGACGGCGGTCTCGACGCTGCGTTCGATTTCGTGATGCGCCACTTCCAGGACGTCATCGCGACCGCCGCCGACGAACCGGGGCACCGCGACTTCAAGTCCTGGCTCGGCCAGTGGGCGCAGCAGAACCACATGGAGAACCCGGGCTACATCGTCCTCTCCACCGCCGGCCCGGATCACACCAAGACCTTCGAGATGTCCGTCAGCCTCTCCAGGCGTCGCTTCCCTGCGGCCTGGGGACGCTCGAAGAAAGAGGCGGAGCAGCGCGCCGCGCGCGCGTCCCTGCGGGAGCTGGGGTTGCTGTAGCCCAGCCGCCTGAGTCGCCTCCGCCGGGAGCGCGGACCTCCAGGGCGGGTGCAGCAATCTGCTCGGTCGGGAGCGCGGACCTGGAGGTCCGCTCCGGATTCCGGCTTCGCCGCCAAAAGCGGACCTGGAGGTCCGCTCCGGATTCCGGCTTCGCCGCCAAAAGCGGACCTGGAGGTCCGCGCTCCCATCAGACCCGAGCGGACCTGGAGGTCCGCGTTCCCATCAGAGAAGAGCGGATCTGGAGATGCGAGCTCCCGCAGGCGTCCGTTCGGTTGCTACCGTACTCGCTCGTCTGGGTTCGCCCTCATGGAGACCCTGCTGCATCCGCTCGTGCGGTCCCGGCCGTTTCGGGAGCTCGAGCGCGCCCTGGCGGGCGAAGCGCCCCCCCCTGTGCTGGGTGGGGTGACGGGGTCGTTGTATGCCCTGCTGGCGCGGGCCCTGCTTTCCGAAACGCGGGGACGGTGGCTTCTTCTCGTGCCCGGAGAGACCGAGGCCGAAGGGGTCTTCGGCGATCTGGTGCTCCTCGGCGCCGACCCCGCAGAGGTTGCGCTGTTTCCCCCGGGTGTGGACGGCGCGATCGGACGGGCGCGGGTGGTCGCCGATCTGGCGGAGGGGCGGCCTCCGCGGGTGATCGTCGCGTCGGTACGGGCCGTGGTCGATCCGGTGCCGCGCCCGGACGCGGTCCGGGGCGCCCAGCTCCTCCTGAAAGTCGGGGCTGAACTTCCTCGCGACGACGTGGTGGCGAGGCTCGTCGACGCGGGATTCCAGCGCGAGGCCGTCGTCGATCAACCCGGCACGTTCAGCGTTCGCGGCGACCTCGTGGACCTGTTCGCGCGCGACGGGCGAGCGCCCTTCCGCGTGGAGTGGCTCGACGAAGAGATCGAGGGGCTGCGGGTGTTCGACCCCGCGACGCAGCTGTCGGTCAAGGTCCTCGACGATGCGAAGATCTCGCTGCTCGCCACCGAGATCGAAGCCGGGGGCGCCGGGCTCGCGCAGCACCTCGACGAGGGATGGACCGTGCTCGCCCGGGACGCGGCGGCGCTCGCCGACGCGCTCGAGACCCACCTGCGCCGATACGAGGCCGCGGAACGGGTCGTCCGAGAGGAGGGCTGGCAGGAGATCTCGGAACTCCGTGAGGTGTTGACGTCCCGCCTGAAAGCGCCGGCGTCCCTGGCGTTGAACTTCGGCGGCCAGATCGTGGCGGCATCGGGCACGACGTTCGAGAACGCGGTCGAGACGCTGGAACGAGTGACCCGGGGCAAGCCGACGACGGTGCTGTTCTTCGACGGCGAGTCCGAGCGTGACCGCTTCGTGAGCGTCCTGGAAGATCACGGCGACGATGCGGCGCGCAAGGTCCGTGATCGGAAGGTGTCGTTCCGGGTCGGACGGCTTCACGAGGGGTTCCACTCGCCGTTCCTGGGCGTGAGTGCCCTCTCGCACCACGAGCTCTTCGCGACGCCGATGAAGCGTCGTCGGCGCGTCATCGAAGAGGAAGCCGTGGTCAGCAAGGCGATCGAGAACTTCCTCGACCTCGCCGAGGGCGACTACGTCGTGCACCTGGCCCAGGGGATCGCTCAGTTCATCGGCCTTCGTCGCGAGATGAAGGGAGGTGCGGAGCAGGACTTCCTCGTGCTGCGGTTCAAGGGTGACACCTTGCTCCACGTCCCGGCGTCGAAGATCGACCTCGTCCAGAAGTACGTCGGTGGCAAGGGGGACGCGCCCCAGCTGTCCAAGCTCGGGTCGGTGTCGTGGGCGAAGCGCAAGCAGTCCGTCAAGGACGCCGTGACGGACATGGCCACCGACCTGCTGGAGCTGCACGCGGTCCGCGCGCGCAAGCCCGGCATCCAGCACGCACCGGACACGGCGTGGCAGCAGGAGTTCGAGGCGGCCTTCCCGCACCAGCTCACGCCGGACCAGGGGCGTGCCGTGGACGCGATCAAGGGCGACCTCGAGTCGTCACGTCCGATGGACCGCCTCATCTGCGGAGATGTCGGGTACGGCAAGACCGAGGTCGCGATGCGGGCCGCGTTCAAGTGCGTGATGGGCAACCGGCAGGTGGCCGTGCTCGTTCCGACGACCGTGCTCGCGCAGCAGCACTGGGAGTCGTTCCGCGAACGCATGAAGGACTACCCGGTCGTCGTCGAGTCGCTGTCGCGCTTCCGCACGAAGGCCGAGCAGAAACACGTCCTCGAAGGGCTGGCGACGGGCGCGGTCGATATCGTCATTGGCACGCACCGCCTCGTGCAGGGCGACGTCGAGTTCAAGGATCTGGGGCTGCTCGTGATCGACGAGGAGCAGCGATTCGGTGTGGGCCACAAGGAACGGTTGCGGCGCCTGCGGACCAACGTCGACGTGCTGGTCATGACGGCGACTCCGATTCCGCGCACCCTGCACCAGGCCATCCTGGGGATTCGGGACATCTCACCGCTCGGGCAGGCGCCGCGGGGGCGCCGCGAGGTGGCCACCGAAGTCGTGCCCTACGACAAGGGCATGGTGCGCAACGCGATCCTGCGCGAGCTCGACCGCGAGGGGCAGATCTTCTTCGTCCACAACCGGGTGCAGACGATCGACAAGGTCGCGAGGGACCTCCAGAAGCTCGTGCCGGAAGCGACCTTCGTCACGGGCCACGGCCAGATGCCCGAGCGCCAGCTCGAGCGCACGATGCTCGCCTTCATCGAGCGCAAGGTGGACGTCCTCGTCGCGACGACGATCATCGAATCGGGGCTCGACATCCCGTCGGCGAACACGATCTTCGTGGACCGCGCTGACATGTACGGGCTGGCCGATCTCCACCAGCTCCGCGGTCGGGTCGGCCGCTATCATCACCAGGCGTACGCGTACTTCATCCTGCGGCCGGAGGCGAGCGTCTCGGAGATCGCCGAGAAGCGACTGCGCGCGATCGAGGAGTTCTCGCGACTCGGCGCGGGCTTCCAGATCGCGATGCGCGACATGGAGATTCGCGGCGCCGGCAACATCCTCGGTCCGGAGCAGAGCGGTCACATCGCCGCCGTGGGCTACGAGATGTACTGCCGACTGCTCGACATGGCGGTGAAGCGTCTGAAGAACGAGCGCGTCGTCATGCCCGAAGAGGTCGAGATCAACATCGACTTCACGGCGTTCATCCCGGATGCGTACATCCCGGACCGGCGGCTCCTGATCGAGACGTACCGACGGCTGGGCCGCGCCACGACCGAGGCTCACTTCGAGCAGGTCGTGGCCGAGATGCGGGACCGCTTCGGGCCGCCGCCGCCCGTGGTCGAGGAGTTCGTGCTCGTCGCGCGCATCCGGGCGCTGATGGAGTTCCTGCGCATCCAGCGACTCGAGATCATGCGGGGGGAGGGGGTGGCGCTGCACGCACGCCGGCTCTCCAAGCTCCGGAGGGCGGTTCAGGCTCCTCCCGAGGGAGTCCGGGTCCTTCGCGGCCGTATCCTGCTGCTGGTGCACCGTAAGCCCTTCGCGGGGCCGGGTGAGCTGCTCACGTTCCTCGAGAGGAACCTACCCACCGATGGTATCGTGAGCCCGCAACAGGAACGCCATCCCGGGGAGGGATCGCCATGAAAACGCTGATCGCCGTCACGTTGCTCGTCACCGGCCTCTGCGCCCAGCCGGTGCAGCCACCTCCAGCTCCGAATCCGGCCACGCAGAAGGCGCGGCCGGACCTCTTCGAGTCCGGTGTCGCCGCCATGGTGAATCGCGAGGTCATCACAGTGGCGGAGGTCCGCGACGTCATTCGGGGCAAGGCCGCCGGGCTCAAGCCGCCGCAGCGCGAACAGCTCTACCAGGATCACCTCTCACGGATGATCCTGGACCGCGTCATGGACCAGGCGACCGAGCGGCTCCAGCTCACGCTGAACCCGAGCCACATTCTCGCGCACATCGAGCAGACCAAGGAGAACCTCGGCGGCGAGGAGGGCTACCGCAAGTGGCTCATAGAGCGGGGGACGACCGCTCAGGACTACCAGACCGACATCACCAAGCAGTCGCAGCGCCACCTCTACGTCCGGGCGTTCGCCGGCGGGCAGTCCATCGGCGATCGCCTGCGTCCCGAGCACAGCGTCGAGCCGACTGCTCGCGAGATCCGGCAGTACTACGAGCGCCATCTCGAGGGCGAGTTCAGCGCTGTCGCCAAGGCCGAGATCTGGTACATGGCGGTGACGCTGGCCAGCGTCGCGTCCCGCGTCGAGCCGGGCACCAAGGAGAAGGCGCTTCCCCGGGCCAAGCAGATCGTCGCCGAGCTTCGGACCGGCGCCGATTTCGCCACCCTCGCGAAGCGCTACGATGTCCTCTCCAGTGACACGGGTGGCTACGCCGGCTGGCACGATGCGAAGTCCACCCTGAACCCGCTCATCCTCGAGCCGGGGTTCAACGCCAAGATCGACGAGATCAGTGATCCCATCGAGTTTCGGCGCGGGTACCTGATCGTGAAGGTCTCGGCCCGAAAGGAAGCGCGCACGGTGCCGTTCTCAGAGGCCCAGACCGGCATTCGCAAGCAGATCAAGGACGAGCGCGTCCAGCGGGCCATGTCCGCGGTCCGGCAGCGCATCGTCCGCGAGGCCTACATCTGGCCGGCGGCCTTCAAGCGCCGCCTGATCCTGGCTCTCCGGCCGCCCCCTGCTGCACGCTGATCGGGCGGCTTCGGTTCGCGTGCGTGCGAAATATGCATGATTTGACGGGTTTTTTTCTTCCGCTGCCGTGAACCCGACCCCGCACGGGTCCGTTGACCCACCTTGTTCGCAAGCCTATAGTTGCCGTGGGGTTGGAACGACTCCTTCCCCACAACTCCCTTGCGAGAGCTTCACCGGGAGCCCTAACTCCAATGTCCAACGACGGATACGTAAACTACGAGAGTGGCTATCACCACCACGAGTCGGCCACCTTCAACGACATCCTGGTCGAGCAGCTACGCAACACGCCGTGGCTGCTGATCTCGCTCGCGATTCACGTCGTGATTGCGCTCATCCTTCTCTACATCTCCACCGACAGCATCGATCGTCAGAAGGTGAACCCCTTCGAGGTGTCCGCGCAGGACACCCTCGAGGACGAGATGATCGAGGAGGAGGTCGAGGAAGAGACCGAAGAGATCAAGCCGGAAGAAGAGGTCACCGAAGAGCCGGTGATCAAGGACACCGAGATCTCCGACCACAACGAGACCGACAACAACGAGGAATGGGAAGAGTCGAAGGGTGAGGAGGACCAGATCTCCGACAAGCCGTTCGACGGGACCCAGACCAACGATGCGATCGGCCTCGGTGGTGGCGCCGGTGGCGCGTTCGGCGGCCGCCGCGGCGGTCGGCGCAACCTGCGCGCACTCGGCGGCGGCGGCAAGACGCAGCGCGCCGTGGAGCGGGGCCTCGAGTGGCTGTCGAACCACCAGTCGCAAGACGGCCGGTGGGACTGTGACAACTTCATGGCCAACGGCGACTCCAAGAAGGGGCCGCTGTGTGACGGCAAGGGCATCGCGATGTACGACGTCGGGGTCACCGGCCTCGCGCTCCTCGCGTTCCTCGGTGCCGGCAACACCCACCGCGAAGGTCCCTACAAGGCCACCGTGCGCAAGAGTCTGAAGTGGCTGAAGGGTCAGCAGGACGCCGAGGGCTGCTTCGGTCCCCGCGGCGATCCGCACTTCACCTACAACCACGGTATCGGCGCTCTCGCGATGGCCGAGGCCTACGGGATGACCCGTTCGGGAATATGGAAGGCCACGGCGCAGAACGGCATCAACTTCGTCATGAAGTGCCAGAACCCGTACAAGGCCTGGCGGTACGGCGAGCGTCCTGGCGGCAACGACATCTCCGTGTCCGGCTGGATGGTCATGGCGCTCAAGTCCGCCAAGATGTCCGGCCTCGACATGAACGACACCGCCCTCCAGTGGGCGCACGACTTCTGCAAGGAGATGACGGACGAAGAGACGGGCCGGACCGGCTACACCAAGCGGGGTGAGCGTCCGGTGCGCGCCGAGGGTCGTCTGGAGCAGTTCCCGGCTGAAGAGTCGGAATCGCTCACGGGCGTCGGCATGCTGATCCGCATCTTCGCCGGTGAAGACCCGAAGAGCAGCGCCATGTGCAAGGCGGGCTCCGAGCTCTGCGCCAAGCGCCTGCCTGTATGGGCGCCCAAGCAGGGCAAGGTCGACATGTACTACTGGTACTACGCCACTCTCTCGATGTTCCAGGTCGGCGGCTCCGAGTGGACCGCATGGAACAACAAGATGAAGGGCGCGATCATCGACCACCAACGTGAAGACGGCAACTACCTCGGCTCCTGGGACAACTGCGGACCGTGGGGCGAAGATGGTGGCCGCGTCTACTCGACCGCCGTCATGACGCTCTGCATGGAGGTCTACTACCGCTACGGCCGCGTGTTCGGCACCAAGTAGTCTCCCGCACGACATCCCGAGAAGCTCGCGAGGCCGCGGACCCGATGGGTCAGCGGCCTCGTTGCATTTGCGAACCGTGTGGGTGAGAGGACGTTGGAAGGAGAGTGCATACACGTTGGTGGATTGCTCTCCTGTCGGGAGTCGGGCTCGCGACCGTTCTGGTCGTCGCCGGTCTGCTGGCATTCGACGCCGAACCGGGTTTCGTCGAGGTCCCGCGACGTGCTCGCGGGGCGGGGGACGCGCCGCACGGCAACCGTCTGGACGTATCTCCGATCACGGTGAGTCGCTTTGCGGAGTATCGGCGGTCCGTGCCGGAGGCGTCGATCGTGGTCTGGAAATCGCGTTGCCGCGGCCACGTTGCGCGGATCGAAGGAGAGTGGTTCAAGCGGCACCAGTGCGAGGACGGTCGCTGGGCCGTCGACGGGTTCATGCACCACGGTGACCCGGAGCGAGGCCCGCTGGAGGACGGCCCAGGAATGCCGCAACTCGACCCGGCCGGAACGGCCGCCGCCCTCCTCGCGTATCAGGGTGCCGGCCAGACCTATCGCGAGGGTCCGTACAAGGCCCAGGTGCGGGCGGCGTTCAAGTGGCTCGTGCGCACCGCGATGAATGAAGACGGCGTTGTCAAAGGTAGCGGGTGGGCCCAGCCGGTGAACCAGACGTTCGTCACCCTCGCGCTGTGCCAGCTCTACGACCTGACCCGTTCCCGGCTCGTGAAGAAACCCGCGCTCCGTGCGCTCGATGCGTCGATGCGGCGACGCCTCGCGAACGGTGGTTGGAGCTCGGGTGCCGGCCTGCGCGAAGACGTACGCATCACGGGGTGGATGCATTTGGCGATGCAGATCGCCCACCGCGTGAAGATGAAGGACCTCGCCGTCACCATTGCCGGAACGCGGTCCTGGCTGTTGCGCGCCCATCACTCGCTGGACGGTCCGGACGTGATCGGGCACGAAGTCCTCGCGCAGGCGCTGGACGAATCCTCACCTCGGCCGCGGGTTTCGAAGTCGTTGCTCGATGTCGTGATCCGGTTCGCGCGGAAGTGGCGGCGCCTCGACGCAGAGACGATCTTCGTGCTGACCTTGGCGATGCGCCATGCCACGAACGACGAGCAGTTTCACGCGTTCTCGAAACTGCTGACGCCGTACGTCAAGAGCATGCGCGACGACGGGAACTTCGCGGGGTCGTTCGATCCGGTCGGACCTCGCGCCTCTCGCGGAGGTCGCGTGTTCTCGACCGCGTTCGGGACGCTCGTCCTCGAGCTGTACTACCGCTATCCGCGCGCCGTTCTCATCACGCGTTGAACCAAACCGCGTACGAGACGTTGACATGCTTATCGCCCTTGAGAGCAAAGGAGGCGGATCATGTCGACCAGCACCTACGAATACTCGTCGCGCGTTCAGGATGTGAGCTTCAACGATCTTCTGGTGGAGCAATTGCGGGCAACCCCATGGTTGGTCCTGTCGTTCGCGATTCACGTCGTGATCGCGATCGTCTTGCTCTACATCGGGACGAGTGACATACGCCAGGAACAGCTCGCGGAGTTCACGGCGGCCGCGGAAATGCAGGACGAAATCCCGGTGGACCCGTTGGAGGACGATCCGGTGCCGGTCGAGGTGGCGCCCGACTCTCCGCAGGTCGACGACCACTCGCCGATCGACATCGACGACAAACCGACCGAGACGAACACCGAGTCGGAGTGGGACGAGGAGGCGGATGCCGACGACTCCCTGGACAAGCAGGACTTCGAAGCCGACAACAAGAACAAGGCCGTGATCGGGATCGGCGGCGGTGCGCCTGGTGCGTTCGGTCGGGGTCGCGGCGGCGACGGCAACCACGGTCGCAAGAAGCGCAAACCGGGGGCGAAGGAACTTCGCCTAGGCCTCGAATGGCTCGCCCGCCACCAGTCGCCCGATGGCCGCTGGGACGCCGACAACTACATGTCCAACGGCGATCCCAAGCTCGGGGCGCTGTGCACCGGCAAGGGAAGCGCCATGTACGACGTGGGCGTCTCCGGGCTCGCGTTGCTCGCGTTCCTCGGCGCGGGCCACACCCATCGCGAAGGGCCGCACAAGCTGACGGTCCGCAAGGGTCTGAAGTGGATGAAGAGCCAGCAGGACGCCGAGGGCTGCTTCGGTTCCCGTGGCGACCCGCATTTCACCTACAACCACGCGATCGCGGCGCTGGCGATGGCCGAGGCCTATGGCATGACCCGGTCCGGGTTGTGGCGCAACGTCGCGCAGAACGGCATCAACTTCGTCATGAAGTGCCAGAACCCGTACAAGGCCTGGCGGTACGGCGAGCGTCCCGGCGACAACGACATCTCCGTCTCCGGCTGGATGGTCATGGCGCTCAAGTCGGCCAAGATGGCCGGCCTCGACATGAACGACACCGCGCTTCAGTGGGCGCACGACTTCTGCAAGGAGATGACGGACGAAGAGACGGGCCGGACCGGCTACACCAAGCGTGGTGAGCGGCCGGTGCGGGCCGAGGGCCGGCTGGAGCAGTACCCGGCGGAGGAGTCGGAGTCGATGACGGCGGCGGGCATGCTCATCCGGATCTTTGCTGGCGAGGACCCGAAGACCAGCGACGCCATCAAGATGGGGGCGGAGCTGATCTCGCGCCGCCTCCCGGTCTGGGCACCCAAGCAGGGCAAGGCGGACATGTACTACTGGTACTACGCCACGCTGTCGATGTTCCAGGTCGGAGGTCGGGAGTGGACCGCCTGGAACAACCGGATGAAACCCGCGATCATCGATACCCAGCGCGGCGACGGCAACTTCGGCGGCTCCTGGGACCCGGTGGGACCGTGGGGCGAGGACGGCGGCCGCGTGTACTCGACGGCGCTCATGACGATGTGCCTCGAGGTGTACTACCGGTACCCGCGGGTGTTCGGAACGAAGTAGGCGCGGCGACGTCGTCGCGTTGGCTTGCGAACGGGCGCTCGGCGGTCTTCCAACCGTCGGGCGTCTTTGTGTTCATGGGGCCGGGCGGGCATCATGAGCCGCGATGGCCCACCACGACCTCCACCGACGCCTGCACACGGGGCAGCAAGAACTCTGGCAACGGGTCGCCGACCGGCGCGACGCGGTGCTCGCGCGGCTGCAGGACGCGGTCCACCCGGGGTACACGTTCCCGTGGCGCGTCGCGGAGGCGCCGGCCGTCGTGCCGCGAGGCGTCTTCGAGCAGGACGTCGCGCGCATGCGGGCGTTGCTCGTGCCGTACTTCGAGCCGGAGTTTCGCGGGCGCTACGCGAAGCACGTTCCGGAACGGTACCGCCGCCCGGACGACTCGGGTTGGTTCCCACGGTTCATCGCCACGGACTTCCAGCGGGCCTGGGATGCGGACGCGGGGGAGTTCACCTGGGGCGTCCCCGAGATCCAGTCCTTCCCGGGCAACGTGCTGCTCAAGCCGCTGATGCTGCGATCACTCCGGCCCGAGCTGGACGGCGTGGCGGAGTCGGACCTGTTCTTGGACGAGGAGGTCGGGGGCTTCGAGGAGTATCTCGGGCTGGTGCGGACCCACGTCCTGGACGGGTTTGCGGCGGACGAGACGGTGATCGTCGAGCTGCAGCCCATGGCGCAGAAGACGGTCGTGGACATGCTCCTGTTCGCGCGCTACCTCGGTCTCGCCGTCGTGGCGTTGGAGGACGTGCGCGTCGACCCGGCGACGGGCGAGGCGTACGCCGAGTCGGGCATCGTCTTCGAAGATGGGATGCCGCGCCGAACCACGTGGTCCCGTCCGCGCGTGCTGCGCAACATCCTCTGCCGTGCGCTTCCGGACGAGATCGACGCGGCGGTAGGACCCGGGCCGTCAGCGTTGGACCCCTCGACCCTGGAGGCACTGTTCCAGGGGACGTTGGACCGGGGCACGGTGCGGTGGGTCGTGCACCCGCAGGACTTCTTCGTCCTGTCGAAGGAGACGCTCGTCGGCAACCCCCACCACGCGCCGCCGCTGCTCCCGGTCACTGATGGGCTGCCCGCGCAGCTCGCGGCGGCGGGCTGGGCGCCGACCGACGGAGTCGTGAAGCCGCTCCACCAGGCGGGGGGCCGCGGCCTCGAGGGCTTCGGTGGCGCGCTCGATGCGGCGCGGCTGCGTGAGCTGGCGAGGTCGCCGGGTGCCTACGTCTGGCAGCGACGATACGGAGCCGACCCGTTTGCGCCGCCGGCCGTTTCGGGTCGCGAGGACCCGCGTCCGCTGTATCACGAGCTCCGCTTGATGTGGGCGACGACCACGGCACCCGATACCGGCGATGTCCGGTTGCGGTTGCTGTGCGGCCTCACTCGCTGGAATCGCGTCGGCGATCCCGCGAACGCCTCGTGGGCGAAGACACCGTTCACGGGCACGCATGGGCTCCTGGTCGCGGACGTGTGACGCGGAGTATCCAGGAGAACCCAGGATCGAGAAGGCCGGATCTGATCTGACTCCAGGGTCCCTGGGTCCTCCTGGATACTCTGGATCCGGAGACCCCTAGCTCGATGACTTCCGCACCCGCAGCACGAACGCCTCGACTGCGGCCGCACCTGCAGGAGCGTCCGGCAACGACGATGCAGCCATGGCTTCTTCGAGCTTGCTGACGAGCTGGCGGAACGCGATCTCGAGTGTAGGGAGCTCGCCGGCATCGATCGGCTCCTTCTCGGCCCCGTCGACCTTGCGCGCCATGAGGTCCGCGAGGAACGGCCGTGGGTCGGCCGCGTTCAGAGCTCGCAGGTCGGCGACGACCTCGCCCGTACGCATCAGATGGATGCCGGTCAGCAGCGTGCGGAACGCGTAGAGCGCTGGCTTCACGCGGGGTGGGTCGTGTTTGGTGATGAGCTTCCACTGGTTGGCGGCGAAGCCGAGGTAATGACGGCCGTGGTGACGCGTGATGCAGGTGGGCGCGAGCGCGATGAGCTCTTCGTGGCCGGGGGTGGTCCGGATGACGAGCGGCGAGAGGAGCTGCTCGAGGACGTATCCGTTTCGGCGCAGCATGAGCCGGGCGAACTTCGCAAGATCGTGCGTGACGAGGTCGACCTCGAGCCCGTCGCGCACGTGCATCAGCTCCACGGTCTCCCGAGGCGTGCCGAGGCCGATCACGTCGCGCACCGGGAGGACGTGGACGCCGCGCAGATCGACGTCGGAGTCTGCGGACGGGAAACCGTAGAGGTGGGCTCCGCTGATCGTGGCGAACAGCAGCGGATAGGGGTGCGCGTCGCACTCGTCCTGCACCCTTGGGTCGCGCGCGGGCGCGTCCACAAACCCACCCCCACCCACCTGGCGGGGCGCGATCTTCGCCGCTGGGGGGGACACCGTCGGCCCCCGACTCGCAATGTCGCCCCTTTCCTGCGGCAGTCGCGCCCGGATGACGAATGCGTCGGCCCACTCGAAGTCCGGGTTCTCCGGCAGTGACGTCCTAGCTTGTGCTCGGTCCAGCTCCGCCGCGAGCTCCTGTCGCCATGCGTCCATCTCAGCGAACGGAACCTCGCCCCGACGGATGGCGAGGAGCCGATCCCGGTGCGAGCCCACCTCGATGATGACCTCGCCGTCGCGGAGGGCCGAGATGCCGGCGAGCATCAGGCGGATGAGGTGCATCGCGTGCTTCCATCGGTACTCGCCGTGGGTACGGAGGTCCCGCTCGAGCTTGGCGAATTGGGACAGTGCGTAGCCGCGATAGGTCGTGGCCAGGGTTCGTGACAGGAACCGTCCTCGCTCCGCGCGCAGCTCCTCGGCCATGGGAGTCGCATGGTCGACCAGGGGGGTCCACAGGCACTCGAGGATGTTCGGGTTGCCCTTCAACGCCAGCCGGAGGAACTTCGCCAGCTCCCAGAAGCACAGGTCCTTCTCCTTGTCCTCGAGCTGCTCCGGGGGCGGGGTCAGCGACCACAGGAGCTCGTTGGGCGCCTGGTAGATCCCGCGGACGTCGGTGTCGGACGCCTCGTGAGCGAGCCCGTACGCACGGGATCCGACGACGCAACGGTAGATGATGTGGTTTCCCAGGTCCGACATGGTTCGCAGTTTCATTGTCCCGGATCAACCCGGGCGACGCCACGGGTTGCCACGGGGCAAGCGCGGCCTATCCTCCCTGCGTCATGGTGACGCCCACAAACGGATCCGCGCCCAACCGCGCGCTCGCCAACTTGCTCGTGGCCGCGCTGTGTGAACCGCCCCGGGTTCGCCGGAGACTCGTTTAGTTGAGTCCGGCCACCGTAGCCGGGGTCTCATCGTGTACCTCGACCGGGACGG
>NZBC01000075.1 GCA_002687715.1 Planctomycetota bacterium | reverse complement strand
TGGCCTCCTCCTGGCAGCAGTCCTTGGCGGCCTTGGTCGCGACCTTGGTCAGCTCCTTGCAGCACGATTTCTCGGTCTTGGTGGAGACCTTCTCGGCCTCCTCCTGGCAGCAGTCCTTGGCGGCCTTGGTTGCGACCTTGGTCAGCTCCTTACAGCACGATTTCGTGGTCTTGGTTGCGACCTTCTTGGCCTCTTCCTGGCAGCACGCCTTCTTGGTCGGAGGTTGCTGGGCCGCGATGAAGCCGGTGAGCAACAGGGTGACGACGAGCGTCGAGACGATGTTCCTGATCATCATTGATTCTCCAGGTGAACTTCCAGTCGATTAAGGGGACGACCGCGGCTAGCGATCGGTGTCTTTCTGGCTGAGCGCGCGGAGTTGATCCGCGGTCAGCTCCTGACGCACGGAATCGATAGAACGGATGCGGCTCTTCAAGAGCTTGGCCCGCGCCGAGCAGATCTCGTCCACGAGCGCCTCGGCGCGTTCGAGCGCCTCGGTGGACGGCGCTTCGAGGAGCTTCTCGAGTGCGTTGCACCGACCCGTGATGAGCTTGGTCAGGTCCGTCTGGCGCGCGAGGTCGCTCTGGCAGCACTCCCTGAGCCGGTCGCACTGCCGATCGGTGAGACGCAGATCTTCGACCGCGGACGGCGCCGGACCGGGACAGGTCCTGCAGGGGGCGGGTCTTTCGGCGACTCGAAGCGCGAGATGGGCGTTGAGCCCGGTGCTCGCGATCAGCGCACCGCCGATGAGCCACGTCACCACGGAGGACTTCATCGTCCGCTCCTTCCACGGGCCATGACCTGAGCAAGGACGATCTCTTCACGCCGCCGCGTCAGTGGCGCGGTCGAGGCATCCTGGGCAATCTCGGACGCGGTCGATCGTGCCAGCAGGACCTCCACGAGGGGGGAGGCGCTGGAGTTCGCTCGCGAGCCTCGCGTTCCAGTCTCCTCGCCATGATCTGGCAGCGCCAGGGAGGCGACGCCGAGAAGCGCGATGGCGCCCGCAGCGGCGGCAGCGACCCGTGGCCACCATCGCTGCGCGCGCACTTCACTTCGTCGCGCGGCGGCACCCTCGATCCGGCTCCGCAGCCCTGCCGGCATGACCAGCGTTTGGGCCGTCATCAGCCGCGTGATCTCCGCCAGCTTCGCAGCTTCCTGCGCGCAGGAAGCGCACCGTTCGAGGTGCTTGCGAACGTCTTTCGCGGCTTCGGGGGGCAGCTCACCGTCGTGGTGCGCGGTCAGGTCTTTGGGATCGGGGTGATCGAGCATCGTTCTCTCGGGAATGGACAACCAACGACCCTGGGTCTATTCCATCGGTCCCACCAGATTCTCGGATTCCAGCAGGTCCCTCAAGCGGGTCCGGGCGCGGGCAAGGCGCGACATCACCGTGCCGACCGGGATTTCGAGCGCTTCGGCGATCTCCGAGTACGTCAGCTCCCCGAGCTCCCGGAGGACCAGGACCGCGCGGTGCCGCGCCGCGAGTCGTCCGAGCAGCCGGTCGAGCACGGCTCCGTCCTCACGGCGGGCGCTCGCCTCGAACGGGTCGCGCGTGGGATCCGGGGCCGCCCCAGCATCGTCCTCGAGCACCTCGGTCCGCCGCCTCCGCGCCGCTTTCAGGAAGTTCAAGGCATGGTTCGCGGTGACGCGGGACAACCACGTCCAGAACCGAGACCGTCCATCGAACGTGTGGGCCTGGTCCAGAACCCGCAAGAGCACCTGCTGCATCAGGTCCTCCGCGTCGGCGTCGTTTCCGACCATGCGGCGACAGATGGCATAGATGCGTTCCCCGTAGACGTCCAGAAGCTGGCTCAGGACGGAGACGTCTCCCTCCTGGCATCGCCTGATGGTCTCCTTGTCTGCGTCGCGCAAAGGTCGAGTCTGGGGAACGGTTCAGGATGTCTCGGTGACACTGCGGGCCGACCGCCACGGGCTGCCCCCCAGGCTGCGCACGCGGTTGTGCGGGAGCTTGGCGAGGAGCAGCGCCATGCCGCACGTGTCCGTGACGCCGGCGAAGACGAGGCCACAGCCCACGAACGCGGCCAGCGCCAGGAACCCGGTGTGCACCCAGAGACCGAGTGCGACTCCCAGGACGACCAGCGCGCCGGCTGCGATGCGGACCTGGCGCTCGATCACCATGCCACGTCTCCCGCCCACGACGGGCCGGCCTTCCGCCGACCACGAGGCCATGCCGCCGTCCAGCACGACCGCCGCTTCCAGTCCGGCGCGAGCGAGCTTCTCCTTGGCGAGTGTGGCACGTTGGCCGGTGCGACACACGAGGACGAGACGGTGGTCGCCGGCGCGCGCGCGCAACTCCGGGAGGAGGCGCTCGACATCTGCAAGGGGCGCGTTGGCTGCGCCCTCCAGGTGCGCTTCTGCGTACTCCGCCGGGGTTCGGACATCGACGACGAAGCAGCTACCGCGGGACGTGAGGTCGGCACAGTCGGCGGGTGACACGGTCTGGGTCATCGGGAATCTCCTTCGCTGGATTCCGGAGCCGGGCCGAATCGGCTGCGGACACACGCCAGGATCGACGCGAGCCCGGACTCGCGGACCGCGTAGTACACGCGGCGACCCCGGCGGTCCGCCACGAGCAGGCCCCGATCCCGCAAGATGCGGAGATGCTCGGACGCCATGTGGCTCGGGATTCCGCACGCGTCGGCGAGTTCGCCGACGGTCCGCTCCTGGACCAACAGCATCTCGACCATGCGGAGCCGGCATGGATGGGCCAGGGTCCGCAGGCACTCAGAGGCCTCCGCCAGGGCTTGCAGCGGGATCAGCGGCTCCGTGTCCGTGATGGTCGACATGTCGTAATGTATCGATATATCGAGCTATCGCAAGGGCCGCCCTGATCCCTCCCCAGGCCCCCGGGACCTACTCCAGGTGGCTGCGGAGCATCCACGCGTTCTTCTCGTGCAGCTCTATGCGCCGCACGGCCAGGTCCACGCTCGCGGGGTCACCGGACGCTTCCGCCACGTCGAGAACGGAGCGAGCGGCACCGACGACCGTTTTCTGGTCGTCGACGAGGGCCTCCAGCATTTCGGTCGCCGACGGAGTTCCGTCCGGCTCCTCGATGGACGTCAGCGCCGAGAACTCGCGATAGGTTCCCGGCGCGGGAAACCCCAGGGCGCGAATGCGTTCCGCGATCTCGTCCACCGCGAGCGCAAGCTCCGTGTAGTGCTGCTCGAAGAGAACGTGAAGCGTCGAGAACATCGGCCCCGTGACGTTCCAGTGGAAGTTGTGGGTCTTCAGGTAGAGCGTGTAGGAGTCTGCCAGCAGTCGGCCCATGGCCTGCGCCGTCTCTGCTCCGTCGTTGGTGTGCATTGCTTCGTTTTCCTTTGTTGTGGCCCTTGGATGCTGCGGCAACTCCTAGCCCGAACTCATCATGAGCCGCTACTGCGAAGTGCATCTGGCCCACGCTGACTGCGTCGAACCACCACTTTCGATCCTCGACGTGGTGTTCAGCCACGCCTGCGGTCGAAAGCACCGATTCTCCTTGCCAGCACGACCCAGTTGCGCTTCTCGCTACGGGTTCATGAATAGTCGGGCCAAAGCGTCCGCAGGAACGCGACGAGGTCCGTCTTCTCTTGTGCGGTCAGCTTGATCCTCGAGCAGGCCCGTCTGCCTCTTCACTTCGTCGATGTGATACCGGGGGAACAGCATCCCGCCTTCGGCGTGATGTGGATGCGGCCGGGGGAGAAAGCCCTTCGGCCAGAGGTCCCGCTGTCGGGTCTGTTCGGGGGTCAGGGTCGCGAGGTCACCCCACGTGACGCCACCGTGGAGCTTCACCCGCACGCCGTCCTGCAGTGCCTTTCCGCGCGACATCGATGCACCGGGAGCTGACCGGTCCGCGAGATCGTATCGATCGTCGAGCAGCTTCTCGTGCTGCGCGACCACGGCCGCCTTCGCAGCCGTCATGCGCTCGACGACGGACTCGAAGCTCCCCGTGCCTGCGACGGGGGCATGGCTCGTGGCGCCGCGAGTCGCTACCTCTCGAGCGCTGCCGCGCGCCGCTCCGAAAGCCAAGGCGCTGATGACCGCCAGCGCGGTCCCGACGATTCGTCTCGCTAGTCTCATGGAGGGCCTCCTCGGAAAGTGGTTGGGCTGCCGTTCATGAGGATTGTGGGACAATCCAACTGATAGGAGAAATCGATTATCATGATGAGTTTGATAGGGTGGGCTTATCATGAATCTCCCGACGATCCGCCAGCTCGAGTGCCTTGTCGCCGTTGCAGAGAACCTGAACTTCCGGAGAGCCGCCGAATCCTGCTTCATCACGCAGCCGGCCCTCAGCGCACAGGTTCAACAGCTCGAAGGGCTTCTGGGCGTCGAGCTCTTTGAGCGTGACCGGCGGAGAGTGCTCTCCACGGCAGCCGGAGTCGAGCTCGCCGACAAGGCGCGGCGGATCCTGACTCAGATACGCGAGCTCGGTGAGGTTGCACGGGGTCACGGGGGACCTCTCTCGGGAACGCTCCGCCTGGGGGTCATTCCGACCGTAGCTCCCTACCTGCTCCCGGCGGCGCTCGGTGTCGTGCATCGTCGCTTCCCGGCGCTGCGTCTGCTCCTTCGCGAGGATCAGACCTCCGAGCTCGTTCGTCGTCTCGACCAGGGTGAGCTGGACGTCCTGCTCCTCGCTCTTGAAGCGAACCTCGGCGGTGCCGAGACACGGGCACTGTTCACCGATCGATTCTGGCTGGCGGTCCCTTCGGGGCATCGACTCGCCACGCGGAAGACCGCCACTGAGCGTGATCTCGAAGATGAAGACGTGCTCTTGCTGGAGGATGGACACTGCCTGCGGGACCAGGCCCTCTCGCTCTGTCAGCAGATCGGTATCCGAGAGCTCGACGACTTCCGCGCCAGCAGTCTCACGACTTTGGTGCAGATGGTCTCGAGTGGCAACGGCGTCACCCTGCTCCCCGAGATGTCTCTGAGGGTCGAGGCCACGCCGGCGCGGAAGCTCAGTCTGCTCCGCTTTCGAAAGAGCCGGCCGGCGCGGACGATCGGGCTTGCGTGGCGCCCGTCGAGTTCTCGCAAGGCGGATTTTCGAGCGCTAGGAGAGGCGATCACCTCGGGAAGCCGGGTCGGCTGACGATCCGCCGCCGAGGCCCCAGCCGCTCCACCCGCGTCGTTCTCGACGGCGAGGTCCATCACTGGGATAGGATGCCGCGCTGCAAGCGCCATGTCTTCGCAACCGACGCAATCCACCGCCACTCACCGTCTGCGCTTCGACCTCGGGGAAGCCAGCGGGGCATTGGGAGACCTCGGTACCTTCGTTCCCCTGGTCGCCGCGCTCGTTGCGATGTGTCACCTCGACCTCGGCAGCGTGCTTCTGTTTGCGGGGCTCTGTAACGTCCTGTCGGGTGTCCTCTTCGGACAGCCCATCCCCGTTCAGCCGATGAAGGCCATCGCCGCGGTCGGTATCGCGGAGGCGATCTCGCCCGGAGCTATTGCGGCCGCCGGGCTCCTTGCGGGAGGCATCGTCCTTCTGCTCGGGATCACGGGGTTGGTACGGACGGTCGAGCGGCACATCCCGTCGCCAGTCGTGCGAGGCATCCAGCTCGGGGTCGGACTGAAGCTGCTCATCGCGGGCATCGGCATGATCGGTCCCATGGACTGGACGCTCGACGGCCCCATCGTCGCGATGGTCGCGGCGGCCTTCGTCCTCATCACGGGGCGCTGGGCGCGGTTTCCCTCGGCGTTGTTTCTGTTCGTCTTTGGAATCGCGATGATGCTGTTCTTGCAGCCCGAGCTTCTGGGACGGCTCGAACTCGGGTGGGATGGGATCACCCCGATCGTTCCGGACCTCGACCAGTGGCGCGACGGGTTCCTGCGTGGCACCGTTCCGCAGTTGCCGCTCACGCTCCTGAACTCCGTCATCGCGGTGTGCGCCTTGAGCGGGGACCTGTTCCCGGGACGCAGCATTCGCGTGCGCTCGATGGCCGTGAGCGTCGGGTTGATGAACGTCGTGGGTTGCTGGTTCGGCGCGATGCCCATGTGCCACGGGTCGGGCGGATTGGCGGGGCAGCACCGGTTCGGGGCGCGGACCGGCGGCAGCGTCGTCATGCTGGGGCTCGCCAAGATCCTGCTGGCGGTCACACTCGGATCCAGCGCGGTGGTGCTTCTCGACGCCTACCCCATGAGTATCCTCGGTATCCTCTTGTGCTTCGCGGGCGTCGAACTCGCGTTGCCGGCTCGCAAGGCTACGGGGCCGGACGAGTTCTTCCTGGTGGTCGTGACTGCGGGGGGGTGCCTCGGGTTCAACACGGCCATCGGTTTCTCCCTCGGTATCCTCGCGGCGCTGCTGATCGGGGCCCGCAACCGCTTCGGGGCACCGTGAGTCGAGGTGCCCGTCATCGTTCTCGAGGACTTGTCCTGACATGACTCAACTCAATCGCCGCGAAGTGCGAGCCCGACTCGCTGGTCTCCTCGTCCTGGCGGCCGCGCTGCTCTCCGGGTGCACCACCGAACCCGCGTGGAACGGTGAGGTTCGTCAGTGGGGCGCCATGCGCCAGGTCCTCGGAGAAGGGAAGACCGAAGGACGCGTCCGGCTCGGGGACTTCGCGGGCTCGAAGGGGGCTTATGCCGTCGGGGCGATGGCCAGACTGCAGGGCGAGGTGACGATCGTGGATGGCCAGGTGTGGGTCGCGCGGGTCGCCGGTACAGGGTCCCAATGTCGCCTCCTCGAGGCGAGCGACGCCGAGGCCACGCTGCTGGTCGCAGCCCGAGTGCCCCGGTGGACGACTCACCGGGTCGGTGCTGACATCCCCGCCGATGGGGTCGATGCGTTCGTCCGAACGACCGCCGCCGGAGCCGGGCTCGACGTGACACGTCCGTTTCCCTTCGTAGTGGAGGGCCGCTTCAGGAGCGTGGACGCCCACGTCGTCAACGGGATGTGTCCGATGCGGGCCGAGCCCACCTCCGAGCACGCTCCGGTGCGGATCCGGTTGGACGCCGTACAGGGCACGCTCGTGGGGATTCACGCCGAGGGCCAGGAAGGTGTTCTGACGCACCACGGTGCGACGACTCACATTCACGTCCTGGTGCCGGGTGTGCGCACGCGCATGGGCCACGTCGAGTCCGTCGAGCTGCTCGCGGGCGCCAGGATCCTGCTTCCGGCGCTTGATTGACCGGCGGGTCGAATTGGCCCTCACCGGGCAGGAGCGACCGCTTCGATCCTGGCCGTGAAACCGTTGGTGCCCGAGTACTCGAACTGCTTGTCGGCGGCCTGGTGCTTCAGGATGACGGACTGGTACCGGGTGTGATCATGGAAGGGAGGAGCCGGGAAGTCGGGTGACGGGAGATTCTGGATCTTGATCGGCTTCCCGTTCTTGCCCCTCATCACCTCGATCTCCGCCTTGGTGTTCGGAGTGGAGATCGTCACGCGCTCTGCACTCCGCTCCACGGAGATGGGGACGTTCTTCACCTCCAGCACGCTCTCGACTACCTATCGGGTCCATATCGAACTCGACGAGGACACCGAGGAGGCGGTCGATGGTCTCCCCGTCACGAGCGCGGCGATCACCGTGGCCGCGGGCACCACGACGGTCGCGCGGATGGTGAGGTAGCCGGGTTCCACCCTCCGAAGCCCCAGTACGCGGACGTTTTGCAGGTCGGCTGGGTTCTGGCGCGGTACGGGCCCGGTACGATGGGCGAGTGTCGGTTTGCGGCGAGTGCCGGCTCGGAGTCTTCGCATGAATCGCGTCCTGTTGCTGTCGCTGATACTCGTGTTCGTTGGGCAGCCGGTCACCGGGCAGACCCCGGTCAGTCGTCTGCTCGGCGTCGTGGCGACGGGCGCGACGTCGGCGGGGTCGAGCATCAACAACGGCTCGTCCGGGTTCCTGGTGCTGCAGGGCGGGAGCATGTCGAGCAACGGGGGCACGTTCAGCGGGATCACGCTCGGGGCCTCGAACGTGAAGTACTCGATGAACGGGTGTGACTTCGTGGAGATCGATCCTGCGACCGGGGGGGCGACCCTCTTGAACTCGCTGCCGGACATCAACGCGGTGTGGATGTCGCGTTCCGGCGTCGATCTCGTGGCGCGGATCTTCTATTTCGTGGCCGACTCGACGATCTTCGGGCCGGGCCGGTTGATCGGGCTCGACGTCGACAACGGCATGGTGCTGTCGAACGTGCTGCTCAGCTTTCCGACGATGACCAGCGGACGGCTCGTCGCGATGGAGTTCGACAGTGCCGGAGGGCAGATGTACGGCGTCGCGCTCGATCCGGGGACGGACTTCGTCGTCGCGATGGTGGACGTGAACACGGGGGTCGTGACGCCGACGTCGACGACGTTCGCCGGACCCGTCCGACTGGGGGTGTCCGGCCTGGCCGAGACCAACGGGCCGACGTTCTTCGTCGAGACGTTGGACGCCCTGGGGGCGTTGGATACGAGCGTCCCCGGCCTGGTCGCGCCCGGCCCGGCCGTGACGCCGCCGCCGCTGGGGATCAACTACGACAATCTCAACAGCCGCGTCATCGCGTACGGCAGCAACCAGGTCATGGCCCTGAACTCCGCCGGTGTGGTCACCGGGGGGCTCGCGGTGACCTCCGGGCTCGGTGCCGTTCATCCGGGATCGTTCGATTTCGACCGCGCGTCGGGGACGTATTTCTTCTCCGCCGTGAACGCCGGCGGGGCGCAAGAGCTTCAGGTGGTCGATACGCTCGCCGGCACGGTCACGACCGTCGTCCCCCCCGCGCCGCTGCGTCTCGCCTGCACACGCTTCGTCGACGACAACGCTCTCCTGCCGCTGTGCGGAGCCGGGACCGTCGGCACCTGGCAAGGACAACTGGCGGAGGACGTCCTCCTCGTCAACGGGACCGCGGGCCAGGCCACCGGTCGCGTGGTGACGGTGGGAATCGGACAGCCGCTCACGCTCGACGTGCTGCAACCGTCGTCCTTCGCCGCGCCGGCCCGCTTCGTCATCATGGGGCAGCTCTTGCTGCCCGGCTTCCAGACGCTGACGGGTACGCCACTTGGCTTCGCGTGCATCCGTCCGCATCTGTTGGGCCCGATGGACCCGACCCTGTTCACCGTCGCCGACTGTTTCGGCCTGCCCGTCGCGCCGCTGATCCCGTCCGGTTCGCCGGCGGCGCCAACCGCGGCGCCGTGGACGTTGGCTCTTCCGGGGGGTCTCGGCGGGCCGTTGGTGATGACGCTGCAGGGAGTCATCGAAGACGGTTCTCCGACTTTCAACCTCGCGCTGACGAACGCGGTGGGCGTGGTCGTGCAGTAGAGGTGCGCTTGCACCGGCCGGACCCGTGCTCACCGGAAGGCGAGCGGGGAGAGAATCCCAGGAGCCAACCGACGACTCGGCCGCTCGTTTCCCACGGGTTGTTGGCACCTCGCCGGATTGCGGGCGCCTTGGGGAGCGGAGGCCGTCATGATTCACGCCCTCGTGTGCACGCTCGTTCTCCTCTCGGGTGAGGTCGGGTCGCGTCCGGTGCGTCAGTTCGTTCTCGACTCCGACTCCGAGGAAGCTCACGCGATCATCGTCGGCGAGGTTACCTGCACACGGGTGATCCTCGTCAAACGGTCCAGATCGGTGCGGTAGGCAGCGGGGCGAGGCCGCGGATCAGCGAGATCAGCGGCGAGGACCCGTGCGAGCGTCGCGCAACGGTCAGGCGGCTCTGGGAGCGGCGGCGTCTTACTTGATACCGCGGTAGAACGCCGCGTCGGCCAGGTATCCGAGCGCGTCCATCGTCTTGGCAAGGCCAGCGAAGTCGCGCGGGACTTTCAAGAACCAGCGTCCGCCGCGGAAGCTGCGGAGGTGTGCGGGCTGACTGGCGATCGTCGCGTGGTCGCGGAGCAGCGTGTCCACCGATGCACGGCCGACGTAGAGGACCTGGAGCTGGTTGTGCTCGTCGATCAGGAAGCTCGCCGGGAGGGTCATCTGATCGTCCACGAGTTGACGGACGTGCTGCACGAAGACCTGCAGACGGGTGTGCGTGGCGACGTCGGCGTGGCGAAGCGCCCCGAGGCGCTTGCCGACGATCTCCTGGTACTTGGTGTCGGCCTTCGTCCGATCCTCCTTGGGATCGATGCACATCGCGACGACGTCGAGACCGCCCGCACGCAGATCGACGGCGCGGTCGGCCCACTCCGCCAGCTCCACGAAGCAGGGGCGGCAGGTGATCGACCACAGATTCAGGACCCGCGCGCGGCCGGGCCCGGAGACCGGGAGATTCGACACGAGGCTGGGGGGGAGCGGGAGAGGGGTTCGCAGCCGGATGCGACTGGAGCCGTCAGCGGGAGGGAGGGCAGTCGGGCCGCTCCCGAGCGTCGTCTGACGAGGCGGGATCACGACGGGATCGAGCTTGCCCTGAATGACGCGCACCGCCGTGTCGATCGCGGGAGAAGCGAGCAGGCGGGTCGTTCCGTCGGGCCAGGTCACCTGGACGCTGTCGATCTTCGTCACGTCGCCGAGCCCGAAGTGAAGATGACGCGTCGACTGTGCGAGGTACCCGTCGCCTGACATGACGGCGCGGACCCAGCGCCGTCCGCCGGCCTCGACCGTGACCCGTGCACCGACCGCGTCCCGATTGCCGCCGCGGCCGGTCAGGACGAAGGTCACGTGGTGGCCCGTCCGATGGTCGTTGCGCAGGAGTCGCAGCTGCGGACCGGTTCGATTGCGGAACCACAGGTCGAGGTCGCCGTCGCCGTCCCAATCCGTGACGACCACGGCGCGACCGTCGTCCTCGAAGTCGATTCCGAGCAACGAGCCGGCGGCAGCGAACGTGCCGTCTCCCAGATTCAGGTACGCGTTGTGACGCTCGTGGCCGCTCCAAGACACGCCCTCGTTCATGAGGTGCGTGAGCGCGGCCCATCCGGCGAGGTACGCGCGTCGCCCGATACGCGCGGTCGGCGTCGGTGTCGATTGCGTGGGTGATTGCGACGCGACCCGCCGCCAGAAGAAGCTTCAGAGGTCGTCCTTGAGACGCCCGGTCAGAAACCCGTTGGGCGCGACGATGTCGTCGTAGCCGTCATTGTTCAGGTCGCAGAATCGGGCACCCCACCCCCAGCGTCCCATGCGGACGCCGGCTCGGTCGCTCACGTCCTGGAACCGTCCGCCTCCCAGGTTCCTGAACAACGAATTACCGAGGCTCAAGCGCTGGATCTGCCGACGCTGATCGCCCTCGCCCCGTTTGAAGCGGTCCTGATACGCGATGCGGTTTCCCGCGGCCGAGAACATGTTCGTGACGTAGAAGTCGGGCCGCCCGTCGACGTCGAAGTCGGCCACGCTGATGCCCATCCCCGCAGCCTGGTCTTCAACGCCGGCCTGGGCCGCGACGTCGACGAAGCGTCCGCGGTCGTTGCGGTACAGGTTGTTGCGCCCGAAGTCGTTCGCCACGTAGAGATCCGGATCACCGTCCTGATCGAAGTCGACCCACGTGCACGCGAGGCTGAACCGGCTGTTGTTCTGATGCAGCCCGGTCCGGGTCGTGACGTCGCGGAACCGGTCCTTACCCTCGTTGCGAAGCAGGTGATTCGTCGGGCCGTTGTTGGCGTCGTGGAACGGCATCGGCACGGAGATTCCGTACTGCACCTTCACGTAGCGGCAACCGTAGATGTCGAGGTCGCCATCCCCGTCGTAGTCGGCGGCGGCGAGGGAGTAGAACGGCGCCGGGGTCGGCGCTCGCATGCTCACGAGGCGCCCGAACCGTCCGCTGCCGTCGTTCTTTGCGAGGACGATGACGTTCGCGACCGCGGCGAGCAGGTCCTGGTCGCCATCGCCGTCCATGTCCGCGAGCAGCACGCCTTTCGTATCGTCCAGCCAGGCGACGCCCGCGGACGCGGCCGTGTCGACGACGCTCCCGTCGGTCTGCTGCACGAGCAAGCGGTTGGGCAGCCCCGTCCCCATGGCGACGTAGAGATCGGGCCGACCATCGCCATTGACGTCCCCGACGGCGAGCCCGTGATGCCCCATGAGGTTGGACTCACCGACGGCATCGATCCGACCGAACCAGTACTCGCCGCCGCGCGCGAGGTCCCGGTCCCTGCCCCCGAGGTCGAGGACGGTCGAGGTGCACTCGGTGAGCAGCGGCGCGGCGCGGGTCGTCTCCTGGAACCCGAGTAATTCCAGAGCAGCGATCCGGGGCGCCGGGTCCGTCTTCTCCTTCTTCCAGATGACGCGCCAGCGTCCCGTTTGCTGGACCGCATATCCTCCGTCGAGCTGCACCCCGTAGCCCTCGTAGCGCACCCGCGTCTGCAGCGGTTGTCCCGCCGTGTGCCAGACTCCGACGATCTTGAACTTGATCCGCCGCTCCTGGCTCGCCGTGATCGGTTTCAGGTACGCCGCCAGCGCCTCGCGCACCGGGACGCCGGGCATGGGTCCGACGACGGTCCGCCGCCTGCGCGCCGAGACCCCGTCGGGCAGGGTGTAGGCCGCCAGATCATCTCGCGACCATTCGGACGCGGTGGCGCCCTCGACCGCAAGCGCCGCCGCGGCTTCGAAATCCCCCATCGCGAGCTTCGTTGCGAGGAGCTTCAGTTGCGCCGCCGCGGCCGCCTGCGCGGCCTCCGCGGTCCAGTCGTCGTGGGTGGGATCCACCTTGCCCGTCAAGGCCTCGACGTCAGGCGGCAGCTGCACGCCGGGCTGGGCCGCCGCGAAGACCGAACATGCGATGACGATGACGATGACTCGCATCGTGCGAAGGATAACGTCTGACGGGAGCGCAGACTTCGAGAGCGTGGGAGGCAATCGGCTCATCCCGGGAGCGCGGACCTGGAGGTCCGCGCCGGGTCCGGATCCGGCGGCGCCGTCAGAGCGGACCTGGAGGTCCGCGCTCCCATCCAGAGCAGATTGCTTC
>NZBC01000074.1 GCA_002687715.1 Planctomycetota bacterium | reverse complement strand
GGCTGGCTGCCGAGCCGCCCGAATGACGCAGGCGGGGCCCTCGTCGGGGAATCATCCACGCTCCGCGAAGGAGACCGTGTCAGCCTCGTCGTTCAACGCAATCGAAACATGCCGGCCGAATTCCCTCCCATCCCGTTGTTCTGGCGGCTCGCGGCCTGCGAGGTCGCGGTCATCATTCGCTCGGACGGCGACGGTCGGTACGACCCGGTGGTCATCGACGAGGTGGTGAAGGGCCCGGTGTACAAGGAGAAGCTCGCACTACGCCCGGGAGCGAGCGGTGGCACCGGCCTCATCGTCGCGGAGGGCCTGCGCCCGGGTCGTCGCGCGCTGCTGCTGCTCCACCTGGAGCGCACGCGCGACGGCAAATCACGCTACTCGGCCGGGGCGATGCAGCAGCGCGTCAACTTGGGCGACGCCGTGTCGACCCTCAACGCCGGACTCTACGACCTGTTCAACGGCCAGAACATCCAGGAGATCGCCGTCGAGGACTTCCTCCCCCGGCTCCGCGCACTCGCCCTGCAGGCGTCGACGCTCGGCGGCATCCGGGCCCGGCTCGCGTCAGCCCCGAAGTACGACGAAGCCGCCATCCCTGAAACGGCGATGTACGCCATCGGGCGGCTCGGGACACCGGATGCGCTCGAGCACCTCGCCGCTCACCTCTCCCCCGTCACCGCCGACCGCACCCAACGGTCCGTCGCACGGGCGCTGCTGTGGCTGGGATCGCGCGACGCCCACGCGATCGTCGATCGATGGTGGCGCGCGCTCGACGGCGCCGTGCCCGCCGACCAGGCGTTCAACGCGCGTGGCTATGTGCTGCAAGTCGTGACCTGGGGCACCGACATCGACGTCGCGAGCACACGCGCTCTCGTGGCCGGCTGGCTGGAACTCGCCGGCGAATCGCGGATCGCCAGCTCACTTCGCGGGGCGCGCGAGACGCTCAAACGTCGCCGCAAGGACTGAAAGGACTGACTGATGACCCTCATCCTGACCACGCTGATCGCACTCACCACCACCGACCCGTTCTTCCCGCTCCAGGACGGGCGCCGGTTCATCTATGGGCTGGACGGCAACCGATCGCTCGTGCTTCAGGTCGTCCCCTGGAAGAAGCACCACCTGCTGCAGATCGAGGGCGGCCCCTTCCTGTGGGCGCACGATGGACTGATCGTGTCTGTTGACGCGAAGGGACTGCACGCCCACGGCACGCGGACCAGTGACCGCATCCATGCGCACGGAAAGTCGATGCTGATACCCGCCAGACTCGTCAAGGACGCATCGTGGTCGGGACGGGTCGGGCTCGTCGAGTTCACGGGGCGCGCCATCCGCCGGGAGAAGGCCCAGACTCCTTCGGGGCCCCACGACGCCTGGCGCATCGAGCTGTCGGCAACGAAGCACGGGCTCTCGACCTACGACTGGCGGGTGTGGTTCGCACCGGGGGTCGGGTTCGTACGCGCCGTCCCGTGGCGAAGATCGAGTCGAAGCGGCGCGCGCAAGGACCCCATTGACAACCCACGAACGCTCGAACTCCTGTCGACCCGCGTTCGTCGCGTCCGCCCACCCGGCACGAAGCCGGCCATTCCAGCCCGCGTGAAGAAGGACTCGCTGCAAGTAATCGCCCGCGCCACGGCGAAGACGATCCGCGTCGGCGCTCCCCTGCCGCTCGCGTTCGAACTCCGCAACGTCGGCCAGGAACGGATCACGGTCGTCCGCAACCTCGACGGCTCCGATGCTGGCCTGCGCACTCCGCTGGCCAAGGTCGAGATCAGGGACCCTCGGGGTCACGTCGTCGCACCACCGGCGGCCCTCGAACGCCGGCCCGCGAAGCTCAGGAAGGGGGACCTGAGAGACCTGGAACCCGGCGAGGGAATCGATCCGTTCGCGGGCGGCGCGGCGACGCACCGCGGCCTCGGATTCCGCCCCGATCGGGCGGGCGTCTGGTCGGTCCGGCTCGTGTACGACACGTCGGGCGACGCGAAGGGCAAGTGGGTCCATCCCCGCAGGGTGTGGGACCGAATGCTGCCGCTGCGTCTATGGTCCGTGCCGCGCGGGCGCTACGCGTCATCGTGGGTGAAGTTCGAAGTCGTCAACGGGAAGTAGGCGAGGTCGAGCTCACGCTCGCGCTCCGCGAGTCGATCCCGGAGCCGGGCTGCCTCGCGCGAAGGCGGAGGAGCGGACTCCTCCGTTTGGGAGCGGCTAGACCAGAAGAGCGCGCCGCCAGCTCCCAACCCGAAGAACACCACGGCGATGACGAGGGTTGCGCTGCGTCCGTTCATGAACGCGAACGCATCACTGCAGCGCCCCGGAGTTTCCGGCGAATCGGCTGCGGCGCTGGAGTATAGAGTGGGGTCCCGGGAGAAGCCCCCTCATGAGTACGCAGGCTACACTCGCCAGGTCCTTTCTCGCGCAGCACGAAGATGAATCCATCCTCGTGCTGCCGAACGCATGGGACGTCGCGAGCGCCCGGGTCTTCGGCGGATCGGGAGCGCGCGCCATCGGGACGACGAGCATGGGCATCGCTGCCGTGGCCGGGCACCCGGACGTCGAGGCGATGCCGTTCGAGGGCATGGTGGAGGCCGTGGGCCGCATCGTCTCCGCCGTCGACGTCCCGGTGACCGCCGACATGGAGCGCGGTTGGGGCGAGACCCCCGACGCCGTCGGCGTGCGCATGCGGCAGGTGGTCGGACGGGGCGCCGTCGGCATCAACCTCGAGGACGGGACGGGCGACTCCGACCAGCCGCTCGATCCTCCGGAGCTGGTCGCCGAGAAGATCATCGCCGTCCGTGAAGCGACCCGCGACGACATCCACCTCGTCATCAACGCCCGCACCGACGTGTTCCTCGTGCGGGCCGGAGATCCGGACAGCTGGCTCATCGAAACACTGCGACGACTGCATGTCTTTCGCGATGCGGGAGCCGACTGCCTCTTCGTTCCGGGCGGCCTTCCCCGCGAGACGATCGCGATCCTCGCTCGCGACGCGGGCGGTCCGCTCAACGTCGTCGCGAACCCCGCCATCTCGATCCCGGTGGTTCCGTCGATCCCCGAGCTGCGGGACCTCGGAGTCGCGCGAGTGAGCGTAGGCGCAGGCGCCATGCGGGCGACCCTCGCTTACACCCGTCGAGTCGCGGAAGAGCTGCTCGGTCCGGGCACCTACGACGTCATGCGCGGTGAACTCGATCGTCCCGACGCGCCGGACGCCTACCGCATGGCGATCGGGGACGGCTGACGTCGTCGCCGGAGATCTCTCCGGGTACCCACGAAGCGAGGCCGGAAGGCGTTCTGCCTTCCGGCCTCGTTCACGAAGTCAGGGACTTCGGGGCTAGAACGTCGCCGAGGAGACGTTGCTCTGGTGGAGGAGCGTGAAGCCCGCACCGAGCGTGACCTGGGTCGCGCTCAGGGTCTGGCCCGCGAGCGGGGCGAAGGTCCCGGCGGGGTACAGGAGCGGGCCGCCGTCCGGGTAGAGGCCCGGAGACACGAGGAAGTGGAGCGGGCTGTCCGGTGCAGCCGGCGTCAGGATCCCGGTGATCGTCATGAAGTCGAGCTCGAGCCCGAAGAAGGCGCCGGGACCGGCAAGGGTGATCAAGGTGTACCCTTCGACCGCGCCCGGGAGGAACCCGCACGAGACCGTTGGGACCGGGGTGACCGTGAGGTCACCCACGCCACCGCCGGTGGTCGACAAGCCGAACTCGTACCCGGTGACGGTCACGAATCCGGTGGCAGTGATGGTGGACTGAGGGTTCAGGGTATCGGTCACGGTCAAGGTGACGTCGTAGGAACCCGGGCACGTGTAGGTGTGCGAAGGGTTCTGCAGACTGGAGCTTCCGCCGTCGCCGAAGTCCCAACCCCACGTCTGGATGCCGTTCGGATCGCTGGTGAAGGACGTGTCCGTGAAGTTCACGTTGAGGCCCGGAGGACCCGTCGTCGGCGCGCCGGTGAAGCTCGCGAAGAGCCCGCCGGCAGGGTTGTAGTCGATCTTGATGACCGGAACGAACTCGTTGTTCGCGAAGGTCGACGTGGCCGCGGAGCAGTCCGCCGTGTTGCCGTAGCGGTTGCCGCCGTTCGCACCCACAGTTCCGGAGCTACCGAAGATGGACTGGCCCCAGGTCTGGTTCGTGCCGCACTTGCGGATCTGGAAGATGAAGTCGCCCTGGGTGGGGTCGTACAGGAAGGGGGCGTCGAGACCCATGGGCTCCCAATCCGATGTGGCAGCCGCGGTGGTCCGGACCCAGGGAGCCGCGGCGCGGACGATCTGCTCGTCGCCAGAGAAGTTGGCGGCGAACGTGGTGCTGTGGGTGGCGACGGGGTAAAGCGTCGACGAGGTGGCCATCAGAAGCTCCACCGACGGGAAGTCGTAGGCGGGCATGGGGGTCTGGTTGATGGTGCGGACGTACACCTCGCTGATGACGATGGGGGACTGCATCGCGAACTGGGCGGCGCCGTAGTGCCAGTGCCACTTGTGGTCTGGGGCGGTGTTGAAGGGGAAGCTGGAGGCAGCGCCACCGGCACCCGCGAGGTTGCCCGCGGGAAGCGTCTGCGTCATCTGCCCGGCGGCCAATCCTCCGATGACGAGGATCAGCAAGCACGGCAGAGCAATCATCGTGTATTTCATTGTCTTGTTCTCCCGTACTTGGCTAGTTGAAGGTGATCCGAACGACGTTGGACGCGGCCAAGAAGTTCAGGCTGTTGTCCAAGAAGAAGCAAACGAGGTCGATGGTCTGGCCGCTCGCGGTCGCCATGCCCCCGTTTCCGACCTGGAACGGGACATCCGGGAACACCCCGGCGTCACCACCGTTGAAGTGGAACACGTTCCCCGGAGCGTAGGGGACGCCCAACGCCCAGAAGGTGTTGAAGTCGGGCATGAGCCCGAGGACGGGGCCTTCTGCCACACCGAGCGTGGTGTTGGCGCTCACGAGCGTCCACCCCATGCCTGCACCCGGGCTGAGCATGTCGAGGGTGATGGTGAGATCGGTCTGCCCCGCGGTCTGGGTAGCGGAGAGGATGTTCGCGTTCGGAGCGTAGTAGAGCGTTCCGTTCCAGATGCGCGGGCTGAAGATGCCGCCGGAGAACGCGACGTTCGACGCCGTACCGAGGGCCAGGGACATCTCGGCGTTGGCGACGGCCTGGTTGGCGCCGGTGCCGTTCGTGTAGCGGTGGCCGCCGAAGTTCACGATGGCCATGCCGTAGCTCCCGGCGGTCAGCACGAAGTCCGAGGTGTCCACCGGGGTGGGCATGTTGACACCCAACGAGGTGCCCGTACCGCTCCCGACCAGGGTCCAGAGCGCCATGTTGGTCTCATTGCCGACCGAGGTGCCGGGAATGGTGTAGACGTCGATGTTGACGGCAACACCCGCGGCGGCGCTGCAGTTGGTGTCGAGGGACGTGATGTTGAGTCCGCCGCCGGAGAGGACCACGACGTCGAAGTAGACGCCGCCGCCGGGAGAGCCCCCGTTGTTCGAGACGAAGTTCGGGGGAGTCGTGATCGACTGCGCCGATACGCCGCCGGCCAGAACGATGCAAGCTCCCAGAAGGAGCGCGAGAGGCGCGCGAAAGCGCAAACCCTCAGCACAGATGGCTGATCGCATGGGTGTTGAACTCCAGATAGTTTCCAGAAGGGAAGAGTGAAGGTTGCTAAAGGACTAACGCGACGCCGAGAACCGGCATTCCCCTCACCGTGGTGAGCAGAACGAATGGTCCAGGTCGCAAGAGACTCTGCAACGCCAGCTGGGAAGGGACCTGGGGCCCCCGATACTCGGGGCCGAGGGCCGTAGCGCGGGCGTGCCGGGCTCCATGGTGAGTAAACATCGTACACACATCCTTCGGAAACTACCACAAGAACAAAGGCTGGCCCGTCTTGGTGGGAACACGCGGCACGGGGATGAAAACGAGGGTATGGGACGTGACCATGCCGGTCGGATCAGGGAGCGCTCTGGCGCAACCGTCGAAGCCGAGCAATCCACCTAACCGCTTGTGGCAGAGGACCTCGCGTTCGACTCTCTGAAGAGCTACACGGTTGGGGTGGGTCGGCTCAAAACTCCCAGACGAAGAACGTCTCGCCGGTGGCGTCGCTCCAAGCGCGGCCGCTCAAGCACCGCGGGGCCGGAAGCGTCGCCTCCAGGACGGCGAAAGAACCCGAGAGGTCGAGCTTCGTTCCCTCCGTGACCGTGAGCTGCTCCCGTAGCGCACGAGTCGTGGCATCCGCCAACCGCGACGCATCGAGGACCTTCCGGAGAAGGGCCGCCTCCGTCGCCTTCCGGATGCGGGACAGGCCAGAAAGCCCGGCGGCCCGTCGGCTGGAGGCAAGCCGTAAGATCCGTGAATCGAGTTCGATCCGCCCGCGGACGTTTTCGAGCCGGTATGGGATGGCCCTCGCCATCTCCTCGTACGCCACCGATGTGACCGCCGCGAGGTTGTCCACCAGGGACTTGGCATCGCCGACCGCGAGCGACGCCTGCGCGTTCACCCTCGCGGTCGCGGCGGCGAGGGTGGTCAGCGAAACGTCGCGGATATCGAGGCTCGCCGTCAACGGATCGTCCGACGCGACAGTGATCGTCTGCCGGCTCTCCGGCTTCGCCGCCACGGCTCTCGCCTCCACGGGCACACGCACCACGAGTTCGCTCACGCCGTTGGGCAGCTTCTCGACCAGGAACGTCTTACCCGCGATCTTCACCACGAGGTTGTGCCAACGGCCGTTGTCGTCCGGTACCTGTAGATCGAAGGTGCCGTCCTTCGCGGTGGACACCGGTGATGGTCTCGCGCCCTGGCGGCGCAGCCACTTGCGCCACGACGCGGGTTCGGACGACCACGGCATGAGGCAGAGCTTCGCTTCGACGGGTTGTTCCTTGGTGTCGACGACGCATCCGGCGAGGGACACCATCCCCGGCGGCGCGTCGATGGCCTCTACGTAGCGAACGGACGTGAGCGGCGCCACGTCGTGCGAGCCCTCGTCACGCCGGACGAACGGCCCCGGATCCGCAGACGCTTCTTCCGCCACGAGCGGCGCAACGTGAGGATCGACGCTGATCTCCACGCCACACACGAGGACGACGAGGACGGTGATCGAACCGATGAGCGTGCCGGTCTTCATGATGGCTCCCGCGAGCAGCCCGTGAAGGGCGAGGGCCGTCGACTTGAGGATGGCGCCTGCCACCGGTCCACCCGGCGACGAGGTGACGGGACCCAGAAGCGGCAGCAGTGCCGGGAGGATGGGAAGGAGCAGGTGCGCCTCCCCGTCGCTCCGGATCAGCGCCCCATGCAATTCGCGGCGGGCAGCGCGCAGCCGTCGTCCCATCGATCCGACGGGCATACCGAGGATCCGCGCGATGTCCTTGTACGCAAGCTCCTCGCCGTATCGCAGCTGAAGCAGCGCGCGGTCCTCGGGGTCGATGCCCCGCATCGACGCGAGCAGCCAGTCCCGCAGCTCGACGAGCTTCGACGCATCAGGAACCAAGGCGTCGCCCGGAGCGACCGGTCGCGTCCCCCCCCGCTGTGCCCGCCGGCGCACCTCCTGCGCCTTCAGCCACGCGACCCGCAACGCCCACGACACGACCCGGCGCGGACGAAACCCCGATCGCATCCGCTCCAGCAGGAGGAGCTGGGTCTCCTGCTCCGCCTCCGCCACCAGACTGGGGTCGTCAAGCACGCGCTGAAGGAAGCGTCGTACGGGTTCGGTCGTCTCGGTTGCCAGCCGGTCCGCTGCGCGCATGTTGAATCGCATGGAATCGGGTCCACCCTACCGTGCGGCGAAACCGGGTGGATGATCGACAATTCCGGGCACGATCTGAGGACGCAGGGACGCCGTTCGTTGCGAATGAGGTAACAGAAGACAAGGCGTCTCCAGGGAAGGAGCCCGGGAATCCCAGGGTACGAACCAGATCAGATCCGAGTCGGCTCTGATTCCTGGGGTTCCTGGGTTCCCCATGAAAAGCCGCCGACGAAAAGAGCTCGCCAAAGACCAGGCTCGCAATCACCGCCCGCCTTTCTCGGAAATCCCCCGCGAAAGCCGCCGGCGTTCGGGATCACCTCCGTGCGCGTCGTTGCGCACCCGGCGTTCCGACCAGTGGCAAGCGAGGGTCAGCGCGCCTTGATCCAGACACGCGGGGCCGGCATTTCTCGCAGCCGGGCTCAACTCGTCGGCCCCGCGATTTCTTTCCCTGCCGCCCTCGACCAAGAAAAAGGGCACGGCAGAAACCCCGGTCGCGCACTGGGCGAAACTTCGCGCCCGTCCCTTTCCTGCTCTCTTCGGCGGTCACCATGCGTACCGTCGTTCCGGTGGGCCGGGAACCACACGGCGTCGTCCCGTTGGACGCCGGGGTCCGGCGGCTCCGTCGAGTCACGCGGCGGGGAGTCGCCCATAGCGGCTCGCCAGGTGCGGCGCGACCGGCGACTTCACCGGCGGTTCTTCGCATGGTCGCATCGATCTTCCGCACGGACCGACGAGGGCCTCGGGAGGTACACGGGGAGAAGACCTCAAGAGGACTCGGCGGTGCTGCGCCGTCGCGGATCCCCAGGATTGGGATCGGCGATGACGGGGCGGGCCTCCGACACGTCACCGAGAGAGCCGGCCTGGTTGCAAGAACTCCGACCGGGTCTCTGCCGTGCAGGGACGATTGTAGACGAAGGGGGGGACAGGTTGCGAGTCAGGTTGAGGAGGATGTCGGTCGCCGCCATGAAGAGAGAGGAGAAAAGACAGCTCCCACGAGAAGAAGCCGCCGACCCGCGACATCTCCACCGGCCACCCGATATCGGGACCGCCGGAACGCCATCGCCCGCCTCGCGCTCGAATACGAGCCGGGCACCGCCGTCCCCAACGCGCCCTACGCGGAGGACGAGAACGCGGTGTGGGCCCGGATCCAGGACGAGCTGCGTCCGTCGCACGACCGACTGGCGTGCGGGACTACCTGGAGCGCCGCGACGACATCGCGCCTCCCGGGACCCACATCCCCCAGCTCGCCGAGGTCAACGCGCTGATCTCGGAGCGCACCGGATTCTCCATGTTCCCGGCCGCGGGGCTCGTCACCGCGGGCACGTTCCTGCGCTTCCTCGGACGCGACGTCTTCCTCGCGACGCAGGACATCCGACACCACAGCCGACCGCTCGACACCCCCGAGCCGGACGTCGTGCATGAGTTGATCGGGCTCGGCGTCACGTTGGGGCGTCCGCTGGTTGCCGAGCTGTCGCGTGCGTTCGGTCACGCCACCAAGGACGCGGACTTCGCAGCGGATCGAGGAGCTCGAACGCCTCTACTGGTACACGCTCGAGTTCGGCGTCGTCGAGGAGGAAGGTGCCGGCAAGGCGTACGGCGCCGGGTTCCTCTCGAGCGCAGGTGAGCTCCGCCGTCTCGAAACGGATGTCGACGGACCTGAGCGGGTTCCGTTCGACATCGACGAGATCGTGCGGACTGCCCACGACCCGACGGACTACCAGCAGCGGGTCTTCGTCGCGCCGTCCATGGAAGAGATGACGCGCGCGGTGAAGGCGTGGTGCCGGGCCCGGGCGACGCGTTCGGAGCGACCTACTGCACGTTGAAGTACGCGCAGAGGTAGCCCGGCCATGAGTTGCTACCCGTCACCTCGAGAATGGTCGCCGACCCGAGCGGAGGGGACGGGATCGTGACCATCGCGAGCGGCTCGACGATCTGCGGCAGCAGGAGCTGCATGACGAAGCTCAACCCGTTCAACGCCGGCCCGGGGATGCTGCCCGCGAACTCCCGGTGGGTGTCGAAGCTCATGTTGACGGACGGACCGTCGATGGCGATCGCAATCGCCGTCGTCACGGGATCGACCGACATCGACACGTTGGCGCTGCCGGACGAGTGCACCGAGAGGACAGGCACGAAGACGCCAGGCGTCGGCTCGACCTCGATGTCGATTCGCATGCCGCCGATGTAGATCGTCCCGTGGTCGGTCGAACCCGGTGTGAACGCAACAATGGGGGCCGTCGTGTGACGCACGCGCAGTGTGACCGGATCCAGCGGGTCGAACCCACCGAACCCGACGTTGGGAGCGAGGAGATCCATGAATCCGGCCGTGAGATCGAGCTGGTTGGGCGGCTCGCCCAATGAACCCGTCAGGTCCAGATCGAGCGTGCCCGACGCGACGAACGCAGCAAGCAGCTGGTTGAGCAGATCGTCGCTCAGGCACAACGCGAAACCGTAGGGCTGGCCACCAAGAGGCGTCGTCGACGGGTAGCTGAGACTCGAGGACGGCGTGGCGAGGTACTTGGTCAGCGGCGGCGACTCCGGTCCGGTGGACAGGACCGTGGCCGAGAACGTGTTGCACATCGTGACGCCGTCGGAGTCATAGGCAGAGCTCTGGAGCGGGAAGTCGGCCTGCACCGGAATCCCGAACGGCGTCAGATCGATGCTGAAAGCGAAGTCCGCGAGCAGCGGGTTGATGAACCCTGCGATCTCGCCGGCCAGGCTCTCGAGCGCGTCCTCCACGAGGTCGCGGATGGCATCCTGGATGAAGCCGAGCTGGAGCAGACCGTTCAGGAAGTTCGAGAGCGTGAAGTTGAAGTTGTTCAGCGTGGCCGTGGGATTGGAGAAGCTGATGTTCACCGCCCCGCCGGGTCCCGGCGTGAACACGGCCTCGCCAGTCAGCGTCGCTGACGTCGCGTCGATCGACGCGCCTTCGCTGTAGGACACGAAGAGGAGCACGCCGTTGACTTCGAGGTCGACGTGGACGTTGTGGAACGTGACCGACACGTCCACGTGACCGTTGTCGGCCGTCATGTCGAAGTCGATGTTCGGAGCGATCGTCCCGCTCAGCGGCGTGATGTTCGCACTGAACCCGGGCGCTCCGTTGACCGCATTCACGGTTCCCACGCCCATGACGGCTGCGTTGAAGTCGAGCGCGGCGAGTTCGGTCTCGATGAGCGGCTCGAGCCCGTTCAGCCCGGCGGCGCGCAGCCTGATCCCTGCGGCCTCCTGCGCGGGTTGACCGAGCGTGGCCGAATCACCGACGGTGATCGCACGCGTAACGGTGATGGGTCCGCCGGTGGGAGGCGTCAACCGGATGACCGCGGTGTCCATGGGACCGGTGGGCGTGAACGGGCCGCCAAACCAGAGGCTGCCAAACCCCCCGGCAGGCGTGCCGTTGACGGTGATCAAGTACGGCTCGGGGCCGACTGCGGCACCGTTGATGTCCACCGTTCCCGTCGCGAAATCTCCGTCGATGACCCGCGCCACGGAGAAGCCGTACACGTGCACCGTGCACGAATCGACGCCCGCAAGTCCAGGGCCCGCCACATTCAGATCGAGGATGTACGAACCCGGCGTATCCGCGCTGAACACGGGAAACTCGCTCTGGTCGTTGCCGACGTTCCAGGATGCCCCTGGAGGTGCGGACGTGACTGTCCACTGCATCGTCGTCCCCGCCGGGAGCTGCCCCGTGAACGGATCACGGTTCCCCGACCCGTCGAGCCCGATTCCCTCGTCGATGAAGGTGGCGACGTCGGGACCCGCTTCGATCATCGACGTGAATGTGAACGACACCCCGTTGCTCGCAGTCAGCCCGTTTGGAGCCGCGGGATCCGCGATGGCGAACGCGGAGTAGTAGGTCGCACCGACGATCGCCGGAGCATTGGGAATCGACAGCGCCCACGTCCGCGTCCCGGCCGACGGGAACGGTCCACCCGCCTCGAGCAGGATCAGCTCCGGGTCGATCGCGACGGGTACCGGGACTCCGTACACGAGAGTCGGTCCCGGCGACGTGTTGATGCCCCAGAAATAGGGCAGGCCCGGCGTGGCAGTCAGCACCATGGTCATCATCGACGGCACCAGCACCTCCGCGGAGGTGCTCGATCCATTGACGGTCAGCGTCTGGGCCGGGAGTACGGCACAGCACGCCAGAGCGAACAGCACTAGGTTTCTCTTCATGGTGGAGCTCGGCAGGCCACGATCGGAGCGGCGGGGTCAAGCTGAGAGCCGCCATCCTACAGCACGTGCTGCCGTGCCGATCGAGCAAGTCCCGAAACGCGGGGTTAGGATGCCGCGCCCATGAGCCGGATCTTCACCTGCCTCCGTCCCGACGACGATGCGCCGCCCGGCGCGATCGGCTGCGACGGTCTGGTGCCGGGAGCGGCCCTCGACCTCTCCCACTGGCGCGGCAACCGGACGCCGCTCGCGTTCAAGGCGGACACCTCGACCGAAATCGCGCTGGCGTTCATCGACTCCGAACAGGCCGCGGAGCTAGCCGATGCACCGGTGGTCAACAACCACTTCGACACCGACGGGTTGCTCTCGGTGTGGACGCTGCTCCACCCGGACGCCGCTCGTGCTCGCCGTGAGCTGATCGTGTCTGCGGCCGTGGCCGGCGACTTCGCCGAATGGCCGGAAGACCCCCGCGGGGTCTGGGTCGACGCCGCCGTCCGCCGCCTCGCGGCAGACGCCGACGATGACGCGGCCGCGTATGCGTCACTGCTCGCGCAGCTGCCCGAGCTGCTGGACACCATCGACGACCGGCGCGACCTGTGGGGCCCGGCCCAGGACGCGATCGACGCCGCCCGCGTGGCCATCGATGACGGCCGCCTTCAGGTGTCTCTGCTCGGCAGCATCGGGATCGTGCGGCACGCGCCCGAAGTCGCGGAGATTCCGGCGACCCTGCTGTCGTACCTGCTTCTGCCGAGATGCTGGCGCTACCTGCTCGTGTTCGAGGAGGAGGATGGTCGGGCGAACTACCGCTACGAGCTCCCGGCCTGGTGCTGGGCCGACACCGTCGTCCGACCGGTGATGGAGTGGCCGGAGAGCGACGCGCTTCTCGGAATCCTCGGCGAATCGTGGACCACCGAAGATCTGCCGGGACTCACGGCCATCGTGCGGACGAAGGAGCCCATCGACACGCAGCCGAAGGACGTCCTTCGCAAGGTGGTCACCGTCGACCGGGAGGCGTACGCAGCCTTGCCGTAGTCGGCGGGAGGAGGTCCGCCGGATGATCGGCGAGACCCCCTTCCCGGCACACCGGTCTACTTGCCGTTGCCTTCGACGCCGCTCGCCCGCTTCGCCTTCTTGTACATCTCTTTGGCGCGCTCGGGGTTCTTCACGTGGATGTCGAGCCAGTGGACCCAGCGCGCCCACAGGTCGTGGATCGTCTCCTTCGCACGCGGGCCATGACCCTCGTACGGGTACATGTACATCGCGGCGGGCTTGCCGAGCCCGTTCAGCGCCTGAAACATGCGCGGCGAGTGGATCGGGAACGTCCCCGTGTTGTTGTCATCCATGCCGTGATACATGAGCAGGGCGCCGTTGACCTGGTTGGCCCACAGCAACGGTGACATGCGCAGGTACGTCTCCCGCGCGTCCCAGATGTACCGGCGCTCGGCCTGGAACGACATCGGCGTGAGGGAACGGTTGTAGTTTCCGTCGCCCGCGATCCCCGCCTTGAAGAACGGCGTATGCGCAAGCGCGTTCGCCGTCCCGAACGCACCATAGCTGTGACCGCCGATCGCGAGCCGGTTGCGATCGATGATCTGGCGCTTGTCCAGCTCGTCGATGACGGCCCACAGGCTGTTGCGAAGATCAGCCACGAAGTTGTCGTTCATCCGACCCTCTGCGCCGACGATCGGGCAGTCGGGCTGCACGAGTACGTAGCCAAGGAGCGTAAGGAGCTCTTTCGACGTCGAGCGCATCGTGGGGAAGCGGTTCGGGATCGTCGGACGCTGACGGTCGTCGTACTGCTTCTGGCTCGTGAACTCCCGCGGGTAGAACCAGAACAGCGCCGGCAACTTCTGGCCGTAGTCGCACGGGATGGTCACGTTGACCCAGAACTTGAAGCCGTCCACGCGCGTCACCTGGATCCGCTCGCGCTTCGCGCGGGTCACCTTCGGTGCTGGATCGGTGTTCTTCGTGAGCTGCTTCTCGGATTTCTCGCCGAGGTTCTTCAGGAACGAGTTCGGGACGTCGGTGTTCGACTGCCGCGAGACGACGACGTGCGCGAGGTCATCGTCGAGGACGGCCGCGATCGACTCCTGCATGCCCTTGCCGTTGCCCTTCCACACCCGGGTCGACTTGCCAGTGCTGACCTCGACCTTGTCGATCCACGCCGCAGGGCTCTCCTTCTTCGGGTCCTTCGGATCGTCGCTGCCGGACCGGTAGACGAACTTCCCGTCCGACGACGTTCGAACCACGCTCGGGCCCATCGGGCCGGGGCGGGTCATCAGTCCGGCCGACCGGCCACCGCGCCCACGTCGGCGCCCGCGACGGCGGGTGGCGGGAGGCGATGCCGCGGCCGCCTTGGCATCCTTGGCGTCCTTGGGCTTGGTCTTGTGGATCGTGAGCCGCTTCTTCGGATCGCTCAGCGATACGGCGAAGAGGTGACGCACCATCGTCTTCTGATCCACGATGGAGATGTAGAGCGTCTGACAGTCACTCGAGTAGCGCACCGAATTGATCGGGACGTCGCTCTCCCAGATCACCTTCATGCTCTTCTCGTCGAACGGCGGCAGCCACTGCATCACCCGGTCCTTGCGCGGCTTCTCGGGAGCCTTCGACTTGGCGTCGGACTTCGCCCCCTTGCCGGCGGGCTTCTTGCCGTCACCCTTGCCGGCGGACTTCTTGCCGTCACCCTTGCCGGCGGGCTTCTTGCCGTCACCCTTGCCAGCGGGCTTTTTGCCGTCTCCCTTGCCGGCGGGCTTCTTGCCGTCACCCTTGCCAGCGGGCTTCTTGCCGTCTCCCTTGCCGGCGGGCTTCTTGCCGTCTCCCTTGCCAGCGGGCTTCTTGCCGTCGTCCTTCTTCTTCTCGGGCTTCTTGGGCGCCGGCTCGCGCATGAGGAACGAGAAGCCCTCGCCGTCGGGCCGCCAGGTCAGGTTGCGCTTGTTGCGAAGCGGGTTCTTGTCGTCGGCGGAGGGCGGCTTCGGTGCGGCCGGGGCAGGGGCACCGCCGCGGCGCCGCGGCGGGGTGGGCGGAGTCGGCCGGGCGCGTGGCCCCTCGCGCAGCTTGCGCTCGCTGATCTCCAACAAGACCTTGCCGGACTTGTCCCACAGCTCCTCCTTCGACCCGAACGCGCTGCGCGGCACGAAGTACGAGAACGGCTTCCGCATCGTCGTGACCCGGAAGTGGTCTCCTCCGGGGCTCGTGTCGACGCGCGAGATCATCGCGGGTTGACCGACGGGCGTGACCTCGCCGGACGCCACGTCGATGCGCGAGAGCTGACCAGTCGTGAGGTACTCGAGCAGCGTCTTGTCGTAGGGCGACTTCAACAGGAAACGGTACGTCCGGCTGGGAGTCTTGCCTTCTTTCGTCACCCACACCTGAGGCTCGTTCGCGACGGCGTCACGCTGCGGTATCGGGCCGCGACCGGCGGGAATCAGAACGGCGACGAGCGTCTTGCTGTCGCCCGACCAATGGAATGAAGAGACCAGGGTCGCATTGAGGGCCTGCTCACATGCGCGGCGAGACTCCCCGGTCGCCACGTCGGCGATGAAGAGATAGCTGCCGTCGTCGTCGTTCCCGATGAACGCGAGATGCCGGCCGTCGGGCGACCACTTGCCCCCCGACACCGTCATGCCGTTCGGCACTGACGCGGCCGTTCGCTTCCCCGTCTTCCACTCGACGAGGTCATACCCCACCGTCGTGCCCATACTGAGGCTGCGAGACCGGTTCGCACGGTGATCCAGCGGCGTCTCACCGAGGTTCACGTAGGGACGCGCGAGCGATGCCAGCGACGCCATCCCCATGCTCTTCGGCACGAGGAAGTGAGTCCCGGTCGAGTTGACGTTGCTCAGGCTCTCCCGCTCATGCAGGACCGACAACACGTTCGTGATCTCGGTCGGCGGCGCAACGTAGTCCTCGTCACCGACCACGACCTGCTGCGCTACCAGCGGCATCGACAATGCAAGAACGAGAGCAAGACGGCGATCGATCATGACGGGACCTCGTAGTTGGAAACAGCAGTGGGAAGTCTCGATCCTAAGCCCACCGCGCCTCGCTCGCCACTCCGCGGACGCCGACTTCAATGTCGGGAGCGCGGACCTCCAAAGCGTGTGAAGCAATCGGCTCTGACGGGAGCGCGGACCTCGAGGTCCGCTCTCAGTCCGGATCCGGCTTCGCCGTCAGAGCGGACCTGGAGGTCCGCGCTCCCATCCGGAACAGGTTGCTTCACGCGCTCTGCAGGGCGAACTCTCGTCAGAGTGGGCGGTGGATGGGGCTCGTGTCGGGGATCGCGTGCTCCTCGTACCAGCGGCAGATGATGTCCCACGCCTGGTCCGCGGTTTCGGCGAACGACAGGATCTCCAGGTCCTTCGGCGCGATGGTCCCCTCCTCCACGAAGGCCTCGAAGTTCACGATCCGGCGCCAGTAGGCCTCGCCGAACAGGATGATCGGGATGGGCCGCATGGTGCGGGTCTGGACCAACGTGAGCGTTTCGAACAGCTCATCCATCGTGCCGAACCCACCCGGGAACGCGAGCATCGCACGCGCTCGGAGCAGGAAGTGCATCTTGCGAATGCCGAAGTAGTGGAACTGGAAGCAGAGCGAGGGCGTGATGTACCCATTGGGCGCCTGCTCGTGCGGAAGGGTGATGTTGAGTCCGATGGACACGGCGCCCGCTTCCTGCGCGCCTCGATTGCCCGCCTCCATGATTCCCGGACCACCGCCGGTCACGATCACATGGTCCTTGGGGCCTTCCTTCGCCTGGTTCTCGGACACGATCCGCGCGAATCGGCGCGCCTCATCGTAGTACCCGCTCTTGGCGAGGACGCTCTCCGCGATGCGAACGTCGCGCTGGCGGTCAGGGTCGTCCGGAGACGCAGCGAGGGCTTCCCGCGCTACCGCGAGCCGCGCCTCGGCATCCGAACGCTGAACGACACGGGTGCCGCCGAACAGGACGATCGTGGAGTTGATGCCCGCCGCCTCGTGGACGACTTCGGGCTTGAGCAGTTCCATTGCGAGCCGCATCGGCCGCAAGCGCGGGCTCTTGATGAAATCCGGGTCGTCCTCCGCGCGCCGATAGGTCGGCGACGCGAGGATCTGCTCCAGGTTGTGCTCCAGGTCGAACGCTCCGGATTCCTCGGTCATCGATCGCCCTCTTCGTCCTCCGCGGGGAGGAGCCCCTCCGAGACCAGCCAGCTGCGCCAACCGTCGGCGCCCTTCGGACCTGCTCGCTCCCGCTCCGCAGCCAACGCGGCTCGAATGCGCGGACCGAACATGAGATCTTCGACGTACTTCACGAGCACGGGCCCGCATCCAGGGTCGCGGGTCGAGAGGAGGCCGAGCGCAGCCGTGACTTGTACCGCCGGTACCCAGTCTTCGAGACCTTCGCGCAGGAGCTTGCGAGCGCCGGGGTAGCGCACGATCCGCGTCGCAACCTCCATGGCCTCGTCGCGAAGCAACGAGTTCGCCGCTCCGAAGTGCAGGCTCGCGAGCTCCACGAGCGCTTCATCGCGGTCGGACGGCCAGTGAGCACGGATCGCGCGCACGGCCGCCAGCGCGGGAAGATCGACTCGAATCGCCTCGGCCCACACGCGGGTCCGGGCTCCCCGATCGTCGCGCTTGCGAGCGAGCGCGCGCAGGAGCGGGTTGCGCGCCTCGGGGACACCGTGGGTCAGCACCTCGGTGACGCCACCGACCGCGTCGACGGGATACGCCTTCGCCAGCGTGACCACGATGCGCCAGCGTTCACCCTGGTTGGGACGGGTGACGACTACCTTGGAGCCCACGTTGCGTACGTCGAGGACGGTCCGTGCCGCGTTCGCCACCATCGGGTCAGCGTCGACGACCAGCTGGCGAAGCAAACGCCCCCGTGCGGCGTTGTCTGTCCCGGTGGAGGTCCGAAAGGCGATCGCACGCCGGATGAGCGGATCGGGATCGTCCACGAACGGACGCAGCCCGGAGTCGAGCATGCGCACGGCATCCGGAGCGATGGCCGAGACGATCCGCAACCGATCGCCGGCTGCGACCCCGAGCGGCACGAGATCGCCGAGCAACGCCACCGCGTACTCGTCGCCGGAGTTCACCAGCGCGGCGAGGTCCGAGCCCGCACGCGTCCGCACCTCGAGATCGGACGCGACCAGCCCGTGGCGCAAACGCTGGAGACGGCGTCGAGCGAGGATCAGGGCGCGTTGTGGATTCACGTGCCGCAACGCCCGGATCATCATCCGCACGAGGTCGCGCTCACTGAGGTAGTACGTCCGGTGCATCATCAGGTCCCCGGCTGGAGTCACGAAGATGTGACGCGGAACCTGGAACGCGACGCCCTGTCCGATGAACTCGTCGACGCAGTAGCCCTCGTTCGCCTGATGATGCGCGCACGGCACACCGCCATACCGGGTGCAGATACCGTCCTTCTCGGTGTGATCCCGCGGAGATTGCACGCCCCCCTGACCGAATACGTTGGTCAGGATGACCGGCATCTCACGCGCGACCCGAACGATCTCCCGGTCGTGGAAGTGGTGCGACGCCATCCAGTCGTTGGCACGCTCGCCGTCCATGGACATCGAGAGCATTAACGGCAAGCGTTCGCGCTCGGCCCGGGCGTACGCATCCGCGAGGGTGTGCCCCCACGGAAGATCGGTGCCGCGCGGATCGGGGTCGGGGTCCATCACGACCCGCACCGGGTGCGCAGCTTCGAGGCTCGGATGCAAGACGACCATCCGCGTGTGCCGGCCCCTCGAGCGGACCTCGCAGGTGACGGGAGACGGCGGCAACAGCTCCCACCGCATCTGGCCCCGGCCATTGGTGCGACCGAGGCGAATGGCGCCTCGTCGGTTGCGACGGTCGACGCCGCCGCCGAAGTTCAGCAGCGGCTCGACCAGCGGCAGGATGCGGATGTCGGCCCCAGCGACCGGGTTACCGTGCCCGTCGACGACCTCGATCGCGGCCTGGCGCCCGGGGCTCACCACGAGCACACCCACCGGCTCGGCGCCGGACCGCGCAGGAACGGGCATCGACACCAGCAGCTGACCCACGAGCTTCCCTTCGACCTGCGCGGACGCGGTCACCGGATACCCGGGGGGCAAGCCTCGCAAAGTCGCCAGGCCGTCCTCGTTCGACTGGCCGGAGTAGTCGGCGCGTTCGATGCCGGAGTAGGGAACGGCCGTCGGTAACTGGCCGACCACGCGAACGTTCGGAACGGGGCTGCCGTCGTCGTCGACGACCCGCACCGTCAACACCTGTCCCAGCTCCATCCGGATCGCGATCGACGTGTCCGCTTCTCCGTTGGGAATCGGGACCTCGTTCGGAACGTACCCGGGAGCCGTCGCCGCCACCTTGAAGTCGTCGCCGATCTGGGGGATCGACCGCAGTGCGAACTTGCCCTCGGCGTCCGTACGGGTGCTGTAGAGCAGGTCCGACGTCACCTCGGCGTCGGGGACGGGCTTGCCCGTGGCATCGTCGATCACCGTCCCCGTGAGATCGCGGCCAGGTTCGAGACGGATGGAGAGGTTCTCACGCACGTCCTGGCCGTTGAGCACGACGACGCCCACCGCGAAACCGGCCGCGGTCGCGGTGACCATCGCCGGGCCGCTGGCCACATCGTCGACCGAGAACGCCCCGTCGGCGCCCGTGGTCGTCTGGCCGAGAACCCGACGCGCACCGCGACGGAGGATGCCACCAAAGACGATGATCTTCGCTCCGCTGACCGGCGCTCCACCGCGCGCACCCACGACCTTTCCTCTGAACGACTCCTGCGCCAGCGAGAACGCCGCGAGCAGTCCGACGAGAGCGGCGGTGAGGATTGGGCGGTGGAGAAGCGGACGATGGACGGGGTTGAGCGACGACATGAGGGGTCTCGCGCGGCGGGTTCACCGCGGCAGGACCGGGTAGCTTAGACTTCGGGCGCCCCCCTGACGAGATGCCCCATGACCGACATCGAACGCCCCTCCGAACTCGACCTCGCCGCCGTGCGAGCAGTCCTTCCCCATCGAGAGCCCTTCCTCTTCATCGACCGGGTGTCGCCCGGCGGACCGGACGAGGTCGTCGCCTGGCGCGAGACACGGGCGGACGAGCCGCACTTCGCGGGACACTTCCCAGGACGGCCCGTGATGCCCGGCGTCCTCATGGTCGAAGCGATGGCTCAGTGCCTGCTGCTGCTCTACTGGTACAACGCCGAGATCGAGGACCTCTTCTTCCTTGCCCGCGACAAGTCCCGCTTCGTCCACCCGGTGTTCCCCGGTGACACGATGCGCATCGTCGGGACCAAGGTGCGATATCGGCGGCGCATGGGAATCGGCGCCGGCAAGATCTACGTGGGCGACAAGCTCTGCGCAGAATCCGAGATCACGTTCGCGTCGGGGGGGAAGATACCGTAGCCGCGATAGAAGCTCTGGCGAGCTTCCACGTCGGTGGCTTCCGGTCCTTCGTGGGGAACCCAAGCCAACGCGAACCCCGTCAGACCTCGCGCGCGAACGTGTCCTGCGTGAGCTGACCGTGGCTCTCGTGCCACGCCAGTTCGCCGTCCTTGAACACGAGCACCTGGGGCGACTGGTGGGCGATCCCGAGCTCGGCCGTCAGCCCGCGCGCGAGCGCGCGTTGGGCGATCACGTCGACGTAGACGATCTTCAAACCGTCGGCAGTATCCCGCCCACCCAGCCACGATTGGAATTCGCCTTCGGCCATGGTGCTCACCGGGCAGATCGGGCTCTTCTTGAACACGACCACCGGCCCATCGGCGGACGCGGCCTTGAGCATGGCGACGGCGGCTGCAGGGTCATCGGGAAGAGTGATGTGATCGTGGGCCATGGGCGCACCTCCGGGAGGGCGGCATGGTAACTAAGACACGACCGATGTCCCCCACCCCCAGCCGCAAGATCCTCCACGTCGACATGGACGCGTTCTACGCCGCGGTGGAGCAACGAGACCGACCCGAGCTGCGAGGCAAGCCCGTGATCGTGGGCGGCCCGCCTCGGAGTCGGGGGGTCGTGTGCACGGCGTCCTACGAAGCGCGAGAGTTCGGTGTGCACTCGGCGATGCCGTCCTCGCAGGCGTACCGGAAGTGCCCGAACGCGATCTTCGTGCCTCCCGACTTCTCCAAGTACACGACGGTGTCGAAGCAGATCCGCGAGGTGTTCCACGAGGTCACCGACCTGGTGGAACCGCTGAGTCTGGACGAGGCGTTCCTCGACGTGACCAGCAACAAGCTCGACGAGCCATCGGCGACGCGGGTCGCGGAGGAGGTCCGGCGTCGCATCGAGGCGCGTACACAGCTCACCGCGTCCGCCGGCGTCGCGCCCAACAAGTTCCTCGCCAAGGTCGCGTCCGACATGAACAAGCCAGACGGGCTCACCGTCATCGCGCCCGGGATGATCGAGGACTTCCTGAGGGACCTTCCGGTGCGCAAGATCCCGGGTATCGGCAAGGTCACTGAGCGCCACTGCGGCGACCAGGGCATCCGCGTCTGCTCGGACTTCCTCCGCTTCGAGGAGGTCGAGCTGATCCGGGTCTTCGGCAAGGCCGGACGCTGGTTCTTTCACCTGGCCCGGGGACACGACCCCCGTCCCGTGGTGGCGGATCGTGTCCGCAAGTCGGCGAGCGTCGAGGACACCTACCCGCGCGACCTCGCGACGCGGAAGGAGGCGCTGGAGGAGCTCGAGCGGCTCGCCGACCTCCTCGAGGGCCGGCTCCTCCGTTCCGACACCCGCGGGCGTACCGTCACGCTCAAAGTGAAGTACGGGGACTTCCGGCTCGTCACGCGAAGCCGGACGCTCGAGCTTCCGGTACAAACGAGGGATGGGCTGATGACCGAGGTGCGCGAGCTCCTCGATCAGACCGAGGTCGGCAAGGAGCCCGTGCGCCTCCTCGGCATCGGGGTGTCGAACCTGGTCGGGGAAGCGGGCGAAGAGCAGCTCTATCTCCCCTTCCCCACCGACCCGGACGCCTGACGAACGCGCTGACGCTCGCCCGGTCGCTTCCCCGCTGCCTCGCCGGCTCAGTATCCGAGCCGGAGGTCGACGCCGTTGGTGAGCTCGAGGGTCCCGGGGAAGCTCCCCGCGGGGAAGATCACGGCCTGCAGGTACAGGTGCGACCCGGTTGCGGTCGGGACCGACGGCATCGTCGTCGTGAACGACCAGGCGCCCAGCAGATCCGTCACGAGCGAACCGACCGGGACCATCGTCAGCGGATTCAGATGCAGGAGGCAGTTCCCGATCGGGATACCCGCGCTCGGCAGCACGCTGAAGTACAGGTAGCCGACGCTCCCCGCAGGCGCGTTCGTGACGGCAGCGGTGATCGGCGGCGGGGCCATCGGGTTGGTGGCGAGCAACGGCGTGGTCAGCGAGAGCTGCACCGCGCTGCACGGCGACCCCATGGTCGTCGACTGCGCCGCGATGAGATCCGCGCCGGAGTACACGCGGATGCTGCCGCTGTTCGTCCCGTTCTCGTCACTGTTCGGTGCGCCGACGATCCAGTCGCCGCGGCCGTCGAGGTTGATGTCGAAGCCGCCCACCAGCGCCGAACCGAAGCTCTCGTGGAATGTCGGCGTCATGATCTCGATGATGGCGGTCGACATGCCGGAGTAGCAGACGACCTCGCCGTCACCCGTCGGCCCGCCCTGGCGAGCGGACACGATGAAGTCCTCGACGCCGTCGCCGTCCTGGTCGCCGATGTTGGCAGCCCGGTGCCCGAAATCGACGTCCGTGCCGGTCCCGGTGATGGTGTCCCGGACGACAGGGGTTCCGGCCACGATCGACGCGCCGTAGATCACCTTCGCGTATCCGCCAGCGCTCACGGCCTGCTGGGACGCGCAGAACAGCACTTCGCCGATGCCGTCGTTATCGAGGTCGTCGAGCTGGGTCGCCAGGTGCATGTAGTCGCCCGTGGAGTCGCCGTGGATCGTCGCGAGCTCCAGCGGTGTCGACCCCAGGACCAGGGTCGCCCCGGAGAACACGCGGACGTAGCCCTGGCTGAACGCGGTCCCACCCGTCGACTCCGCCGCGCCGACGGCGACCTCGGAGACGCCGTCACCATCGAGGTCGTCGAGACGCGTGACCGAGTCCCCGAACTTGTCGTTGTTGCCATCTCCGGCCATGTACGCCATCGACGACCCGTCGACGCCGGAGAACACACGCACGTAGCCCTTGCGATTGCTGTTGCTGTTGTTGCGATTGGCGCCGACGATCACGTCGTCATAGCCATCCCCGTTCAGGTCGCCGACCCCGGCGACCGTCACCCCGAAATAGTGATACTGGTTGTCGCCCCGGAGCCGGTAGAGGAGCTCGGGAGCCGACGTACTCTGGTGCACCGGTCCGGCGGCACCCACGAGCGCGGCGCCCGACCACACCCACGCGCTGCCCGCCCACGTCCCGACCCCGGCTCGGTCGCGGTGGGCCCCGACGATGAGGTCCGGATAACCGTCGGCGTTGACGTCCCCCGCACCAGCAACGGCGTAGCCGAAACGGTCGCCGTCCGCGCCTTCGATCAATCGGATGAGCCCGCCGTGCCGACCCGAGTAGATCCGCACCTCGCCAGACTCGCCTCCGTTGGAGTTCGCCATCCATGCCCCCACGGCGAAGTCGGGGATGCCGTCCTGGTCGAGATCGCCGATCTCGGCGACGGCCGAGCCGAACCGGTCGCTGCTCGTGGCTCCGTGCAGGTCGAAGATGGGAGTCTGGGCGGGGAGCGAGGGGATCGACACGACGAGAAGAAGAGCGAGAAGAGTTCTCATGGCTGGCCTCCTGAGTGGGTTCAGGAGGGGATCAACGGACGGTGGAGCCGCCGGTGACCAGAACTCGCCTCGGGACCTCGAATCAGTGCTGCACGTCGGGACACCAGGCGGCGGTGCGGCCCCCGATCGTGTCGTATCGCAACCGCTGTCCTCTCGACGTCACGGCACCCGGGTCCTTGCCCCAGCGAACGTGGAACAGCCAGGTTCGCGGGAACCGATCGGCCTCCGCGTTGACCTCGACGGCCTTCTTCACGATGCGAACGAGAGCCGAGCGGATGCGTCGGGCCTCGGCATCGTCGAGGTCGCAGGCCCGGCGGCGGGGGTCGATACGGGCCTGGAACAGGACCTCGTCCGCGATCCAGTTTCCCACGCCCGCCGCGAACGATTGATCGAGTAGCAACGCCTTCACGGGACAACGTCGGGCGCGGACGGCCGCCGAGAACGCGGACGGGCCCGGAAGATCGATGAGCGGGTCGGGACCAAGGCGGGCGATCGGGTCCTGGCTGGCCGGGTCCTCCCGCAGGCGCACGCGCCCCAGACGACGGACGTTGGTCATGCACACGCGGCGGCCGCCCTCAGCGCGGAGCTCGATCTTCCAGAATCGCGGGCGCTCGGCGACGTCGGTGTAGCCATGCCACGCACCGGTCATCCCGAGGTGAAAGCACGGCCAGGGGCGGCGGTCCAGCTCCCACCACAGGTGCTTGCCGCGACGATGCAGATCGACGACGCGGCGACCCAGGAGCGCCTTTCTGACCTTCTGCGGCGACACGCCCTCGAACACGATTGGGTCTCGAGCGACCGCGACTTCCACGAGGCGACGGCCGGCGATCTCATCCCGGAGGAACCGGCGCTCGCTCTCGACCTCGGGCAGCTCGGGCATGCTGGGTCACCCGGTGCGCGGGCGAAACAACGCGACGCTCGCCGTGTATCCGTGGATGAAGTTCCGCCCACCGATGGGGCCAAGCTCGCCCGCGCAGAAGAACCCCGCGACCGGCACGGCCCCCGCGCTGGTGCGCAGCACGCCGACGTCGTGGCCAGGGGTGTCCCACATGCGGGTTCCGCGACCGTTGCAGGAGAACAGCGCGGCGCCCGCGTAGCTGGGATCGTCCCCGCCGGAACCGACTCCCGAGCTGACTCTCGCCAGCATCTCCCGTAGGTCCTCGTCTGCGGAATCGGCGTCTCGGACGTGGAACTGCACGGTCGTCCCAGGGCGTACCTCGCCCGAGATGGCAAGCGTCCCCGTCTCCGGGTCCGCGTGCACGATGCTGTGGATGAGGAAGTCGCCGCGAGCGAATGAGCTCCTGTACTCGTCGATGGCGCACCCGACGAAGATGCCGTGCTGGAGCAGGGATTGCTCCTGCGGCGGCAGCCCGCTCGCGACCTCCTGGAGCACCTTCATGGCAGGCTGATTGCGCAACCCCCGCAGGATGTTGGCTTCCCCCTGGGTCACGACGTAGTGCTCACCGATCGGACGACAGCCCTGCGACACGACGGAATCGACCGCGACGTCTCCCGTGATCGCGACGCCCACGAGCCCGTCGGCATGCACGGCACCATCGGCCAGGAGACGGTTGTCTCCGGGTTGGTGCGCTCCGCTGGCCATGCCCCCGATGACGGGCCGGCCGGGGTGAGATTCCTGGGTCCCGGAGAGGAACCTGCGGACGTCGAGCGAGAACGGATCCCCGAGGACGAGGAACGTGGGATCACCGTCGGCGGGTCCGAGCCGATCGACCCACTCGTCATCATCGAGCGTGTCCTGGGTCACCCGAAACGGCCGGAAGTCAACACCGGGCAGCGACCCGGCAAGGAGCGAAACGGACGCCTGACGCTCCAGCTCGCGGCCGTCCCCGATCGTCCCTTCCGCCGTACAGCCGAGGCTCGTCGCAAGGGGAAATGCGGTCCGCAGCCGACT
>NZBC01000073.1 GCA_002687715.1 Planctomycetota bacterium | reverse complement strand
CGCTGACGTCGTACTTCGCTGCGAGCACCCGGACAGAGAGCGCTTTCACCTGTCTCCCCAAGACCTGTCTCCCCAAGACCTGTCTCCCCAAAAGCAAGTGATCGGAGGGTCCTCGGAGTATGCCACGCCAGGGGTGCACGCTTCCATGGCACCTTCGTGTGACACCGACCATCCGCGGGCAACCCAACGGACGCAAACGGGGCGGCGCCGCAGACGCGACGCCGCCCCGTTGATCGCGCAAGACGCGAACGTGATCAGCGGCTGGCCGTGAGGGCACCCTGACGAAGACGGACCAGGATGTCCTGATGGAGCTTGAGATCCTTCAGCTCCTTCCGGTAGTCGGCGATCGCCTTCTTGATGTTCTCCTGGACCTTGCCGGACAACGGATCGATGAGGACGGTCTCGTGGCGCTTGATCTCGTCCTCGACCCAGGCCTCACGCGCGAGCACGGCGCCCATCGAGGCGATGCACTTCTGCCGTGATTTGCCGAAGTCCGAGAGCATGATCTTGTCGAAGTGCTTCGTGAACGGCTTGCCGCTCATGGGCTTCTTCACCGCCGCGACCCTGTCGCCGTTGGCCTGGAAGAGCACGTACATCGCATCCTTGCCGATTCCCTTCCGCACCTTGCGGTCATTGATCGTGCGGACGTCGATGCGCAGCAGGTTGAAGTAGTGCGACGCGCTGACGAAGGAGCGGTCCTTGGAGACCTTCGACAGGCTCTTCATGTGATCCTTCTTGGACGGGTCGTAGAGAAGCACGATCGTCGGGCGATCCTTGATCTTCCACGCTTTGCGATTCTTGATGGCCTGCTCCAGCGCCATCTCACGACCCTCGTAACCCTCGCCGCCGCTCTTCGGGAGGAAAGTGCCTTCCCAAGGGAGCGTCACTGCGCCGAGCCAGAACGCCTGCTCGGAGCTGAACTTCGCCTTGCGAGGTCCACCTCGACCGCGACCGACGCCACCGCGACCGGTGCCACCGCGAGCACCGCCGCGGTTGCCGGGGGTCGTTCCGCCGCCGGAGCCGGGGGTCGTCCCACCGCCGGGACCGGCGCCAGGCGTCGTCCCACCACCGCTGGGACCTGGCGTCGAGCCGCCACCGGGGGCCGGACCGGGTCCGGGCGCCGGGGCCGGAGACGGGCTCGGTGCCGGTGCCGGAGCGGGTGCCGGGCCCGATGCCGGGGCGCATCCACCGCCGTAACCGCCCGAACTACCACCACCACCGGAGTTGCCACCGCCCTGGGCCGGCAACGCGAGCGCAAGGGCCAGCACTGCGATCAAGGTGTAGAGCGTCTTCATGTCTCAGGAGTCCTCCACGTCGGAACGGAATCGGCGGATCACGTCGTTTTCTTCGTCCCGGATACGGATCAAGCGGCGGGCTTTCTCAAAAACCCGCAGCTGTCCACCAGTATGCCATGGCGAGGCGGTTCCGTGGAATCCAGAACGACTTGTTTGGGTCAGCACGCAAGCCTCAACCCAGTTGGGGTTTAGGAGCCGCGCCGAAACATCGCCAGGAAAACGTAGCGCCCGATCCGGGGATTCTCTTTCAGGCGGCGCACGCAGTAGGCGTACCAGTCGCGCCCATACGGGACGTAGACCCGGACCCGGTGTCCGTCCGCCACGACCTGCTTGCGGAGGTGATCGGTCACGCCGAGCAGCATCTGGAACTCGTAGCGATCGTGGTCGAGAGATCGGGACGCGACCGCCTCCCGGCCAGCGGCGATCAGGATCTCATCGTGGGTCGCGATGCCCACGTAGGACCCGTTGTCGAGCATCGCAGCCAGCGCGGCCCGAAAGCCGTCGCGAATCTCCTCGGCTTCCTGGAACGCGACCTCCTCCGCCTCGACGTAGATGCCTTTGCAGATGCGGTAGCTGGGAGTCAGCTCGGTGAGGGCCGAGATGTCGTCGAGTGTCCGGCGCATGTAGGCCTGGAGCACGAGCCCCGCGTTGTCGAACCCGTCCGCGCGCAACCGGCGGTAGAGCCGAAACGTCGCGTCGGTGCACGAGCTGTCCTCCATGTCGATGCGGACGAAGTTGCCCAGGCTGCGCGCGTGGGCGACGACGCGCTTCAGCCGCTCGTATGCGTGCTCCTCGTCGAGCTGCAGACCGAACGCGGTCAGCTTCACCGAGATGTTGCCGTCGAAGCCGTCTTGCTCGATGCGGTCGAGCAGCTCGATGTACTCGTCTGCGGTCGCGTCGGCCTGGCTCTCCTCGGTGATGAACTCACCGAGGAGGTCGAACGTCGTGCAGCAGCCAGCCTCCCGCAGTCGACGCGCAGCCGCGACCGCGTCTTCGATGGTCTCACCGGCAACGTACTTCGCGGCGACCTTGCCAACGACGCCCCTGGGGACGAAGCCGATGCAGGCGGCGAGCAATCGATCCAGGATCGCCAAGTGGCTATCCCTCCTGGCTCTCCAGCCAACGCTCCGCTTCGATGGCCGCCATGCAGCCCGACCCGGCGGCCGTGATGGCCTGCCGGTAATACGAGTCCTGCACGTCGCCACACGCATAGACGCCGTCGATCTCGGTCGCCGTCAGTCCGGGTTTCGTGATCAGGTAGCCCTTGTCGTCCATGGCGAGACGGCCCTGGAAGATCTTGGTGTTGGGGAAGTGACCGATCGCCAGGAACACGCCGCCCGTCTCGACGTCGCGCTCTTCGCCCGTCTTCGTGTCTTTGACGCGAACCCCCGTGAGCCGCTCACCAGGCGTTCCGAGGTAGCCGGACAAGGTCGAGTTCCACATGAAGTCGACCTTCTCGTGGCTCAACGCGCGTTCCTGCATGATCTTCGAGGCCCGCAGCGTGTCCCGTCGGTGGACGATCGTGACCTTGGAGCAGAAGCGGGTGAGAAACGTCGCCTCCTCCATCGCGGAGTCCCCGCCGCCAACCACGAGGACCTCCTTGTCGCGGAAGAAGAACCCATCGCAGGTCGCGCACGCAGACAGGCCATGCCCCATGAACCCGGGGCCGCTGTCCGTCGGCTCCTCGTTCGGCAGACCGAGCAGGCGCGCCGTGGCGCCGGTGGAGACGATGACCGCCGCGGCCTCGTACTCCTGGTCCCGGGTCCGGACCTGGAACGGCGAGCCGCCGGCGAAGTCGACATCGGTGACCCACCCCGTGACGATCTCCGTCCCGAAGCGGGTGGCCTGATCCCGGAACTTCTGCATGAGCTCCGGCCCTGTGATGCCCTCGGGAAACCCGGGGAAATTCTCCACCTCCGTGGTGATCATGAGCTGCCCCCCGGGCTGCTGGCCCTCGATCAGGAGCGGCTCGAGATTGGCGCGGGCGGCATAGAGCGCCGCCGTATAGCCAGCAGGACCGGACCCGATGATGACGACGTTGCGTGCAGTCATGGAAGACCTCGACGGGATTCGTGAGAGCCGGGGATCGTAGCCAGGGCGAAGATGCCCATCAACGGCGGCTTGCGGCCGCCAGGGGACTCAGTATCCTTCACGACCTCACCGTTACGGGGTCGCCATGGACATCACTCAGCTCATCACCGCGGATCGCATCGTCAACCTCAACAAGGAGGCGACGAAGGAAGCCGCCATCAAGACCCTCGTCCGGTGCCTCTCCAAGACGAAGTTCGTCTCGAAGGAGAAGGAGCTCGCGAAAGCCATCAGCGACCGCGAGCGCATCCTCAGCACCGGGATCGGCCAGGGGATCGCCATCCCCCACGCGAAAATCCCGACCGTGTCCGGGTTCGTGGCGGCTCTGGGGATCTCCAAGAACGGCGTCCCCTTCGACAGCCTCGACGGCAAGCCCGCCAACGTGATCGTCATGATCGCGGGTCCCGAAGGTCAGAATGAGGAGTACCTCCGCATCCTGGCCCGATTCACGTCGATCCTGAAACCGGAAGAAACCCGGAATCGCATCATCGAGCTGGCCAAGAAGGGCGCGCAGGTGATGGGGATCCTCCAGGAAACGGTCTGACCCACCCGGCTCCCGGGGAGACGGTCTGACCTAGTCGCCGCCTGGCTCCTTCCGCAGCCAGCGCAGGGCCAGGAGGAACCAGACCAGCCAGGACAAGCGGCCCCAGAGGCCGAGCCCCGCCAGGTAGCGCGCGACGATCCCCGGCCCGCCGATGACCGCCGCCGCCTGCTTCGGTCGCTTCGCCCGCATGAACACGACGGGCACCGTCTCCCGCCGGTCACGTAGATGCGCGAGGACCGCCGCCCGCCGGGCGACCGGATCGGCCGGGAACGTCCCCGGCAGGAACGTGATCACGGGACTTCCCGCGGGCTTTCCGTGGTCGTCGGAGCTCGCGAGCCGCAGCAGGCCGTGCTCGACGCACAAGGCGTCGATCTTCGCCACGATCGCACGGTCGACCGCGAGCGCATCCCAGTGGCGGTTGGCGACCTCGAATCCATCGACGCCGGCGAGGATCAGCTCGACCGGTGAGGGCAGGTGCCGCTCCGTACCCTCGATCTCCATCTGGCGCAGCGTCCGCCAGTAGTGCGCGACGACGACGATGGCCCCTGCGGCCTTGGCGGCCCGAACGGCACGCAGCGCATCATCCCGAGCCGGGCCCTCCCCCGACGTCAGCTCGGGGATCCGGACCTCGAGGATCGCGTCGAACGCCCCCGCTCCGCCGTAGACGAGCAGGTGCAGGTAGGTCTGCTCGTCGTGCCGGAACCCGCTCCACTCGAGTCCGGCGAGCGCGTCCGAGGTTGGCGGCGGCGCATCGTGATTGGTGAGAGCCACGACGCCCACGCCGCGGGCGCGGATGCGAGCGACCATGTGGTCGACGTCGGCTGCCCCGTCGACGGGGTCGCTGCCGTGCACGTGTGGGTCGAAGAAGACACCCGGGCGATCCGCCGAGAAGGCGTCGCCCGGAAGGCGCCCCCACCACATCAGTCCGGCCCACGCAGCGACCACGAAGACGAGCAGCTTCGCGAGCCGTTTGCGACGATCCCGCCGGGTCATCCAGACCAGCCCCGCGACCCCGAGGATCGCCCACGGCAGGAGCCGGAACAGGAACCCCTTCGGTCCCGGCGCCCACGCCATCTCGAGTACGGGACCGGCGAGCGGCTCCACGATGATCCGTTCCCACCGGGCCGAGACCTTGAGGGACTCGATCTCGTCGCCGCTCACCGGGTCCGTGGCTCGGGTCCCGCCGGACCACGCGGACGTCACCACCAACACCGCGACCACGATCGCAATGGGTCGCCACGCGGGGCGCAACACGACGTCACGGCCGCGGAGCGCCGCTCCGATCGCCGCCATGGTGAAGCACCCGACCGCGACTCCAGCCGCGGTGTCCGACGGAAAGTGGACCGCCAGCGCGATTCGGTCCCACATCATCGTGGGGACCAGGAGCACCAGCAGACAGCGGCCGCGCATCCGGGGCAGCACGAAGAACAGCGCGACCACGAACGCCGCCGTCGTCGTGACGTGGCCTGACGGAAACGACTTCGCATCCACCTCCTCGACGATCACCCGCAACTCGTCGACGAGTCCGTGGTCCGGCCACTGCGGACGCATGCGTCCCACGATCGACTTGAGGACGCCGGTGATGCGATTCGCAACGAACGGTGACAGCGCCAGGATCAGCCCGCCGCGTCGCCACGATGCCTGGCGCCCGAACATCCACAGGCCACCGCCGACGAGCACCGCACCCAGGAGCATCGCGAGCGGCAGGAACGTGTTCAGAAACAGCAGTACGGAATCCCACCAGCCCGGCGCGGCCGGATTCATCCACAACATCGTGGCGTGATCGAATGGACGTACGGCCGCGGCGAGCAGCGCGCTCGCGAGGCCGCAGGCCATCAACGTACGCCCCGTGGGGGGCGACGGTTCCGTCACGGTTCGCTGTTCGGACTCCATCTTGCGCGGCTGACCCTACCCCATGTCCACATCGCCTTCCACGACACCCAAACATGCGCGCCACGGTCGGTTACGTGCCCCCTTGGGGTGAGTACCTGTGTGCTATGCTTAATCTGATTCCGACCCTTCTCCGATACCCAACCTGCCAACCAACCCGCTTCGATCTTCACCAAACCCGGGAAGACGCGCCGCGGCGACATTTGCAGCCTCTGCGGGAGAGGTGCCCGTCGCCGGTCGAGAGCGCCGGGTCGGACGATTTCGGGAATGACCATGACTCAGAGGACCGGCAAGACGCGCTTTATCTGCACCATCGGGCCGAAGATCCTGGACCAGGAATGCCTGGAGAAGCTGCACGCGAACGGCATGAACATCGCCCGCGTGAACGGGTCCCACGGTAGCCTCGATGACGTCCGCCAGATGATCGAGTACCTCAAGCAGAACCTGCCAGGCGGCGTCGAGATCCTGCTGGATCTCCCCGGCAACAAGATCCGCACGGACAACATCTCGGAGCCCATCCGGCTCGAGGCGGGTGCGGAGTTCATCCTGAAGCCCCAGAACCTCACCTATCGCGCGCTTCATCAGCGAGTGGAGCCGGGGTGCCGGATCTCCGCTGCGGACGGCCTGATCCAGCTCGAGGTCACGGCCGTAGACGGCACCGACATCATCACGAGGGTACTGATTGGTGGGAAGCTCGCGAATCGCAAGGGCATCAACATCCGCGGCATCCACGACACGATCCCGTTCGACTTCGAACGCGACGTCTCGCTCCTGAACATCGCGATCGAAACCTCGATCGATTGGGTCGGACTCTCGTTCGTGCGCTCCAGCGAGCACGTCCGCCGCGTCAAGTCGCAGCTGATCGGCACGAGCATCGGCGTCGTGTCCAAGGTCGAGACGTCAGAAGCGGTGGACAGGCTCGACCGCGTCCTCGCCGAGTCCGACATCATCATGATCGACCGCGGCGACCTCGAGGCGGACATCGGCCGCGAGAACGTCCCGCTGACCGGCAAGCGCATCATCCGACGAGCCCGGGAAATGGGCGTGCCGGTCATCGTCGCGAGCCAGTTCCTCTGCTCGATGCTCGACCGTCCGCTGCCGCTCATGGCGGAGGTCTCGGACATCACCAACGCCGTCCTCGACGGTGCCGACATCCTCATGCTCTCGGAGGAGACCGCCATCGGCGAGTACCCCTACGAGAGCATCGCCACCATGCGCGACGTCGCGTGGAACGCCGAGTCGTTCGCGACCTCCGACTACGAGGTCGTGATCCTGGCGGCCGGCTCCTCGACGGGGTTCGGCTCGCTCACGTCGAACAAGCAGAAGTGCATGCTCGACGTCGGCGGCACGACCATCATCCAGCACCAGCTCGAGAACCTGTCCGCGTGTGGCATCCGCGACGACCGCATCACTGTCGTCACGGGCCACAACCACCGCCAGATCGAGGCCTACCTGCGCGGCGAGGGGTTCAAGGGCCGGTTCGTGTTCAACCCCTGGTTCGACAACACGAACATGATGGTCTCGCTGTGGATGTCCCGCCCCACGACCAATCTCGTCGTGCTCTACGGCGACATCATCTTCGACCGATCCATTCTCGCCGACGTTCTCTCCACGAAGGGCGATGCGATTCTAGCGGTGGACACCGACAGCGTTCTCGACCCGGAAGACGAGAAGGTCGCCGTCGAGGACGGAGTCATCGTCAGGGGCAGCAAGGACCTCGATCCCGCCGAGTGCTTCGGTGAGTTCATCGGCCTCGCCCGCTTCGACAGCCGCGCGGCACAGAAGCTCTTCGAAGCCATGGACGCCCGCGTCAAGTCCGGAGGGCTCATGGACTTCATCACCGCGACCTTCGAGACCCTCGCGGAAGGCGGACTCGCGCTGACCCCGTGCCCCACCGAAAGCCGTCCGTGGAATGACAACGACTGCCTCGCGGATCTCGATGTCTCCCGCGACCGGGTATTCGGCGAGATCCTCGCCGCCCATCAGGCTCGAGACGCCGCCGGCGTGAAGAGTTGAACCTGGTCGACCCCCACCGACCCGATCGACGACGCCCATGACTGCGACCTCAATGAACCCTCCCATGGGCGGCGTCCTCATCGACCGCCGCATCCCCTTGGACGCTGTGGCCGACGAGAATACCCGCGCAGAGCGGCTCGAACGCATCTCGCTCGACGCCAACCAGGTCCTCGACGTCGAGAAGATCGCCAACGGCACCTTCTCCCCGCTCATCGGATTCCTGGGAGAACGCGACTATCGATCGGTGTGCGACGAGGTCCGCCTGGCCGACGGCACGCCGTGGTCGATCCCCGTCATCCTCCAGGTGCCGAAGGGGCTGGCTGACGAGTTATCCCCCGGGCAGGAGCTGTTCCTGTGGAACACGCCGGAAGACAAGCCCTGCGGCCTCATGGAGCTCTCCCAGGTCTTCACCATCGACCTCGAGGACCAGGCGGAGAAGGTCTACGGGACCAAGGAGCGAGCGCACCCGGGCGTGAATCGGATGATGGAGGGCGGCCCCTGCTGCCTCGCCGGTCCCGTGCGTCTGCTCGAGCGTTCGGAGAGCCTCATCCCGGCCGACTATGATCAGGATCCGTCAGAGGTTCGAGCGGCCATCGCCGAGCGCGGGTGGAAGACGATCACCGGCTTTCAGACCCGCAACCTCGGCCACAAGGCCCACGAACATCTGCAGAAGATCGGCATGGAGCTGACGGACGGCCTCCTCATCCACCCGTTGATCGGGTGGAAGAAGAAGGGCGACATGATGCCGGACGTGATCCTGGAAGGGTACGAGCTGCTCATCGAGCACTACTACCCGAAGGACCGCGTCATGCTCTCCGGCCTCACCACGGCGATGCGCTACGCCGGGCCGAGAGAGGCGCTGTTCCACGCCATCATCCGCAAGAACTTCGGGTGCACCCACTTCATCGTCGGCCGCGATCACGCCGGCGTCGGCGG